>SFGJ01000085.1 GCA_004557655.1 Clostridiales bacterium | reverse complement strand
AAGAATATGAAACAAATCGCCTCCGGCGCCTCTTCTCCGCATTCGAATGCGTGGCGGAACTGAACGCTGATCTTCTGAAAAGCACCGTGTCCGAGGTGCAGGTGACCCGCCAAAATGTCAAACTGCGATTAAAAAATGGGCAAGTCATAGAAAGGAGCGACCTGCAATGAAAGAGGATGCCCCAAGAGTAATTAAGATCCCTGCCAAGCCGGAAGCCACCCGTCAGGCAGAAGCCCGCAGACAGCTCCGGGTGGCAGCTTACTGCCGAGTTTCCACCAAAGAGGAGGATCAGGCAAACAGCTATGAGGTGCAGAAAGAGTACTATACCGATAAAATCATGTCCAACACCGCTTGGACGATGGCTGGCATCTTTGCGGACAAGGGCATCACCGGAACCTCGGCCAAGAAGCGCGAGGACTTCATGCGGATGATCCGGCACTGCCGCCAGAAGAAAATCGATGTGATCCTGACCAAGTCGGTTTCCCGCTTCTCCCGCAACACGGTGGACTGCCTCTACTATATCCGGGCGCTCAAACAGCTTGGCATTGCAGTCATCTTCGAGAAGGAAAATATCAATTCTCTGGAGGAGGACAGTGAGCTGCGAATCACCCTCTCCGGGGCCTTCGCCCAATCTGAAAGTGAATCCATCTCCGCCAATGTCACATGGGGTAAACGCCGTGCCATGGAAGCAGGAAAGGTCAGCATCCAATATAAAAAGCTGTATGGCTACCGCAAGGGTGAGGATGGTCAGCCGGAGATCATTCCGGAACAGGCGGAGATCGTCCGATGGCTCTATGAGCGCTATCTCACCGGAGCCAGCCTGCGGATGATCAAAGATGAACTGGAACAGCAAGGCGTCAAGTGCTTCGAGGATTCTCCGGAGTGGACCATTTCCCGCATCCGTAGCATCCTGCAGAATGAAAAATACTGCGGTGATGTGTTGATGCAGAAGACCTTCCGGCAGGACTTTATCAACCGCAAGGCCATCAAGAATACAGGCCAGCTTCCCATGTACCTCATTGAAAATCACCACGAGGGCATTGTCAGCCGTGAAAAGTATGATGCCGTACAGGCGGAGATGGCACGGCGGAATGCAGCAAAGAGTCCTTCTAAAAACGCAGTCACAGGGATGGCCTCCTACGCCAGCAAGTATGCGCTCTCGGAGCGGTTGGTCTGCGGTGAGTGCGGGACCCTGTATCGCCGCTGCACATGGACACGAAACGGTGAAAAGCGAGTCGTGTGGCGCTGTGTGAGCCGATTGGACTACGGTAAGAAATACTGCCACAATTCGCCCACACTGGATGAAGCACCACTCCAGCAAGCGATCCTCACAGTCCTGAATACAGCCATGGCTGACAAGAATAGCTTGATTCGGCAGATCACAGCTGCAATGGAAACGGAGCTCATCCCATTCCCTGGTGGCACAATGAGCCTTGGAGATATTGAATGCAGGCTGAGGGTGCTGGAGCAGCAGTTCCAAACACTGCTGGAAAAGGCCACGGATGATCCGGCTGCCTATGGCGGTCAGTTCAAGGAGATACTGGACGAGCAAACCCTCCTGAAAGAAAAGCGTTCCGGGATCCTCGCAGATAACAAGGAACAGGCAAAAGCCAACCAGCGCATCATGGATGCAGCACAGACCTTGGAAAACGCATCACCCCACATTACGGAATGGGACGAAAGCGCCGTCCGTCAACTGGTGGAGACAGTAAAAGTCCTCTCCAAGGATGAGATCGCAGTCACGCTGAAGGGTGGCATTGAGATCCGACAGAAAATCATGTACTGAAACAGGTCAAAGCAGAGAAAAACACGGCAGCGTTACCGCGCTTTTCTCTGCTTTGAGCGTTGATCAGGCGCTGTGCGCCGGAAAGGAGAAGCTATGAATATCCGAAAGGCTGTGGACTACAGCACAATGTTTGCCACACTGGAATCTGTCATGAAAGCAGATCTGCCGCAGATGGAACTGTACTGCGAAATCGGCAAGGCCGTCTGTGCCCGCTCGGAAAAGGGTGCGGCAGTAGCTGCCGCAGAGTTCCTGAAAGAACAGTACCCGGATATGACCGGCTTCTCTCCGCGCAATGTGCGCCGGATGCGGAACTTTTGGCAATTGTATAGCAGCATGCCGGAACTGCTTGGCGAAGCGCTTTGCCTGAATTGGACGCAGAATGTTGTGATCATGGAGGCGGAGTTGACCGCAGAGGAACACTGCTGGTACATCCGGCAGGCTACTGCACAGAAGCTATCCAAGTCGGAGCTTCTGCGAATGATCGAGGATTTCGCACATCTGGAAAGTGTTCTCGACGAAAAGGTCGATGCGTGGTATAATGAGGACAACGATGAGAATTCGGAGAGAACGCAGTATGAAGAAAATTCTGTTTATCTGCCATGGAAATATTTGCCGAAGCCCGATGGCCGAATTTGTTATGAAGGACCTGGTACAGAAGGCTGGGCTGGCATCACAGTTTCATATCGAATCGGCGGCCACCAGCCGGGAGGAGATCGGCAACCCGGTCTATCCTCCGGCACGGCGCAAGCTGGCCGAGCATGGGATCTCCTGCGAAGGCCATGCTGCACGGCAG
>SFGJ01000084.1 GCA_004557655.1 Clostridiales bacterium | reverse complement strand
GTTTACCGCCAAGGGCAAGACCGTTCTTTCCCCCGGCTGGAAAGAGATTGACCGCCGTTTCCGTTCCTCCCTGAAAACCGATTCTGACGAGGACGCCGAAGCCGTGAGGGAGCTGCCGGAGCTTAAAGAGGGCCAGACCTTTGTGGACGTGGCTGCATCCGTCACAGAGCATTTCACCACGCCGCCCAAACCCTACACAGAAGATACGCTACTGTCTGCTATGGAACGGGCCGGGGCCGAGGATATGCCGGAGGACGCCGAGCGCAAGGGGCTGGGAACCCCGGCCACCCGCGCCGCTATTTTGGAAAAGCTGGTGCAGATGGGCTTTGTCCAGAGAAAGGGCAAGCAGCTCATTCCCACCAAGGATGGCATCAATCTGGCCGTGGTGCTGCCGGAGGCTTTGACCTCTCCCCAGCTTACCGCTGAATGGGAAAGCCGTCTGACCGAGATCGCCAAGGGGCAGGCTGACCCGGACGAGTTTATGGCAGGTATTGAGGCCATGACGCGGGAGCTGGTGAAAACCTATTCCTGCATCAGCGAGGATAAACAGAAATTGTTTCAGGCCGAGCGTGTGGCAATCGGAACGTGTCCCCGCTGTGGCGAGGCCGTCTACGAGGGCAGGAAAAACTACTACTGCGGAAACCGGGCCTGCCAGTTTGTCATGTGGAAGAATGACCGATTTTTTGAGGAACGCAGGAAATCGTTCACTCCGAAGATCGCTGCCGCACTGCTCAAAGACGGAAAAGCAAAGGTAAAGGGCCTCTATTCCATGAAAACCGGCAAAACCTATGACGGGACGGTGCTTTTGGCCGATACCGGCGGGAAATACGTTAATTACCGCGTGGAACACAGGAGCTAAGACACTAACAGAGCAAGCATAGGGAGTGTGGCTACACTCCCGGTAAATCCCTGACCCGGCGCACCTGACCGGGCCGGGGATTTTGCTTGTTGGGAGTTTCCCAAACCCTTATATTTCAGAGAAAGGAGGCTGCCGATGGAAAGTTTACGGGACACCGTAAGAGAATATCAGGACGATTTACGAAGCGGCATTGCATGGCTGGCGTTCTGGCGGGAGGGCCGTTCATGGCACGGGGAAGCGTTTCGTCTGGATATGAGCGACTATTTGTACCCGGAGGACAAAATGCGGCTTGCCGAGATACAGGCCACAGACCCCAAGGCCGTTGTGGTGAATGGTTATTATTCCGGCTATCTGGGCGAGAAAATGAGCGTGGACGAACTGGCCGCTGGAGTGCGCCACCACTACGAAAACGGCCTAAGTAATATTGCCCCGTTTATGGAGGCCCACGACGATGTGCTGCCCCCGGAGGTGTTGGAGGAAGCGCGGGCCAAGGCCCATGAAGCGGGGCTGCCCTTTTATGAGCGCCCCTATAATGGCGAGGACATCGACCCGTATGTATATGACGGCAACATGAGCATTGAGGACTACGAGCTAATGCACCGTCTGATGGAACAGGACAAAGAAAGGAGTGAGCGCGTGAACGAAGTATTTTCTATCCAGCTCCATAACCGCCAGCTCAACGAACAGGGCAAGGATGGTGTCTGGCTGGATATGCCTACTACAACGGAACAACTACAAGCAGCCCTGCGGCAGATCGGCATTTCCGCCGACAATCCGCAGGACTTTTTTATTAACGGGTATTCCTACCCGGAGGGCCAGCGCCTTGCGCTGCCTTACGATATGGTGCTGGCCGCCGACGTGGACGAGCTGAATTTCCTTGCCGCCCGGCTGGGCCAGCTTGACGCCGCCGAGATCGCAGAGCTGAACGCCGCCCTGCAAACCCCCAAGGGCGGCTTTGAGAGTATCGGCCAGATCATCGACTTTACCGAAAACGTGGACTACTATGTGCATCTGCCGGATGTGCATACCGCCGCCGCTTTGGGAGACTACTACCTGAACCGTTCCGGCATGGTGGATATGCCGCAGGAATGGAAAGCCGGGATTGATACGGCACAGTTTGGACGTCACATTTCCCAGCAGGAACAGGGAGCTTTTACCGAGTATGGTTATATCGTGAAAAGCGGCGACAAGTGGCAGAGCGTCCATGAGGGCCAGCCGGTGCCGGAGGAATACCGGGTAATGGCCTTTCCCCAGCCGGAGGTTATGCGGGACGAGATCAAGACCCGGCAGACAGCGGTATTGACTGCCGAGGCCCCGCAGCCCCAGCCGGTTATCCCCATCGACTTGAACGGAAAGAACAATGCCGAGCGTATGAAAGAAATCACTGACCGTCTGGAAGCCGGAATACAGGCCCTTTTTGAAAGTGAACAGTACAAAGCCTATCTCACGGCGATGTCCAAGTTCCATAATTACAGCTTCAACAATACGCTGCTGATCGCCATGCAGAAGCCGGACGCCTCTCTGGTTGCCGGTTTTGGCAAGTGGCGGGACGACTTTGAGCGCCATGTGAAGAAAGGCGAAAAAGGCATCAAGATACTGGCCCCGTCCCCCTACAAGGTGAAAAAGCAGATGGAGAAAATCGACCCGGCTACCCAAAAGCCGGTGATCGGCGCAGACGGCAAGCCCGTCACCGAGGAACGGGAAATTGAAATCCCGGCCTTTCGCGTCGTCACGGTCTTTGACGTGAGCCAGACCGAGGGCAAGGAAATCCCGGACATTGCCGTGTCCGAGCTGACCGGCAG
>SFGJ01000083.1 GCA_004557655.1 Clostridiales bacterium | reverse complement strand
GTAAGCGACTCGTCAGAACCGTATTGATATTTACTGAGAGCTCAGATCAACTTTCCAGGGCAACAGATCGCGTACCCGGTTTGCCGGCCAGTCCTGGATATGTTCAATGACGTAACGCAGCCACTTTTCTGGCTCCACATTGTTCAGACGGCATGTGCCGATCAGCGAGTACAACACCGCCGCATGTTCACCACCGCTGTCGGAACCCGCGAACATCCAGTTTTTCCGGCCTACGGCCACTCCCCGTAAGGCGTTCTCTGCGATGTTGTTGTCGATTTCCACCCAGCCATTACTGCAGTACACGTTCAGTGCATCCCACTGTTTCAGCAGGTATGCGAACGCTTTTGCCGTATCTGAGTGACGCGACAGTGTTTTCATCTGTTGCTGTATCCAGTCATACAGTGACTGCATCAGTGGCGCGGCTCTGGCTTTTCTTGCCGCCAGACGCTGTTCTGCTGAACAGCCCCGGACCTCTGCCTCGATGGCATACAGTTCACCGATACGCTGCAGGGCTTCCGTGGTGATGTAGGTGGGCGCTCTTGCATGCACATCGTGGATTTTTCTCCGGGCATGAGCCATACACGCGGCTTCCGTTATTCTGCCGGATTCGTATAACGCCCGGTAACCACCGTAAGCATCGGCCTGAAGCACACCGCTGTAACCGGCCAGGTGATTTTGTGGATGGATACCTTTCCGGTCCGGACTGTACGCGAACCAGACCGCCGGGGGCATCTGTGAACCGGCGTTACGGTCATCACGGACGTAGACCCACAGCCGGGCTGTCCGGGTTTTACCGCTGCCCGGCTCCTGGACCGGGACGGGGATATCATCAGCATGGACTTTACCGGGCATCAGCACATACTGGCGCAGGACGTCATACAGCGGCTCCAGCAGTTCAGCAACAGCACCTGTCCAGCGCCCCAGTGTGGCACGGCTCAGCTCCACTCCCTGACGACGGTATATTTCTGACTGGCGGTATAACGGCAGATGGTCTGCATATTTCCCGGTGACAACATGGGCCAGAAGCCCCGCTCCGGCATAACTGCGTGCAATGGGTTTTGAAGGTACTGGTGCCTGCACGATATGGTCGCACCGGCAACAGGCCTGTTTCGGACGTTGTGTTTCGATAACCTTAAAGGCGCTGCTGATAAGCTCCAGTTGCTCTGACACATCACATCCCAGAGAACTGAGTTCACCACCACAGGCAGGACAGCATTCCTCTTCCGGCCGGATAACCCGGGTTTCACGGGGAAGTGAGGCCGGTAACGGTTTACGGGCTGAAGACTGGCGCAGGGCGGATGGCAGTACCGGGTCATATTGCTCACCCAGCGTTTCCGCCATTTCTTCCTGAAGTGCGCTGATTCGCTCCTGTGCTTCCTGTATCTGCCGTTCGGTTTTTGCACGAAGTTTTTCTGAGCTTTTACCGAACTGCATACGTTGCAGTTTCGCAACCAGCGCCTTCAGCCGGTTGATTTCGGAAGCATAAGCCGCCACCCGCTGTGAGAGCAGGCGGTTGTATTCAGCCATCTGGCGGATGGTGTCCTGTTGCGTCTGCAACAGTGCCCGCAGGCGGGCGTTCTCATGAGCAAGTGAGGTGTCCATATCCTCACTTTACAACGGGTTATATGCGGATTCCAGCGCGTTCCGTTCGTTTCGGGTGCTTCCAGTTGATACCTTCAAGAAGCATGGATAACTGAGCCGGAGTAAGGTGCACCTTGCCGTCACGGGTGACTGGCCAGACGAAGCGGCCCCGCTCCAGGCGTTTGGTGAAGAGGCACAGTCCGTCACTGTCAGCCCACAACACTTTTATCTGGTCACCCCGGCGTCCGCGGAAGATGAACAGGTGTCCGGAGAACGGGTCATCCTTCAGGACGTTCTGAACTTTTGATGCCAGGCCGTTAAAGCCATTTCGCATATCGGTGATACCTGCAACCAGCCAGATACGCGAACCTGCAGGGAGAGATATCATCAGTGGCTGCTCCCTTTTATTTCGCGGATAAGTGTCTGTAATAACGCCGGCGTCAGTTTACCTTTAAGCCTGAGAGTTCCGGCCGGCAGAACCAGCTCACAACACAGACTGTCGGACGGTGTATTTATCTGCTCTGGTTCCTGTGCGGGGGCCGGGATTTTATTATCCGGCTCCGGCGTTAACGTCACGGGAAGCAGTGCCGGCATATTTTTTCCGGAAGGCAGCAGGCCACCTTTCCGGTATTGATGGCGCCAGTTGAAGAGCAGGTTATCGTTGATTCCGTTTTCCCGGGCGATCTGCGCCACACAGGCTCCGGGCTGCAGTGACTGCTCCACTAAGGCGATTTTAAACTCATAAGGGAAGTTGGGCCGCCGGGGACGTTTTTTTACCATGGGGGCTTCGGATATAACGGTGCTTTCAGGACGTACGACTGGTACCGTGGAAAATTGTCCGTAAAGGCAGGCATCAAGTTCCTGCTCCGACATGCCTGCGGGCAAAGGCCACGAAAGGCCAGCTCTCCGAAAGCGCACGAACATACTACAAACTGTTGATTTTGGTACACCCAGGCGACGCCCGGCCACAACCCGGGGTAAATGTTCTTCAAAGTGAAGACGTAAAGCTTCAGTGATCCAGGTCCGGTGTTTCATACGATAGTGTCCATTAAAAATGATGGACATTATTTTTGTAGAGCCGGAGGAAACAGACCAGACGGTTTAAATGAGCCGGTTAC
>SFGJ01000082.1 GCA_004557655.1 Clostridiales bacterium | reverse complement strand
GTCCGGGCGCTGGGCATGGATCATGACCTGCTCGTGATACGGGTATTTGTACAGCCTCGACGCGGTGGCGAGGAAGGACTGCCAGCGCTCCAGGCTTCCAGTCAGCTGCCGCTGCGCTTCTTCCGACATTCTTCGGTACTCCTGCAATTTGCTTGCCATAGATCACGTCTCCTTTCAAAAGAAAAGAGCGCCCGTATCACACGAACGCTTTCTTCCTACACATATTTTGCTTTAGAACCATCCTGTTTCAGATTTTTGCAGTAAACCGCAAAAATCCGAAATAGAAACAAAGCCGTATTCCGAAATTGGGTGCGTCTGCACCTTTTTTCGGAATAGAATCAGATATCGAAATCGGGGTAGAGCTCCAGCTGCCCGAACTCCTCATCGGTCAGTATTGCCAGTTTTGCAAGCGTTGATTCGGTCAACGCCAGGAGCTGCACCTCATCGCGTTCCAGGTACTTCTTCATTTCCGTGAGTTTCTGCATCAGGCCGGTGCGGCTGCTGCCGGCGCTGTAGATGCACATCAGATTCATCTCATCATTGGTGAAATTCGTCATATCAAATCCCTTTCTGCGCTTTTTGTCTGCGCGGTCTTTTCACTCCTGGACGGCGCGGGTGCATGGAGCATGGCCAGAACGGAAGGCTTTTTGCCCGGTTCAGAAACCTGCTTATCTTCCTGAACGACCTGTCTGGCTGCTTCAAACAGCGCCGATAAATCGGGAGCCTTTGGTTTGACCTCCGGCTGTTCCTTTGGACCGTTGTTGATGATGCCATCGATCATCCCATAATCATCTTCCATGGACATCTCCGCATTTTTCAGGTAATTGTCCGGCAGGAACGCCGGGAGCTGAACAAAGCCCACGCTGTCCACATAATGAGAGCTTACTGCACCCTGCTGCTTTAAGACAACAATGTCGCTGACGGACAGGCTGTGGCCGGTAAAATCCTGCGGGTGGGCAGTGTTGAACTTCATGTACAGGTCATCCAGGCGAGCTTCTGTACTGCCGTCAGACGGGAGCGAACCGGAATAGACCGGCTCGTAATGGTCATATGCAGGCTCAAGCCCATGCTCCCGGAGATACTGAGAATTCATAAAACGAAGCTCTGCCAGTTCCGAATCTCTGCGGAGCTGATAAATGCAGTAACTGTCTGCCGAATTCTGCTGGAAGGCTTTCTGCCATCTGTTTTCCGTGATGACGGGAAACTGCTCCTTTACAGCCTCCCAGTCTGCGCGGTCAATGCCGAAGATGCCGTCATGATTCAGAATCTCTGTCTGTTCAAAAGCCATCGCCTCGGTATTGTCCCCATAGAGAAGATATACCGGCACATCGCGCTCAAAGAGCTCCATGGCGCGCTCCTTTGTTAGCGGGAGCATCCCGTCATCCGTATAGCCGTAGGCGTTCCGCGCCTCCACGGAAATTGCCGGGTCAGGCGGAATATCCGTCTCCGGCTCCGGGTTCTCCTGCACAGGCGGCTCAATGGCAATCGCTGCATCCTGCGCGGCCTGCAACTCATCCAGTATCCCGATATCCGCAACCTGAAGCGGGGCGTTCTGCCCGATTCCGTGGAAGTTGCAGATTTCAAGCGCTGCCTCGGCCAGCGTGCTGATCTCCATATCCAGCTGACCGCCGTCGATTTCCTTCATGGATGCCTTATCGTAAATCGTGTAATCCACACCGGTGTCCGTGCGCTGAACGTGAAGATACCGCTCATCCACGGCATAAAGGCGCTCCATCGCCATGGCAGGTTCAGTAGCAATCAGCTCTTCCTCGCGCTCTTTCAGGATTTCCGCATAGTGCCGGTCGATATCGTTGATAAGGCCGTCGGCGGTCTTGCTGATTACCTCCAGACTTTCCCGCAGCTCCGGCAGGGTTTTATCCTTTGACCAGGACGCGATATAGCCGAAACTGTTATCACCGGTGGCGATGCCGTAATAGGCGCACACCGCATAGGAGATGCTTTCCGCCTGCACTTCTTCGGTACTGCGGGAGAGTTCCGGCGTTTTCTCCTCAGTATCTTTGGTTCGATTGTGAAGCAGCGCGTGCGCCATCTCATGTATGACCGCAGATACCGTCTGCACCTCGCTCATGCCTTTGCGGATGGCGATGTCCTGATGCTCCAGGTCAAAGTAACCGTCCATACCGCCGCCCATCACTTCCATGGAGATGGGAACCGGAGAGGAGCGGCGCAGCGCCTCCATGAACACATCGTAATTCGCCACATTACCAGATAAGTCATGAGCCAGCTGGGGCAAAGGCTTTCCCTCGGTCTGCGAAACGTCGAACACCGTCACCGGCTTGTACATGGGAATCTGGATGGTCTTTTCTTCCGTAATGATTTTCCCGTCCGCATCCAGCATGGGAAGCTGCGTATCCGGGTCGAGCTTTTCCTGCTCGATTTTCTTCTTGAAGGGAGTCGGGGCGATGATTTTTATGCCGTGTTCTCCCTTGATGACATTTCTGCCGAACTGATTCTTCCATTTGTTGAAGCCCGCCACCAGCGTGGCGTCCGGCTTCTGCATGTGAATCAGCACCTGATTGTTTACGCTGTAATGGTGAAACCGGCTCATGGTCTGAAGATACTGCGCATAGGTCTCCGACTGGAACAGCTCCTTGATGCCGTCCTCAATACTCGCCGTGATCTCCTTCAGCCTGTCCCGGCTGCTCTGTTTTTCTGCCATATACCATCCTTTCCGGGAAACAGGGCGCAGAGC
>SFGJ01000002.1 GCA_004557655.1 Clostridiales bacterium | reverse complement strand
CAACTGTTGCATCAGGGTACTTTTCTTTCAGCTGCGCAACCGCTTTGTCAGCAGAACCTTGTGAGCTTGCGGTCAGGATTACCGTAGCACCTTCCTTCAGAAATTTGTCTGCGGTAGCGTAGCCAATGCCACGGCTGCCTCCGGTGATGATTGCAACTTTATCTTTCAGTCTCATATTTAGCCCGCCTTTCTTTTTATTTGTGGCTGTATCATAACAGATGCTGTGTGGTCGTTCCGTGATAATATCACATTTTATCGATCATCCCTTGCAGGCAGAAGATTTCATACAAGCACTTTAATCAAACTGGAATAAGCATCTAAATAAAGGTTTCCTCAGAAACTTTCTCCCCCATTTCATGGAGTTCAAGAGCATTTTTGCTTCTGTTTTGCCTTACGAGTTACAATAGCCATACAAAAAAACGCCCACTTCGCCGATTACGAAGTGGGCAAAAATGTTCTAAAAGCTCTGCAATAACACAAGAATTATGCCATAAATCACGCTTGTGCTGACACCATAAACGATCACAGGCCCCGCTATGGTAAACATTTTGGCACAGCTTCCCTGGGTTATAGACTCACCCTCTTTTTCCTCTCCGACTTTCTCCCTTTTCACAGAAAAAGAGATATAAGGGTAGCACATAGGACGAGGAAAAAGAACGGCACACAGGCTGAATTATTGATGATTTTCGCACCGAAAAGCAACACCAAAACAACGGTTAGGCACTCTGCGAAAAAATACGCATTTTCGTCTACCTGAAATGTTCGCAGAAAAGATTCGAATTAGGTATTGCAAATATACGGATAATGTATTATAATATATTCAGGTAAAAACAGGGGGTGGCTTGATGAATACAGTTGGTGAGCGTTTGAAAACGCTGCGCGAGGGCATGAAGTTCTCTCAAAAGAAAATGGCTGAGTTGCTGAATGTGACGCAGCCGAGTATTAACCGATATGAGCATGGGCAGTCTGTACCGTCTATTGAATTGCTGATAAAATATGCGGATTATTTTGATGTATCTATGGACTACATCACTTGCCGTTGTGATGAGCCGCAGGGCAAACTGTACCAAGTGAAACCGCCTGTTGCGGATAATCCCGAATTGGCAAAGTTTGTAGAAATGTGCTTTGAGCCTGATTCGCCCATGAATGAGCAGTTGAAACAAACCTTGATACAGATGTTAGGGACGGTGAAAGCAGGACGGCAGTAATTTACGCGAGATATTCTTCTGATAATCAGCGCGAGGAATCCATAGAAGGTCAGCTCCGCGAATGTACCGCGTTTGCTGATAAGAATGGAATTACCGTTCTGCGTCACTACATCGACAGGGCAGTTTCCGCAAAGACCGACAACCGCCCAGAATTTCAGAACATGATTAAGGACAGCGGCAAAAAGCTGTTTGATATGATTATCGTTTGGAAACTTGACCGGTTTGCCCGAAATCGCTATGACAGCGCACGATACAAGGCGCAGTTGAAGAAGAACGGCGTTAAGGTTGTTTCCGCTACCGAGGTTATTTCCGATGGCGCAGAGGGTATTATCCTTGAATCCATGCTTGAGGGCTTCGCTGAATACTATTCCGTTGACCTTTCCGAAAAGGTTGTACGCGGTATGACCGATAATGCGTTGAAATGTATGTTTAATGGCGGTACGCTGCCGATGGGCTATCAGATTGACGCAGACCAACATTTTCAGATGAATGCTATTCAGCAAGGTATTCTGACAAAATCGACCAAAGAACGCCTTGAAGAATTAGAGGCTGCAAAAGAGGAATTGGAAACCCGCCTTGCCAACGAGCAGTTGTCCAAGCCCCCGAAAATCAGCGCGGAGTTTATGACATTTTGGCTGCACCGTTTCCGCAAATTAGATGTTACCAAGCAGAGTCACCGCAAAATGCTGATTGACACCTTTATCAACGCGATATTCCTGTATGACGATAAAATGCTGATAACCTTTAACTACAAGGACGGCACAAAAACCATTACATTCGGCGAGGCTAAAGAAGCCGCTGAAAAAGCGGCTTCTGGTTCGGATTTGGATTGCTCAACTGCACCAGAAAAAAGCACACCTCGCAGTGTGCTTTTTTTGTAAAATGAATCCCTCTGCTGGGATTTTTGCAATTTGCCGCGCAAGTGCTATGGCTGTGCCATGTGAAATGCCTGCCGGCATGGGTAGTTTGACTGCATTTCACTTAGGGCAGAAAGGAGCCGTCTTATGACACGACAGAGAAAAGCCAATCTGTTGCTGGTGCTGGTCACCGGCTTTTGGGGCTGCTCTTACTATTTATCCGACCTGGCTCTGGGAGAAATGCCCCCTTTCGCCCTGTGTGCCTTTCGATTTTTGCTGGCCTCTTTGCTGCTGGGTGCGGTGCTCTTCCCCAAACTGCGCACGGTAAGCCGCAAAACCCTGCTCTACGCCATTCCAGCGGGGCTGTCTCTGACCCTGACCTATATCGGCGCCACCGTGGGGCTGCTGTATACCTCCATCTCCAACGCAGGTTTCATCTGCTCTCTGCCGGTGGTGACCACGCCGCTTTTGAGTTTTCTGGTGTATCGGAAGAAACCGGAGCGGCGGATGCTTCTGTGTCTTGTTTTGTGCGCTGTTGGTCTTGCGCTGCTGACGCTGCAGGAGAACTTCCGCCCCGCCGCGGGGGATCTCATCTGTCTGCTGTGCGCTATGGGCTACGGCATCAACCTCCTGGTGGTGGAGCACGCCGTGCAGCAGCCGGAGGTGGACGCTCTGCAGTTGGGGGTGTTTCAGCAGGTTGTCACAGGCGTGGTCATGCTGCTTTTGTCCGTTATTTTCGAGTCGCCCTGCCTGCCGCAGACCCCAGCCGGCTGGGGCAGTGCCCTGTTTCTGTCCGTCTTCTGCACAGGCATTGCCTTTGCCGTCACCGCCGTACAGCAAAAGTACACCTCCGCCGTCCATGTGGGTCTGATCTTCACTCTGGAGCCGCTGTTTTCCGCCACAGTCGCCTTTTTCTTTGCCGGCGAACGGCTCACTGCCCGCGGCTACGCGGGGGCGGCGCTGATGATGCTTTCCCTTGTGGCCATGGAGGGTGGGCCGGCAATTTTCAGGAGGAAAAAACAACCGTAAAAGCTCCGTTACCCCATGTTTTCACCGTAAGAGAATCGGCAATAGCAAGACTATTGCCGATTTTTTATTCGCGCCGTCAGTTATTCAGCTCCAAGGGAAAAGGCGGCAGCGGGACTATGTCCGTTACCGCCCATCCTTATAAAGATTTCTTTGGGTTATTCTGCGGAATATTTTCTCTTTCTGCTGTAGATTGCGGCTCCGGCCGCGCCAACTCCGGATACTGCCAGAAGGGCAAACCACAGCGTGAGATTGCTGTTATCGCCGGTGTCCGGGGTACCGGGCTCAGTTGTGGATTTCGTATAGGTGTTGGTGAAGTGCATATCTTCCGACTGCGGCGCGTTCCAATCGATCGCATCCCAGTCGATATCGTAGCGCACACCGTCGTCCGTGTCCACGCTGATGGCCGGGAGGATAAGCACGGTATAGGGCGACGCCGCGTCATCCGTGGCGTAGGCCGCGCCCTGCTTCAGGAGCAGGCCATACACCGTTTCGTCATAGGTCCAGTTTTCCTCGCCGCCGTTCACCTGCTGGACGAACGCGCCCTCGGAGAGCATATACCCGAGCTGCCGTTCTGGGCCGGTGAAGGTCAGGGTGCCTTCATAGTCGCCCACGCCGTTGGTGGTGGTAACGGTGCCGGAGAGGGACACATCCGCGTAGCGCTCCTCACCCGCGTTGGCGCCCACGATGGCCAGATCAAACGTCGTCTCGCCGGGGGCTACGTTGCCGCCCTGCTTCACCGTGGTGGTGAAGGGCACGTTCAGGGTGATGATCCGGTCATAAACGGGGTATAGCGTCACATCCGCGTCCGTGGAATAGACACCGCCAAGCTCATAGAACTCGCCGTCCGAGCCCAGCCAGCCGATGTGGACGAAGCCATCGCGGTAGAAGGCCTTTCCGGCCAGGGTCAGATCCACGCCGTGGGTCTTAAAGTTCACCATAAGGCCGAACTCGGCACCGCCGTCATATTGCACGGTGTAGGTAATCGGCTCAAATCCCGCATAGAGGATAATGTTCTGAGGCAGGGGGCTGCCGAATTCGTATTTTTCGCTAAGTGCTTTGTCCGTGTACCAGCCGGCGAACTTCATGCCCTCCGGCGCGGCCGGTTTGATGGGCGCGACCACCTTGTTGCCGTCCGCCACGACCTCAACCGCGTAACGGCTGCTACCGTTCATGAATGTCACGGTATTTTCCCTGATGCAGCCTTCGTTGAAACTGTCGTAGAGTATACCGCCGTGGATCTCTCCGTATTTGCCGGCATAGCCCTTAATGGCGGTGGGGGTATCGCTGGTACAGAAGATCTTGGCGATATAGCTGTTGAGGGAAACCTTCCCTGTTACCGTGCCGCCGTTGGCGTTGAGGCGGCTTACATTGCCGTAGTTTTCGCGGGTCAGTTCGATATTGCCGTCCAGCACACCGCGGCCGTTGGGATCGCTGTCGATCAGGGTCAGAATGGAATGCGGAGCCGCAGAGGTATCCGCCAATATGATATTGCCCTTGAGCGTATGGCCGTTGAGGTCCAGCGTGATCTGCTTATCGCTCAGGTTGAGGGTGTTTGAAAGTTTGAAGTCATCAATCAACCTGATGAAAGTAAGGTGCGCGTCAAGGGCCTCTTTCAGCTCGGTCTCAGTGGAAACATCCCCGGACCACTTCGGGGTCAGCGTTATATCCGCATCCTTGTTATAGATTCCGCCAAGCGCATAGAATCCGTCATCCGTATCCAACCAGCCGGTCTGAACATAGCCCTCACGGGTGAAGGTCTCGCTGCTCAGGGTAAAGTCCTCGCCCTGAATTTTGGTTCCCGCCGCGATGCTGCCCGTGCCGTATGCGCCGGCGTCATAGGTAATGGTGTACTGCCGCAAGCCGCAGACCTCGCAGGCGCCGTCCACGAAGAGGTGACTGGCCCGGATCGTAACGTGCTTGGTGTCGGTCACGGTATTACCGTTCGGATCTGTTCCACGTGCGTTCACGTCAAAACCGTCCGTATTCAGATCGTACCACTCCGCAGGCAGTACGCCGTGTCCCACGCCGTCTTCATCAATCGTCAGCTCCACGCTGCTGCCCTTCATGCCGGTGTCATACCCGAATGTCTCGTCCAGGGTCACGCCGTCCGACGGCGTGACGGTGAATTCATAGTTCTGCTCCTTGCAGACCACATCCGCGCCGTCGATGGTGATGCTGCCCGACTCCTCCGCAGAGGCCATGGCCGGGAAGAGCATCAGCACCATGCAAAGGCACATCATAATACTAAAAATTCGTTTCTTCATAATCTTTCCTTTCTTTTTCTTCTCTGTACTCCGCAGAAAAGAAATTTGTTCATAGGGAGATTGCATAGGGGGATTCCCCTATGCAAGGGAATACTCCCTTACATACCCTCTTTGTTTGCTTCTATCCCTGCGGCACCAGGCCCTCCGGGGAAAATTCATAGCGCATGGCAAGCTGCCGGAACAGCTCCTCCATGACCTTTTGGGCGATGCCGCGCATATCCAGCCCCGCCAGGAAGGAAAGAACCTGCTGCAGCTCCTCCTCCGGCACCTTGTAGCCCCGCAGCGCCAGGGTCAGGAATTTCTCCAGCTTCCGCTCCAGCGGGAAATCCGCCGTGCAGGGATTGGCCATGTACCCCCGCATCAGCCCCGCCGTGCCAAGCTCCAGCTCGTAAAAATCCTGCTCCGTCAGCCCGGGCTGATAGGAGCCGAAGATGCGGTGCAGCTCCTTTGCCGTGGCCCGCTGGATGTAGTCCAGCAGGTGTTCCTGGGTGTAGGCTTCCAGGTAGATCTCCCGCAGATTTTCATTCAGCTCCGTCAGCGTGATCTGCAGTGCGGTTTCCGCCGCGTAGACATACACCGGCGGCAGTTCCGCCCCCGCAACGCTTCTGGCCATGCCGAACTGGTTTTCAAACATGAAGTTCACCAGCTCCAGCAAAACGCCGTCCTTGCTGCGAAAAAGGTTCTGAAAGCTGCCGGAGGAGACCTGCGCTTCCTTGAAAATCTGCAGCATGGTCGTGCGCCGGTATCCGTTTTCCAGAAACAGTCGGACACAAGCCTGCAGGATCCGCTTTTCCGTCTGAAGTCCGTCGCTTCGTACTGCCAATTATTCAACCCCCTTACCCAGCGATTTGGTTTGTAAACCAATTGTAGCAGATGTGCATCCGTTTTTCAAGATGGGGACAGTGGATATTTCAAAAAAAATTGTCAGGCAGTATCACGCGGAAGGCGGGGATAAATAAGCCTTTATAGGACAAACAGCGTATGGATTTTTTAGGTTCATAGGTCTCTCATTGTTAGATATTGCTGTCTGCTTCAGATTATTGTGATTTATAGAATTCCTGCACCGTTTTTGGAAAAGAATTAGAGAATTACTCGCAATTATTCTCAATAGATCGCAATACGGAGACTTACGGTGAGCGGATCAGTCGACCGGCCTCCTCGTGGGGATTTCAAGGAAGAGTATCTTATGCCCTGATTTAACTTCTCTTTTCCTTACTTTGCTATTCCAAACCGTTTTCATTAAAGTATGTTTCCTTTAAGTATGTAAGCACAGCTTCTTTGTGTACTCAACAGATTCAAGAACGGAGATACTCTTTGCGCCCTTATTGATAGATTCTTTTTCCTCCGCCCAGTCACCGAAGTCTTTAAGCCGGGTTGCTTTGGGGTACTGACTGTAAATGAACAGGGTGTTTGCGGCGGAATAGCGGTCAAGCCTTGCCTTTGTATCAAGAAACCCCCTGAACTTTTCGCCGTCCTGCACGATAGCGGTCGCCGTATATGCTTTGAGCCATAAGTGCGTTCTTCTTATCTATAAGCGAATGTATGATTTGAGAGCGTTCCTGCTCGGTTAGATTGATATAATACTTCTTCATTTGTAGTCCCTCCATTCGATTACAGTATATCCATAATCGTTGCCAGCTTCAAATATGCAAAAAAAGAACCCCGAACTATACAGTCCGAGGTTCTGTCGTAAACATCGTTAAATACCGAGTTTACAAGGCTTATTTATTCAATTTACAATGTAGCCGTTACAATGAAGCCACTGGATTAACAATTTACGATTCTCGTGATTTACGACACGCATTTGTCGTAAAAGACGAGCGATGCTCAAAAAGTCATTTGTTGTAAATCTGTCGTAACCCCCGTTTTACGACATTTTTTTAGATTAACAAAACGCCGTCAAAACCTGATTTTTGTGGGTTTTTAGTCCGAGAGGGGTTTCATTGTCGGGAACAGAATAACATCCCGGATGGAATCCGTACCGCAGAGCATCATGCTGCAGCGGTCGATGCCGAAGCCAAGACCACCCGTGGGAGGCATACCGTACTCCAGTGCCAGGACAAAGTCCTCGTCCATCATATCGGCCTCCTCGTCGCCATTGGCACGCTTCTCCGCCTGTGCCTTGAAGCGCTGGTACTGGTCGATGGGGTCGTTCAGCTCAGAGAAGGCGTTGCCCATCTCGCAGCCGCAAATGAACATCTCGTAGCGTTCGGTCAGATAGGGGTCCGTGGGGCTGCGCTTGGCCAGGGGTGAAACCTCCACCGGATACATGGTGATAAAGGTGGGCTGTATCAAGGTGTCCTCCACCTTCTGATCGAAGGTTTCGTACAGGGCATTGCCCCACTTCTTGTCCACACCGTCCATATCCACGCCCACGCTCTTGGCCAGTTCCACGGCGGCGGCGTCGTCGCCCTCGATGGCCATAAAGTCGGCGCCGGTCACTTCCATGACGGCATCGGCCATGGTCTGCCGCTTCCAGGCGGGGGTCAGGTCGATGTCATGGCCCAGCCAGTTGACCTTGTAGGTGCCCAGAATTTCCTGCGCCGCGCCGGAGAGAATACCCTCCAGAATGTCCATCATGCCATCCAGATTGGTATAGGCCTGATACAGCTCGCAGGTGGTAAATTCGGGGTTATGCTTGGTGTCCATACCCTCGTTGCGGAAGATACGGCCCACCTCGTACACGCGCTCCATGCCGCCCACGATAAGCCGCTTCAGGTGCAGCTCCGTGGCGATACGAAGATACATATCAATGTCCTGTGCATTGTGATGCGTAATAAAGGGCCGGGCATTGGCGCCGCCGGCAATGGGGCTGAGGACAGGCGTTTCCACCTCCATAAAGCCCATATTATCCAGATAGCGGCGCAGATAGGCCACGAACTTACTGCGGATCTCAAAGTTGCGCTTGGATTCGGGATTCACGATCAAATCCACATAGCGCTGGCGATAGCGGATCTCCTTGTCCGTGAGGCCGTGGAACTTCTCGGGCAGGGGCTGCAGGGACTTGGAGAGCAGGGTAATGCTCTTGGCGCGGACGCTCATCTCTCCCTTTTCCGTGCGGAAAATGGTGCCCTCTACGCCTACGATGTCTCCGATGTCGTACTTTCTGAAACGGTTGTACTCCTCCTGATCCATCTCGTCCCGACGGGCATAGATCTGAATACGGCCGGACTTGTCCTGCAGGTCGCAGAAGGAGACCTTTCCCATGCCACGCTTACTCATCAGGCGGCCGGCAATGGACACCGTCTGTCCCTCCATGGCGTCGAATCTGTCCTTGATTTCCTGTGCATGGTGGGTGACATTGTATTTGGTAATGGCAAATGGGTTCATCCCCGCATCCTGCAGGGCCTTGAGTTTATCCCGGCGCACCTGAAGAATTTGCTTAATATCCTGCTGTTGTTCGATGTTGCGGTTTTCCTGCTCCGCCATAGCGGGTACCCTCCTTTTGTAAAATTATTTATCTCTCAATGGAATCAATGCGATAGCAAATGGTACCCTTAGGGGCCTCCACGCTGATCTCCTCGCCGGCCTTGCGGCCCATGAGGGCCTTGCCGAAGGGAGAATCCTCGGACACGGCATGATTCATCACATCCGCCTCCTGGGAACCGACGATCTTGTAGGTGGGCAGGGCCTTGCCGGTGGCCAGATTGGTCACCGTCACCCTGCAGCCGATGGAAATCTTATCTGAATCCGTTTCGGAATCACTGACGATCTTTGCGTGCAGCAAAATTTCCTCCAGCTCGGCAATGCGGGAATATAGCTTGCCCTGCTCGTTTTTCGCCTCGTCATATTCGCTGTTCTCAGACAGGTCTCCGAAGCCTCTGGCCTCCTTGATCAGCTCCGCGATCTCATCCGCACGAGTGGTCTTGCTGTAATCCAGCTCCTTTTTCAGCTCGTCGTACCGCTCCTGGCTCATTTTGAACTCTTTAACCATGGTAACGCTTCCTTTCTATTATCCGGTGTATCGGCCGATACTGCACCAATTCTATAATAAGTCACATTGCATTATAGATAGTTTCCCCCCCGGTGTCAAGCACTGAAATGAATTCTCCGCACAGCCAGTTCTCCCGGCCGCAGCCGCTCCTGCCTGTAAAGCGCTGCCAACAGCCGCTCCCCCTCCCCACCGCCGGGTATGGTTCCCTCCAGATGGGGCGGGAGTATGTAGTCCACCCTCTGCCTCAGGCAGTTTTCTCCCAGCAGCAGAGCGGATGCATTGCCCTCTCTGCGCAATGTCACCTCCAGCTCCGGCTCCGCGCCGCCGCAGGCAAGTCCATAGCGGCTCAACAGCCAGTCCTCCAGAGCCTTCTGGCCGCAGCCCGTGTCCAGACGCAGATACCGCACCCGCCGGGCCAAAAGCTGCGCCGCCCAGTAAACAGGCAGGCTCGTCCCCTCCGCTGTGAGCCGCACGGAGGCCGTCCGCTCCGTCATCCGCTTTTGCCGAAACGCCTGCTCCAGCAGGGCGGGCAGTATGGCGCGGCGCAGCGGGGTGACATCCACGGCTGTAAGTTCCAGCTGCAGGAGCTCCGGCAATCCGTCGGCCCAGACGCCCTGCCGCACCCCGGCCTCCCGCAGAATTCTCCTCTCCCGACGCAGGAAAAGCCGCAGCAGCGGCGTTATTCTGCCCCCAATTTCCACCCGGCACAGGGGCATACCGTTCAAAAGCTCCACCCTGCGCCGGACCCGGGGCAGGCCGCCAGGTTCCCAGTTGATCCATGCAAGCATAAAAACACCCTCCCACCCCATTTTATGGAGTGGGAGGGGAAATATGTGTTTTTACCAGTCGTAGGGGATGTAGCCCGGAAGATAGTTCAGCGGATTAAGGGTGCCGCTTCCCTTATACATGGTGTAGTGAATGTGGGGGCCGGTGGAGTTGCCGGTGCTGCCGCACCAGCCGATGACCTGTCCCTGGCTCACCTTTTGACCAACGGATACATTCCAGTCGCACATATGACCGTACAGAGTGGTGATGCCGTCAGGGTGGGAGATCATAACACTAATGCCGTAGCCGCCGTTCCAGCCTGCCTGGATCACCGTACCATTATTGGCCGCCAGCACGCTTGTGCCATACGCTGCGCCGATGTCAACCCCGTTGTGATACTCCCAGCCGTGGTAAGGACACCAGCGATCGCCGTAAGGGCTGGTGATATATCGGGTGGCATTGGTGGGCCAGATATACCCGGCGGACTCGCCGGAGCTGATCTGTTGCTGGCGGATCAGCTCCTGAATTCGTTTTTCATCTGATGCCGCCTGATCCAGCAGGGCCTGATGGCCCGCCTCGGTTTCCTCAAAATCTCTGATAAGCTCCGACGCCGCGTTGATCTGCGCCTGCAGCTCCTGCTGGGCACTGACCAGCTCCGCCTTCTGCTGCTCCAGAGCCGCCTTGTCCTCGGAGAGCTGTTTGCGCGTGTCCTGCAGATTCTGGATCACCTTGCGGTCATAGTCCATGACCTCGCCCACAAAATCCAGTCTGGCCAGGAGATCGGAAAAGCTGGCGGACTTGAAAATAACAGACCAATAGGAAACCGTCCCCCGCTCCTCCTCCTGCCGTACCTGCTTGCAGAACAGCTCGTACTGCTCCTTCTCCTGAGCGGTAAGCTCCTCAATGCGGGCCTGGGTCTCATCTGACTGCCGCTGGATGAGATTCACCTCTACGCGCAGCTTGTCATTGCGCTGGTCCAGCAGATCCTTCTCCTGGATGATCTTATCCTTATCGGCGCGGAGCGCCTCGATCTTATCCTCCAGATCCTTTTTCTCCTGCCGGGTCTGCTCCAACTGCTCAGAAAGGCTCTCGGCATAAACCGGGGCAGGCCGGGTCACGATCAGGATCGAAAACATCATGCATAACGCACATAAAAACGACACCGCACGCTTACGATTGGACATAGGCACCTCCTTTATACACGCAAAAACTTACGGATGGCGGTCAGGCTGCCGCCGATGCCCACCAGCACGCCGGCCAGCAAAAACACCGCGGCCACAGGCCACCATATCTTCTCAAAGCTCATCACACGCAGGATCTGCAAGGTGTCGGATCCCGCGATACCTGTTGCGATGGCGTTATACAGCAGCCACTGCAATCCGAAGCCGATGATCGCGCCGAACAGACCGATGAGCAGTCCCTCAAACACAAAGGGCCAGCGGATGAAGCCGTTGGTGGCGCCAACCATCTTCATAATGGCGATCTCGTCACGACGGTCAAAGGTGGTGAGCTTGATGGTGTTGGAAATGATGAACACTGACACCACCAGTAAAATAGCTATGAGCGCAATGCTGATGATCCCCGCCACATTGCGGGCGGTGATGAATCCGGCGGAGATAGCCTCGTCCGCCCGGACCTTGGCAATGTGTTCCACCTGACGCAGATCCTCCACCGTTTCGGACAGGCGGTTTTCGTCCTGCAGATGGATCACGAAGCGATGGCGGAATATACTGGCGTCCAGATCCGCATACAGATCATTCTCGTCATACTGGGCCACATAGCTGTCTCTGGCCTCCTGACGGGACACAAAAGTGGCATCGGCCACATTGGCCACAGCTTCCACCTTGCTCTGCAAGGCCCAAGCGTCCTCATCGGACAGTTCCTCGTCGATAAACGCCAGCACGGCGTTCTCTTTTTGCAGACTTTTCAGATTATAGTCCGCATTAATGGCCACCAGAGAAAAGGTTCCCATGATCAGCAGGCAGGCCACGGTGATGCCAATGGCCGCAAAGGACATGAACCCGTGGGAGAACATATTCCGGCTGCCTTCCCGGAAGAAATATCGAAAATTACCTTTCATCTGGCCACCTCATACTGTCCCATGCCGTCGCCGGCCACTATGCCGTCGTTAATGGTGATGACCCGCTTATCAAAGTGGTTCACCAGGCCACGCTCGTGGGTGACCACCACCACCGTGGTGCCCAATGCGTTGATCCGCTCCAGCAGGGTCATAATTTCCAGAGAGCGGTTGGGATCCAGATTGCCGGTGGGTTCGTCGGCCACAATGGTGCTGGGATTATTCACCAGGGCACGGGCTATGGCCACACGCTGCTGCTCGCCGCCGGAGAGCTGATCGGGGTAATTCTGCTCCTTCCCCTTCAGGCCCACCAGCTCCAGCACATAGGGGATGCGGTTTTTGATCTCCTTGGGACTTGCGCCCACGGCACGCATGGCAAGACTCAGGTTGTCCCAAACGGTCTTGTTCATAATGAGCCGGAAATCCTGGAAAATAACGCCGATGGTGCGGCGCATATAGGGGATCTGCCGATCCGAAATGCGGCCCATGGAGAAGCCGTTGACCATGACCCTCCCGGAGGTGGGCACAATCTCGCCGGTGAGAAGCTTGATAATGGTGGACTTGCCGGACCCGGAAGGGCCAACCAGAAACGCAAACTCTCCGTCCTCTATTGCAAACGAAATGCCGTTGAGGGCCTCCGTCCCGTTATCATATACTTTTTTAACATCAATCAGACGAATCATAAATTCCTCGCAATACAAAAGGTTACAAAACGGTTACATCTCTTTTATTATAAGATTTTTCGGCAAAATTTGCAACAGGGAAAATATGAAAAAAATATTAACTATGGCTGCCCCAGACCCTTCCCGAAAAAACAGGGAGACACCGGGCCGTGGTGTCTCCCTGTCGGGGATCTCTGTAATTTTTACGCCTCAATGCCCCGGCTGGTAAGGTACTTCTTCACCATCAAGGCTACCTTGAAGGTGATGGCATCGTCAAACTCACGCAGATCCAGACCCGTGAGCTTCTTGATCTTCTCCAAGCGATACACCAGCGTGTTGCGGTGGACAAAGAGCTTTCGGGCCGTCTCGGACACGTTCAGGTTGTTCTCAAAGAACTTATAGATGGTGAACAGTGTCTCCTGGTCCAGCGCGTCAATGGGGTTCTTCTTAAAAACCTCCTGCAAAAACATCTCGCACAGGGTGGTGGGAAGCTGATAGATCAGGCGTCCGATGCCCAGATTCTCGTAGTTGACAATGTAGCGCTCGGTGTCAAAGACCTTGCCTACCTCAATGGCGATCTGTGCCTCCTTATAGGACTTGGCCAGGTCACGCAGATGAGTGGCCACGGTACCTACGCCCACAAATGCGGCGCTTTCGCCGTCCACCTTCAGCGCGTCGCCGATCTGCTGAGCCACCTTGTCCAGATCGTGGCCGTCGGCATTGTCGGGCAACTGATGGATCAAGGCCACATCGGCCTCGCCCACGCTGAGGACGAAATCATTCTGCCGGTCGGGGAACAGGCCCTGGATTACATCCATGGGCACGGTCTCCAGACGCTCGTCAATGGGGCGGATAACGAATACGCCCCGGTTGACCTCCACCGGCACATGCAGCTCCTTGGCACGCATATAAATATCGCTGATGAGGATGTTGTCGGAAATGATATTCTTAATAAAGGAACCCTTGTCATGCTTTTCTTCATAGTAAGCCTTGGCCGAGTTCAGCGCCACGCAGGCCATAGCACAGACCGTGCGGCCCACGCTGTCGTCGCCGCTGGCAAAAACGGCATAGTCAAAGTGGCTGCCCCAGCCGGGCAGAGCCTTAAAGGTCTTGCCCTCAATGGCCACGCAGTTGCCGTCGGCCAGCTCGATGGCCTCCACATACTTGGCCCACTTCTTTCCGATCCCGGTGAGCTCGCTGCAGGCAATGACGCTGCCCTCGGCGTCCATTACGCCGATGACGCGGTCCGTTGTCTCCTTGAACTGCAGCACAACATTTTGAAAAATCCGTCCCGACATGATATTCCTCCCGGACATCCTTGATAGGATGATTTTGTGCAATCTGTTTAGTCCTTTTCTGTATTATACCGTCATAATCACGATTTTGCAAGGGTTTTTTTATGTATTTAACAAAAAGTGCAAGTACTTTTTTGGCAATCTGCCGCTACAAGGCCCACCGCCTGCCGCAAATTGGTAATTTCTTCCTCGGTAAGATGACGAAACTCACCCGGTGGCAGGTCGCTTCCCAGCTCCAGCGGTCCCATGGAAAGCCGCCTGAGATATTCTACCGGTGTGCCGCAGGCGGCCAGCATCCGCTTGACCTGGTGGAATTTCCCCTCCCGCAGCGTCAGCAGCACCTCATTTTCTCCACAGACCCGCAGCACCGCCGGCAGGCAGTGCAGGCCGTCCTCCAGTGTGATTCCCTCCGCGAATCGGGCTGCATCCTCCGCCGTGGGGGTACCTTGGGTGCGGGCGTAGTACACCTTGTCCACATGGCTCCTCGGGGAGAGCAGGCGGTGGGCAAGATCGCCGTCATTGGTCAGCAGCAGCAGGCCCTCCGTATCCTTATCCAATCGCCCCACCGGAGACAGCCCCTGCCGTTTAAGCTCCTGCGGCAGCAGGTCCATCACCGTTGTGTGTCTGCTGTCCTCCACCGCCGAGAGGACGCCCGCGGGCTTGTGCAGCAGGACATAGGTATAGCGCCGATACGCAACGGGCACGCCGTCCACCTGTATGACCGCCGTGTTCGGGTCGATCTTTCGCTCCGGCGAATCGGCCGGCAAGCCGTCCAGCAGCACCCGGCGCTGGCGAATCAGCTCCTTCACCTCCCGCCGGGACCAGCGTCCGGTGCCGGCCAGTATCTTGTCCAATCGTTCCATTTCTCTCTCCCATGAATATTTGTCCCCCGGTGGGCATAGGCTTTTCCGAGGTGATGGTATGCAAGTGATCCGTCTTTCCCGGCGAAGACTGTTGCCGGCACTGTTCCTACTGTTGGCCGCTGTGACGGCAGTGCTGTTTTTCACTTTAAAAAAACAGGATAGCCCCGGCAGTTTCCACGCCAATGGCAGCACCGGGTGCGTTGCCTATCTGGAAAAGCTGGGCTGGCAGGTGGATCCTGATCCCATCGAGACTTTACACCTGCGATTACCGGAGGATCTGTCCGGCGATTACGGCGGCTACATCGCCCTGCAAAAAGAGCAGGGCCTGCCCTTTGCCGACTTCGGCGGCCAGACCGTTTGCCGCTACACCTTTCGCCTGACCAATTATCCGGGTGGCCGCGCGGACGCCCAGGCCAACCTCCTGCTGTGCGGCAACACCGTCATCGCCGGCGATGTGATGCTGCTGGGTGAAGACGGCGGGCAGTTCCCCCTGGCCTATCCCCGGCAGAAATAGTCATATTTCCTCGCCTATCTCCGCCATGATCTGCTTGAGAATGTCCACAAACCGCGCCCCATGCTCGGACAGGGGGATGCCCCGGAGCTTCACATAGCCCAGCCGCATATCCCCCACCTGCTCGGACAGGGGAATGGCAACCAGCCTCTCGTCCCCGTAGCCCTTAGGCAGCACGCCGCTGCCGGTGGATACGCAGTCCGTGTGGGCAATGACATTGTAGGCCGTGGCGCGGTCATTGATATATACCACTTGGTTAAAGTCCGCCCCGGTACCCACCACCGCCTCCTCCGCGTAGTTGAGGTTGCTCTCCCGCTGGGTGAAGACCACACTGGGAAAAGCGCGAAGCTCCTCCGGCATGATGGAGTCACAGTCGGCCAACGGATGTCCCCTGCGCAAAAAAACATGGGGGCGGAGGCGTGCAAGACCGAAAAATTCCAGATTGCGGCTGTCCAGGATACGGCGAATAAAGCTCTCCGTCAGGTCCGACACGAACAGCACGCCCAGATCACTTTGCTGAGCGGCCACCTCCTCGATGACGCTGCTCATATCCGTTTCCTTCAGGCTCACCTCGATGCGGGGCTCATTGAGCAGGTGGAGAAACTCCACAAAGGCCTTGGCGCAGAAGGGATAACGCTGGGTGCTGATGGAGAGCCGGGCGCGGTTTTCCACCCGGCGCTCGCTGTAATAATTCTGGATCTTTCGGGTGCGCTCCACCAGAGGTGTCACCTGCGCCAGCAGCTCCCGGCCGTCCTCCGTCAGCGCGATGCCCCGGTTGCTGCGGTGGAAAATTCGGATCCCCAGCTCCTCTTCCAGTTCCCGGATGGCTGCGGACACGGCGGATTGGGACACAAAGAGATTCTGCGCAGCCTTGTTCATGGAGCCGCAGCGGTATATCTCCACCAGATAGTTCATTTGCAGCAGGGTCATGCTTTCCCTCCTCGCTTCGTTTAAAAAGGCGGCGCAGTGCGCCGCCTTTTTTTGTTTTTGGAATATTACTCCTTCGGCTCGCCCATGGGGGCGCCGCACTCGGGACAGAACTTGCTGTCAAAGGTAAACCCGCACACGGGACACACACGTGCCGCAGGCTTTTCCTCCGCGGCAGGCTCATCCTTCTGGGGTTTGGAGGCCTCCAGCTCGGCGATTCTGGACTTGGACGCGTTCACCGCCTCCACAACGTCCTTCACCGCATCAGGAATCTCCTGGGCGTACTCTGCCACAAACCACTCGCCGATGGCCTTATAGTTCTTGTCCAGCTCACGCTGCTCCATCATAATGGCCACACTGATCTTGGCGGACTCCGCAGCCGCCTTTGCCTTCTCGCCGGCCGCCTCCGCCAAATCCTTTGCCTTATCTACGGCCACACCGGCGTAAGCCTGTGCCTTCTTACCAAATTCATCCAAAAATGCCATTGTACTAAACTCCTTTCTTTTACTTGCGGTTTTTCCCATTATACAAAATCTTATGATGTTTTGCAAGGTAAAAGTCAAAAAGCCACGCGCAGCTCGCATCCGCAGACGCGAAAAGTTGAAATCATTTTTGTCCGTGCGCGGCCAAAACTACTCCTTCGGCTGCCGGTGTGGAATTTACACGGCAGGCCGCAAATCCCTCGGCAGGAAAATCCAAGGTTTTTTTGCCGGGTTATTTAATGCTCGATCCAGTCCGCCGCCCGGCTCACGGCCCGCTTCCACAGACGGTACTCCTCATCGCACTCGCTCTGCACACGCCGGGGGAGGAATACCCTGTCGCTGCGCCGCAGCTCCTGCAGCTCCTCCCGGCTTTTCCACATACCGCAGGCAAGCCCCGCCAGAGCCGCCGCGCCGAAGGCCGTGGTCTCCACCATGGCGGGGCGATCCACGGGAATGCGCAGGCTGTCCGCTTGCATCTGCAGGAGCAGGTCACTGACGCTGGCGCCGCCGTCCACCCGCAGGCAGGCAATGTCGCACCCGGCGTCCTGCCGCATGGCCAGCATGAGATCCGTCACCTGATAGGCAATGCACTCCAGTACCGCCCGGGCGATGTGTGCCCGGCCCGTGCCCCGGGTCAGACCCAGGATGGCGCCCCGGGCGTACATATCCCAGTACGGTGCACCCAATCCCGTGAAAGCCGGCACCACCACCACGCCGCCGGAGGAGGGCACCGTGGCAGCCAGATCGTTGATCTCCGGCGCGGAGGAGATGATCCCCAGTTCGTCCCGGAGCCACTGGATGGTGCTGCCGCCGTTAAACACACTGCCCTCCAGCGCATAGCTGGTTTCGCCGTTTACCTGCCAGGCAACAGAGGTCACCAGCCCCGCCCTGCTGCGCACAGGATTGCCGCCCACATTCATCAGAGTGAAACAGCCGGTGCCGTATGTATTCTTGGCCTCGCCGGGGGCGAAGCACCCCTGGCCGAAGAGGGCCGCCTGCTGGTCGCCGGCAGCGCCGCAAACCGGCACCCCCGCCACCTTTTCAAAGCCGGGGATCCCCGGCCGCACCGTGCCGTATACCTCGCTGTTGGAAACAGGCCGGGGCAAAATAGACATAGGGATCTGCAGCAAGTCGCACAGCTCCTCGTCCCACTGCAGCTTATGTATATCGAAAAGCATGGTGCGGGAGGCATTGGAGCAGTCCGTCACATGGCTGCCCGTGAGCTTCCAGATGAGATAGGTCTCCACCGTACCGAAGAGGATCTCCCCCCGCTCCGCCTTTTCCCGGACGCCGGGAACATTGTCCAGGATCCAGCGGATCTTGGTGGCGGAGAAGTACGCGTCCAGCAGCAGGCCCGTGGTGGACTGGATCCGTTCCGTAAGTCCCCGCTTCTTCAGCTCCTCGCACAGCTGTGCCGTGCGGCGGCACTGCCAGACGATGGCGTTATACACCGGCCGGCCGGTCGATTTCTCCCAGAGGAGGGTGGTCTCCCGCTGGTTGGTAACACCGATGCCCAGCACCTGCCCCGGCTCCACAGCGCGCAGCGCGTCCGCCGCCGCCCGGCTCTCTGAACCCCAGATATCCGCCGGGTCGTGCTCTACCCAGCCGGCTTGGGGATAGATCTGGGGAAAGCCGTACTGTCCCACAGAGGCGATCTGCCCCCGGCGGTCGAATAGTATGGCCCGGGAGCTGGTGGTACCCTGATCCAGGGCAAGAATGTACTTCTCCATCGGTCTCTCCTCTTTTCTTTTTCGCATCGGCGTGGTATACTGCCGATAACAGATTATAATTCAGTATACCACGGAAGGAGCGCAGATTCTATGACAAATTGTGAACATTTCCGTTTCATTTCCTCCGACGGGAAGACCCAACTCCACGCCTGCCTCTGGATCCCGGAGACGAAGATCCGCTTCCGGGGCGTAGTGCAGATCGCCCACGGAGTGTCGGAGCACATCATGCGCTACGACGGTTTTGCCCGGTATCTCAATCAGCAGGGCATCGTGGTGGCAGGCCACGACCATTTAGGGCATGGCCAGTCCCTGCAGGAGGGCGGCACCTCTGTGTATTTCGGTGAAGAGAACGGCTGGCAGCACGCCGTGGACGACATCCACAAGCTGCACACCCTTCTTGCCAAGCGCTTTTCCCGACTGCCCCAGCTCATCCTGGGCCACAGCATGGGCTCTTTCCTCACCCGATCCTATCTAATCCGTTATCCGGGGGAGAAAAAAGCCGCCGTTATTATGGGCACCGGCTGGCAGCCGGGGTATATGCTCACCGGCGGCACCCTCATTGCCAACCGATTCATCTACAAAAACGGCAGCGACACCACCAGCGATTTCGTCACTATGCTTGCTTTCGGTGGCTACAACAAGCCCTTCGCCCCCAACCGCACCGGCTTCGACTGGCTGTCCGCGGACACGGAAAATGTAGACCGCTACATTGCCGATCCCCTCTGCGGAAGGGACGCCACGGTGGGTCTGTTCCGGGATATGCTGGGGGGCATCCGTTTTAACCAGAAAGCGGCTAACCTGCGCAGAATGGACACGACCATGCCCGTCCTCTTCATCTCCGGGCAGGACGACCCGGTGGGGGCCATGGGCAAGGGCGTGGAGCGTTCCTGTCAGGCATTCCGCAAGGCGGGAATGCAGGATGTGACCTTGAAGCTCTACCCCGGTCTGCGCCACGAGATCCTTAATGAAAAGGCCATGGAGCAGACGGTTTATGATGACATCCACCAGTGGCTCAGTCGCTACATCTGATGCAGCTCCCACCAGAGATTCCTAATCCCCAGCAGGTCGATGTTCCTGCTGCGCCGCAGCAGACGCGCGGAGAAGAAGCTGTCCACCGTCAGCAGCAGTATGGCGGTCAGGGTGACCCACGGCGGCACGGCCTCGATAACGGGCACAAGCAGCGGCTGCACATACCGCACCGCCAGCGCCGATAAAATGCCCCAGGCTATGCCGAAGGGGAAGCAGACCCGGCGGTTTAAGTCCAGATGGGTGTTGCTGTAGTCCCAGAACAGCACCCCCAGGCATTTTTCATACAGGAAGTGCACAACATACTCCACCGCCGTACACAGAATGCCGCCGTACAGGGCCAACTGCCAGAAGTCCTCCGTGTCCCCCGCCAAGGCAAGCACTGCCGCCATAGCCAATCCATACACCGGGCACAGGGGCAGCAGCAAAAAGCACTTGCGCACCTGATGGCGGGAGCGGGTGACAAAGGCATAAACTTTTTCCAGCCCATACCCTGCCAAACTGTAAAAAAAGAAGATCCAAAACCAATCCATATCCCTTCACCTCACCTGTCAGTGTTTCACCGGCGGGGTCGGGTTATGCCCGGATGATGAAAAAAATCGGGAGGAATTCCTATGACGCCTTGGGAAGAATTGCAAAGCGAATGCCTGCAGTGCCGTGCCTGCTCTCTGGCAAACACACGGAAAAATGTGGTGTTCGGCATGGGGGCCATTGACGCCGAGGTGCTGTTCATCGGGGAAGGGCCCGGCGCCAGCGAGGATGAGCAGGGTCTGCCCTTTGTGGGCGCTGCCGGGAAGCTGCTGGACGATATGTTGGAGATGATCGGGCTTAAGCGGGAGGCGGTATATATCACCAACATCGTCAAGTGCCGCCCGCCCCAGAACCGGGATCCGCTGAACACAGAGCAGGATGCCTGCATAGGCTATCTGCGCCGGCAGGTGGTCCTGATGCACCCGAAGATCATCGTGTGTCTGGGCCGCATCGCGGCCATGGAGCTGATAAAGCCCGACTTCAGGATCACCCAGGAGCACGGGCAGTTCTTTGAGAAGAGCGGTGTGCTGATGACGGCGCTGTATCACCCCGCCGCTCTGCTGCGGGACGGCAGCAAAAAGCCGGAGACCTTCGTGGATCTCAAGGCGCTGCAAAAGAAGATCCGGCAGGTCTGCCAGCGCACACCTCTTATATATCCGTAAAAAAAGAGACCCCTCAGGGGTCTCCTTTTTTGATTTACTTTCGTTTTCTGCCGGCGGCGCTGCGCTGGAAGAGCTTCACCAGCTCCACCGCCGGGATCACCAGAATGGCCAGAGCCAGGGCCGTGCCGTATTCCATCCAGCCCACGGGGGTGAAGCCGAAGGCTCTCGCCACAGGCTCCACCTCCAGCACCAAAGTGGTGATGAGGAGGCTGCCCAGCATGGCCGCCCACAGGACCTTGTTGTGGCTGCGGGTACTGAAAATGCTGCGGCGCTGGAAGCGCATATTGAAGCTGTGGAACACCTCGCACATACTCATGGTCAAAAAGGCCATGGTCATACCGTGGGGCGATACGCCCCTGGGCATCTCAAAATATCCTACCTCCACGCAGTGGCCGATGATATAGGACGCCAGGGTGATGATGGTGATAAGGACGCCCTGATACATCACATCCAGAGCCAAACCGCCGGCAAAGATGCCGTCGTGACTGTCCCGGGGCGGCCGGTCCATAACATCCGGCTCCCCGCGCTCCAGACCCAGTGCCAGGGCCGGGAAGCAGTCGGTGATGAGGTTGATGAACAGCAGATGCACCGGCCCCAGCAGGGTAAAGCCCAGCAGCGTGGCGGTGAACACCCCCAGCACCTCGCTCATATTGGAGGCCAGCAGGAACTGGATGGTCTTGCGGATGTTGTCGTAGATGCGGCGGCCCTCGCCCACGGCGCCTACGATGGTGGCAAAGTTGTCGTCGGAGAGCACCATATCCGCCACATTCTTGGTGACATCCGTGCCGGTGATTCCCATGCCCACGCCGATGTCGGCGGTCTTGATGCTGGGGGCATCGTTGACGCCGTCGCCGGTCATGGCGGTGATGGCACCCCGATTCTTCCACGCCGTAACAATGCGGACCTTGTGCTCCGGCTGGACACGGGCATAGACGCTGTATCGGGTGACGGCCTCGGTCAGGTCTTCGTCCGTCAGTCCATTGAGCTCACTGCCGGTAATAGCCTGATCGGCGCTTTCCAGAATGTCCAGCTCCCGGGCGATGGCCACAGCGGTATCCTTGTGGTCGCCGGTGATCATCACCGGGCGGATGCCCGCGTTGCGGCACTGGTGGATGGCGTCCCTCACCTCGGGACGCACGGGATCGATCATGCCCGCCAGGCCGATGAAGCACAGCTCCCGCTCCAGATTTTCGGGGGCAATATCCTCAGGCAGCGCATCCCCCCAGTTTCGCATGGCGGCGGCCAGCACCCGCAGGGCACGGTCGGCCATATTTTTGTTATCCCGCAGAATAGTCTGCCGCTTCTCCTCTGTCATGGGGTGTATCTCCCCGTTTTCCACATAAGCGGTGCACAGGCGCAGCACCTCGTCGGGCGCTCCCTTGGTGTATTGCAGGAAGCCGTCGTCTGTCCGGTGGACTGTGGACATCATCTTCCGGCCGGAATCAAAGGGGGCTTCCGCCACACGGGGCTGCTTCTCCTCCAAAGCAGGCTTGTTAAGGCCCGAGGCGGCTGCGAAGTTCACCAGGGCGGCCTCCGTAGGTTCCCCCTGTGCCCCCTCCTCTGTCCACGCGGCGTCATTGCACAGCGCCATAGCCGTGGCCAGCAGTTCCCCGGAGCCGGTGTGCTCCACCACGGTCATCTTGTTCTGGGTGAGGGTACCGGTCTTATCGGAGCAGATGACCTGGGTACAGCCCAGAGTCTCCACTGCCGTCAGGCGGCGGATCACCGCTCCGCGCTTGCTCATATTGGTGACGCCGATGGACAGCACCACCGTTACCACCGTGGCAAGGCCCTCGGGGATGGCGGCCACAGCCAGAGACACGGCCACCATGAAGGTGTTGAGGATGGCCGTGAGGGAATAATCCCCTTCCACCAGCAAGTCGAAGATGAAGATGAACACGCAGATGCCCAGCACCAGATAGGACAGAGTTTTGCCCAACTGGTTCAGCTTGCGCTGCAGGGGCGTCTCCTCCTGCTCCGTGCGGGCCAGCACCCCGGCGATCTTGCCCATTTCGGTGTCCATGCCCGTGGCGGTAATAACGGCGCTGCCCCGGCCATAGACTACGGTTGAGCCCATGTAGCACATATTTTTCCGGTCGCCCAGAGGCACGTCGCCCTCCGCGGCGAGAGCCTCGGCGGTCTTGTTCACAGGGACGCTTTCACCGGTAAGGGCGGCCTCCTCAATTTTCAAAGACGCGGACTCCAGCAGGCGGCCATCCGCGGGCACGGCGTCGCCGGACTCCAGTATCACCACATCCCCCGGCACCAGCTCGGCGCTGGGCAGCACCACGAGCTTGCCGTCGCGCAGGACCTTGCTGGTAGCGGCGGTCATGGTCTGCAGGGCCTCAATAGCGGCCTCAGCCTTGCTCTCCTGCACCACGCCCAGCACAGCGTTCAGCAGCACCACCACCAGAATGATGAATACCTCCGTGAGGCTCTCATTGGAGAGAATGCTGGTGACGGCGGACACTGCCGCGGCGGCCAGCAGGATCAGCAGCATGGGATCCTTGAGCTGCTGCAAAAACCGCTGAAAGTTGGTGATCTTTTTGGCCTCCTGCAGGCGGTTGGGGCCGTGCTTTTCCAGACGGGCACGGGCCTCCTGTTCCGTGAGACCCTGGCGGGTGACACCTTGGGCCGACAAAGTTTCCTCTGTTGTGAGCAAATAATCGGGTTTCATTCTGTCCTCCTTTTTCTTCCCTGTTGGCAAAACAAAAAGACTCCAACACAGGCAGATAATACCTATGTATGAGTCTCACTCTTTCAAGACAGCCCGGGCCGCAAGGGGCCGTATTGACGGGTCTGTCTCATCCTGCGCGCCAGGATGGAATTACTCCCTCAAAATGGAAATTCAATTTGTTCTATTCATACTATACGAATCATGAGCCGTTGTCAATACAAATATGCTGACGTGGGGGAAAATACTTGACATAGCCCGCCGCTCCCTATAAAATATTTGGTAAGAAATTGGCAGATTATGCCGATTCCTGTTGTCATTAGGAGAAATGAAAGGAGAATAACCATGTTTTCGCAATCTGATCTGTATTACGGCTCCTCCCTATCCGCCCTCAACACCCTGAGTATTGTGGCTCTGGTGCTGGCAATCGTTGTCACCGTGCTGGCCTTCATCTTCATCGTACCGGAAAAGCGCCGGAAAAAGATGGGGAAGTTCGGCAAGTTCCTCCACGACACCTGCAACTTCAAGTACCTCATCGTGGAAAAGATCCTGCAGGCCCTGTATATCTTTGCCACCGCTATGGTGATTTTCATCGGCTTTTTCATGCTGTTCTGCTCTGACTGGAACGGCTGGATGGGCGGCAAGGGTATTCTGATTATGATCCTGGGCCCCATTGCCCTGCGTCTGACCTATGAGCTGCTGATGATGGCCGTGCTGGCTGTGAAGAACATCATCTCCATCAACAACAAGCTGCGCAACCAGAATGAGGGCGAGGTTAAGGCCGACATCTTTGCCGCACCCGATATGTCCGAGTTCAAGGAATCCATCCAGCAGAAGAAGGAGCAGGTGGAGCAGGCCGTGCAGGCCCGCCGGGAAAATAAAGCCCAGGACGATGCTCCCGCCGACGAAGAGAAGTAAGTCCCCACAAAGTACACAAAAAATCCTCCGACCTAAGTCGGAGGATTTTTTTGGTTTAATTACTCGGCGGGGTAAACAGAAACCTGCTTACGATCCTTGCCCAGACGCTCGAAACGGACAACACCGTCAGCCTTGGCAAAAAGGGTATCGTCGGTGCCGATGCCCACATTCTTGCCGGGGTGAATGTGCGTGCCGCGCTGACGCACCAGGATGTTGCCGGCCAGAACGAACTGACCGTCAGCACGCTTGGGGCCAAGGCGCTTGGACTCGGAATCACGGCCGTTCTTGGTGGAGCCCATACCTTTTTTATGGGCGAAGAATTGCAGACCGATATACAGCATAATTCAGTACCATCCTTTCTGTAAGATGATTGCGGGAACAGGAGGTTATTCCTCCATAACTTCGATGTTTTCGGGGTATTCGTCGTGGAGCTGGGTCAGATATACCATCAGCCCCGTCAGCAGATTCTGACAGGTGCTCTCCGCCGGGGCGGACAGTCCGCCGGGCAGACGGAAAGAGATTCTGGTCTCTTTCTCACGAACCTTTACCGAGGCGCACAGGCCCATCACGTCATTCACGGTGGATTCCACCAGGCGGATGGCGCTGGTAACGGCGGCGCAGACGATATCCTCGCCCTCCCGGCCCCAGCCGCTGTGCCCCTGCACATCAAATCCCACGATGCGGGATTGTTCCATCAGGAACGAAACAGTGGTCATACGCTCTTAGAAAGTGATCTTACCGATCTCAACCTTGGTGTAAGGCTGACGATGACCCTGGCGTTTGCGATAGCCCTTTTTGGGGGTGTACTTGAAGATACGGATCTTCTTGCCCTTGCCGTTCTTCACCACGGTGGCGTCCACCTTAGCGCCCTCCACCACGGGAGTGCCGAACTTGGTGTTCTCCCCATCGACGATGGCCAGAACCTGATCGAAAACCACGGAATCACCAGCATTGACATCCAGCTTCTCGATGAACAGAGTGTCACCCTCAGAAACGTTGTACTGCTTACCACCGGTCACGATAATTGCCTGCATTACTTGTTGCACCTACCTTTCCTTTATTACGGACTCGCTGTCGGGGGCGGTCTGCCTGACGGCAGGCGCTTGTAACCCATTCAAAGCGGCTTATATAGTTTAACAAACTTCCCATAGCCTGTCAACCGGTTTTTCCGGTTTTTTTGCCTTATTTTGCGGGATATGTGAGCTTTTCCTCCGTCCAGCGGTCAATGAGCCGGCTGTACCACGCGCAGCAGGCCCGCCCCTCCTCCACAGAGAGGTTGCGGTAATTGCCGCACTCGGCAGCGCTGCAGCCGGGCATGGGGCCGTCATACACGGCAGCCTGAGCAAAAACCGCCTGCAAAAGGGCAATGGCCTGGCCGTTTGTCAGCTTATCCCCGTCAAAAAGGAAATAAAACCCCGTCTGGCAGCCCATAGGCCCGAAGTACACCACGGCGTCCTTGCCGGCGGAGTTGCGCAGGAAGGTGGCAACAAGATGCTCCACGGAGTGCATCTGGCTGTTTGAAAGCAAGTCGCCGGTGTTGGGCTTTTTAAACCGCAGGTCGAAGGTCACCACGCTCCCGTCCCGCCGGGAGAGATACAGCCCCGGCTCCAGCACGGTGTGGTCTACGGTAAAGCTGGCTATACGCTCCATCACTCCGCCTCCAGATTGTCGATGAATTTCATGGCCACGCCGTTTAATTCCCGGATCGCCTCGGGAAAGTTAAAGAAGAAATCGTGGTGCTCCAGCACGCAGTCGCTGACAGACTTCAGGGCGATAAACGGCACCCCGTTCCGATGGCACACCTGGGCCACGGCGCCTCCCTCCATCTCGCACAGCAAGGGATGGAAGGTGTCGTAGATCCATTGGCTGCGGGGGGTGTCGGTGGCAAACCAGTCGCCGGTGGCCACCAGCCCCGTGCGATAGGGCAGGCCCGTCTTATCCATGGCGGCCCGGGCCTTCTCGGGCCAGGCGGTGGGAAACTCCACCTTATTCACCGTGGACACCAGCCCCACAGGATCGCCCAGGGCGGAGGTGTCGGCATCGTGCTGCACGAAGCCCGTGGCCAGCACCAGGGTGCCAATGGGCACATTTTCAAAGCACCCAGCCACGCCCACATTCAGCACCACATCCGGGGCGTAGCGGCTGAGGAGCAGCTGGGTAGACATGGCGGCGTTCACCTTGCCCACGCCTCCGGCACAGGCCACCACATTTTCCCGAATCTGATAAAAGGAGGCACCGGATACCTTTTCTATAAGGTGGGCGTTCTCATTTTTCAGCAAGCTCTCGATCTCGCCGTCCATGGCGTACATCATTCCTATTCTCATGGAGGATCCTCCTCTTCCGATTCAAATTACCTGTTCATTGTACCTTTTTTTACTACCAATTGCAACACATCCGTTGCCTGCGGGGCAAAAATGGGGTAAAATCAAAACAAAGGGGGTAGAGCCATGGACGCTGTGGGCGTTGTGTGTGAATTTGATCCTATGCATCTGGGCCATGAGCGGCTGCTGCGGCAGGCGAAAGCGGATACCGGCCTGCCGGTAGTGTGCGCCATGAGCGGGAACTATATCCAGCGAGGCGGCATGGCCTGCCTGAATAAATTTGCCCGGGCGGAGATGGCCGTGCTCTGCGGCGCCGACCTGGTGGTGGAGCTTCCCACCCCCTGGGCCATGGCCACGGCGGAAAGATTTGCCGACGGCGGGGTATCCCTGCTGGCAGGGTGCGGCGTGAAGCACCTGTATTTCGGCAGCGAATGCGGGGACATAGCGGCCCTGTGGACGGCGGCGGAGGTCCTGCTGCGAGAGGACATACACCGGGCCATCCGGGCAGAAATGGACGGGGGGCTTTCCTACGCCGCCGCCCGGCAAGGGGTACTGGAGCGGGAGGCCGGATGCGGCGGGCTCCTGGCCCAGCCCAACAACACCCTGGCGGTGGAGTATCTCAAGGCCATCCGCCGCCGGGAGCTGCCCCTATCTGCCGCCACGGTGCGGCGAACGGACGGCGGCCACCACGGCGCCGCCTCCGCCTCCCAAATTCGGGCGCTGCTGGCAGTGGGACAGGCGACGGACGCTTTTGCCCTGATGCCACCGGCAGCGGCAGGCATCCTGGGCCGGGAGATGAAAAAGGGCCTGGCCCCGGCGGACCCGGCCCGGCTGGAGACGGCTATGCTCTCCCGGCTGCGGCTGATGGACGAGGCCGACTTCGCCCCCTATGACGGCGGCGGTGAGGGGCTTTACCGCCGGGTGTATCGGGCGGTGCAGGCAGGGGTTAGCCTGGGGGACATTCTCACCCGGGCCACCACCAAGCGCTATCCCACCGCCCGGGTGCGGCGGATGCTGTGGGCGGCGTTTCTAAACCTGGAGCCGCCCCCGGCGGAGATCCCCTATGTGCGGGTTTTGTCCGCCACAGCGGACGGGCGCAGGCTCCTGCGGCAGATGCGGGATCACGGCGTGCCGGTGCTGACTAAACCCGCGGATGTGGGACTGCTGGGATCAGAGGCGCAGTCCCTTTTCACCCGGGAGGCCCGGCGGACGGATGTATTCGCCTTGGCTTGCCCCATAAATCCGAGCGTCTGCGGCGAGGACTGGCGGCACACGCCGGTGATGGTGTGAGCCGTAGGTTTTGTTATCTGTTTTTTGTATAACTAATATCCAAAATTATAGCCTACCACCCCGGACAGCGGTCATGTTAAATTATAGACATAGGATCTGTTCTCACGGGAACAGGTAAATTTTGCAACAAGAATAAGGAGGAAGATCCCATGTTGAATGAAAAATGCGGTTTCGGCACCAAAGCCATCCACGCCGGCAATGTGAAGGACACACAGTACGGCGCGCTGACCACTCCCATTTACCAGACCTCCACCTTTGTATTCGATAGCTGCGAGCAGGGCGGCCGCCGCTTTGCCGGCCAGGAGGCAGGCTACATCTACACCCGTCTGGGCAATCCCACCACCTCCGTGCTGGAGGCTAAGATCGCGGCTCTGGAGGGCGGCGAGGCCTGTGTGGCCACCGCCTCCGGCATGGGCGCCATCTCCTCCTGCCTGTGGACCATTGCCGGCGCCGGCAAGCACATTCTGGCCGACGGCACACTCTATGGCTGCACCTTCGCCCTGCTCAACCACGGCATGACCCGCTACGGCGTGGAAGTGGACTTCATTGACACCTCCGATCTGGAGGCTGTGAAAGCACACCTGAAGCCCAACACCTGTGCCGTGTATCTGGAGACTCCCGCCAACCCCAATCTGAAGATCACCGACATCGCGGCTGTGGCCGAGGTGGCCCATGCCTACAACAAGGACATCAAGGTCATCTGCGACAACACCTTTGCCTCCCCCTATCTGCAGCGCCCTCTGGAGCTGGGCGCTGATGTGGTGGTACACTCCGCCACCAAGTATCTCAACGGCCACGGCGATGTGATCGCGGGCTTTGTGGTCGGCTCCGCGGAGTTCTGCGGTGAGGTGCGTATGTTCGGTCTGAAGGATATGACCGGCGCTGTGATGGATCCCTTCTGCTCCTTCCTGATCCTGCGCGGCCTGAAGACCCTGGAGATCCGGATGCAGAAACACTGCTCCAACGCCAAGGCCATTGCCGAGTTCCTGAACAATCATCCCATGGTGGAAAAGGTCTACTATCCCGGCCTGCCGAGCCATGTGGGCCACGATATTGCCGCCAGGCAGATGTCCGATTTCGGCGGCATGATGTCCTTTGAGGTCAAGGGCGGCCGTGCTGCCGGCGCCAAGCTGGTAAATGCTCTGCACCTGGTGACCGTGGCTGTGTCTTTGGGCGATGCGGAGACCCTCATCGAGCATCCCGCCTCCATGACGCACTCCACCTACACCGAGGAAGAACTGGCCGCCTCCGGCATCGCCGCCGGCCTCATCCGCCTGTCCGTGGGCCTGGAAAATGCCGAAGATATTATTGCGGATCTGAAACAGGCTCTGGATCAGCTGTAAGCGCTGCAGCACATTCCTGTAATATGCAATAAGGGACCGCGCCGGCTGCAGCCGGCGCAAGGGCCTTGTGCTGACGTGCAAGGAGAAACTGCTCCACTACTATGGAAAGTTCGGGTTTGTGGACGAGGGTGTATCGGACAAATCCACCCACGGAAACGTTGTGTGGCACCAGATGCGGCTGACCTTTTGACAAGGGCGGCTTTGGGTCTGCCGGGTATTTGATTTTGGGCAAAAACAAAATAGGGATAGCCGTAAGGCTCTCCCTATTTTTATGTTTGCCGATTCACGCGGTCTATTCAAAAAAGGACCATATGGTTTCGTAGAGGGCATCGGTGTTTTTCAGGGTAATATTTAGGGGTTCCCATACGATATAGGACTGATCATGGGGAGCATACAGGATTAGGACCTCTTGAAATTCTCCTGTAGAAACAATAAGCGAATACGCCTGGTCGCCAGGCTGCACCCAGCTTTTACCAAACTTTCTTCCTAAATATAATCCCCCATATTTGAGTGCCGCTAGGCTGTCGCAAATTTCTTCCAGGTCGGATGCCTCCGTCACTTGGATATTTTTCCCGGTCTCATAGTTTTTCAGGCTAACTTCCACTTTACCGCTCCAGTCCATGATCTCCGTAATTCGGCAAACCTGTTGCATAGCCTGGATATTAATAGCCGCGACAGTAGTCACCATAAGTACAATGGCAATAAATATAACGCGTACAGCAAGCGTTTTCCTTTTCATTTCGCTCTCCTCTTACGGCCAATCCGATGGTCGTGTAAAATTCGGAAAGTTAAATAGTATGGTCGTATTATGAATCTTTCCTTTCACGGTTTCAACCCATCCAATAGCATGGAAATCATAGGCTGTTTCCTCTGGATTATTATAATTTGGCGATCTATAGTCCACGCGCGGATATACAGTATCCTCTGCTCGACTACCACCAGTAGATGTGTACATATATGTATCCGTATCTACCTGTTCCACATAAGCTCTCTGTGAGCTACACCCCAATCTTTCCATTTTAAGTGCCGGATCATAGAAATAGGTATACTTCAAGTACATATCATACTTAATATCAACCATTACCTTATTGGCTGTATTTCCGTAAATAGGCGTTTTCCCTGTAATATTTTTCCACGCTTCAATACAAGTGCGACCACCGCTATATATCTTTGCAGCTGTCCCAATCGTGCCACTTGCCGCTCCAGCGGCAAATACCGCCAAATCCTTAATGCCGTTTAGTGTAGATGCTGTTGTTTGACCTTTTGATGCTATTGTTTGCCATGAGGTCCATAGGCCGGTAAAGTAAGCACGATAGTGGTAGAAAGTCATTCCGTTCCATTTTGTCGTTAACTTAGGAAATGTATTCGGCGTACCACTTCTTGTGCTTTCATTGGTAGCAAAAATTACCCCTTTTGCATTCGGATTACCTGTTGACTCAGCCCAGGCCGCCATTGTCGTTATTCCATCAAGCACTTCAGCTGGTATATTATACTTTTGTATGTCAGTAAACGCATCATAATCGGTCAGATTGAATTCAACCTTTGACACTTTCACAAACTCGTCGTCATTTGTTTTTTGATAATATTGGTTCTGCTCTGTTGAGGAATAAATATCTTCAAATTGCGCACTCGGAGAGATTCTAATTGTGTTAGTCGCGCTTCGCGCTTTCACCGTCCTGTACAAACCATCATATACTTCGTAGATAAGGATCTCCTTGGTGGTTTGTGCTCCATCATTGTTTAAGTTTTCTCCAAATGCCGGCGTACACATTAATAGTGTTAGTACAAATGCTAGCATTGCAGAAAAATATTTCCGTAGTTTCATTCTAATAGTCCCTCCTTAACATTATAGTCTATGTTATAAAAGCGCATAAGTCACCCAACAAAAAACATTCAGCTTATGCGCCAATAAAAAGGGTTTTGATTCGCCTCCTCCACAACTGAGGAAGGTACCAAAAACGTTCGTTATAAAAACGATGCATGGTGTTATCCTTCTGTTTATCTACCGTAATTATGTGTCTATTGTTATTTTTATTTCAATGTATCATACTTAATCAACTAATTCAATAATTTTTTGACAATTTTTTTAAGTTAATTTTATCCTTCGCTGTAATTCAAAAACCAGAGGGGATGTGGCGAATCTATGTGCTTTTAATTATAGCATATCTCCCTGAGCTTTGTACGCTATTTGAATATTTATGCAAGCCAATTTGAAAAAATACAGGGCCGCATCTGCTGTGCGGCCCTGAGGGTCAGGAGTTTTTCTCCAGATCGTCCTTGGTGATTTCCTTGTTTTTCCATTTCTTGGGCAAGCCCGGCCCGATGAGGGGAAATAGATTCTCCGTTTTCGTCGTAGCCTGGATGTTATAGGTGCCCCAGCAGTTGAGAATGTCTTCTACGGTTTCCGGCGGAGAATGGAACTCGTGGACATCCGGCGTGGCATCGTGGGGCAGCTTATGGTTTTCCTTCATGTCACAGTCGCCTCCGAAAACAGGATGGGCCAAAGAAGATGTTTTTATACAAAAAAAGACTGCCCCGCGGGGCAGTCTTTTTTATTTGCGGAAATTACTCCTCGATGTCGATAACAACGCCGGAACCCACGGTACGGCCACCCTCACGGATAGCGAAACGCAGACCGTTCTCAATGGCGATGGGGGTGATCAGCTCAACATTCATGTCGACGTTATCGCCGGGCATGCACATCTCAGTGCCCTCGGGCAGAGTGATGACGCCGGTAACGTCGGTGGTACGGAAGTAGAACTGGGGACGATAGTTATTGAAGAAGGGAGTGTGACGGCCACCCTCGTCCTTGGTCAGAACGTACACCTGGCCAACGAACTTGGTATGAGGATGAATGGAGCCGGGAGCGGACAGAACCTGGCCGCGCTCGATCTCGGTCTTGGCAACACCACGCAGCAGGGCGCCGATGTTATCGCCGGCTTCAGCGTAGTCCAGCAGCTTGTGGAACATTTCGATACCGGTAACAACGGTCTCGCGCTTCTCGTCCTGCAGGCCGACGATCTCGACCTTCTCGTTCAGCTTCAGCACACCACGCTCCACACGGCCGGTAGCAACGGTACCACGGCCGGAGATGGTGAACACGTCCTCAACGGGCATCAGGAAGGGCATATCTTCCTTGCGGTCGGGAGTGGGGATCCAGCTGTCAACAGCGTCCATCAGCTCCTTGATGCAGGCATACTCGGGAGCGTTGGGATCGTTGGACTCGGAAACCAGAGCGTTCAGAGCGCTGCCGCGGATAATGGGGGTCTCATCGCCGGGGAAGCCGTAGAAGTCCAGCAGCTCGCGAACTTCCATCTCCACCAGCTCCAGCAGCTCCTCGTCGTCAACCTGGTCGCACTTGTTCAGGAAGACCAGCACGGAGGGCACGTTCACCTGACGGGCCAGCAGAAGGTGCTCACGAGTCTGAGCCATGGGGCCGTCGGAGGCAGCGATGACCAGGATAGCGCCGTCCATCTGGGCAGCACCGGTGATCATGTTCTTGATATAGTCAGCATGGCCCGGGCAGTCAACGTGGGCATAGTGACGGTTGGCAGTCTCATACTCAACGTGTGCGGTGTTGATGGTAATACCACGCTCGCGCTCTTCGGGAGCCTTATCAATGGAAGAATAGTCGGTGTACTCAGCGCCGCCCTGCATAGCCAGATACTTGGTGATGGCAGCGGTCAGAGTGGTCTTGCCGTGGTCGATGTGACCGATGGTACCGATGTTAACATGGGGCTTGGTTCTCTCAAATTTCTGCTTAGCCATTTGGAAAATCCTCCTTAACAAAATTGTATTGATGTTGTTTTGAGCAATGTGTAACACTAACATTGCTATTTTACAGTATTTACGGCAGAAAAGCAATCCTAAATTGGAATTAATCCTCCCGGCCGGTATGCTTGTTCACCAGCTTCTCCTGCAGTCCCTTAGGCAGCTCCACATAGTGGCTGGGCTCCATGGTATACTGGCCACGGCCCTGGGTGCGGGAGCGCAGATTGGTGGCGTATCCGAACATCTCGGACAGAGGCACGAAGGCGTCGATCTGCTGGGCGCCGGAGCGCATCTCGTAGCCCTGGATCTGGCCGCGGCGGGCATTGAGATCACCGATGACATCGCCCATATACTCGTCGGGTACGATGACGCACACCTTCATAATGGGCTCCAGCAGCACAGGATCCGCCTCACGCATGGCCTCCTTAAAGGCCATGGAACCGGCGATCTTGAACGCCATTTCGGAGGAGTCCACCTCGTGATAGGAACCGTCGTACAGGGTGACCTTTACATCCACAACGGGATAGCCGGCCAGCACGCCCGACTGCATGGCGCCCTGAATACCGGCGTCCACAGCGGGAATAAACTCCTTGGGTATGGCACCGCCTACCACGGCGTTGACGAACTCGTAGCCCTTGCCGGACTCGTTGGGCTCCAGGGTGATCTTCACGTGACCGTACTGGCCGGAGCCACCGCTCTGGCGCTTGTACTTGGTCTCGTGGTTGACCTTTCTGCGCACCGTTTCCTTGTAAGCCACCTGAGGGGCGCCCACATTGGCCTCCACCTTGAACTCACGCAGCAGGCGGTCCACGATGATCTCCAGATGCAGCTCGCCCATGCCGGCGATGATGGTCTGACCCGTTTCCTCGTCGGTATAGGTGCGGAAGGTGGGGTCCTCCTCGGCCAGCTTCGCCAGGGCGAGGCCCATCTTCTCCTGACCGGCCTTGGTCTTGGGCTCAATGGCCACGCGGATCACAGGCTCGGGGAACTCCATGGATTCCAGGATAATGGGGTGCTTTTCTTCGCACAGCGTATCGCCGGTGGTGGTGTTCTTCAGGCCCACCACGGCGGCAATGTCGCCGGAATAGACCGTTTCCAGATCCTCACGGTGGTTGGCATGCATCTGCAGCAGGCGGCCCACACGCTCCCGCTTACCCTTGGTGGCGTTGAGCACGGCGGAGCCGGTGTTCAGCGTGCCGGAATAGACGCGGAAGAAGCACAGCCGGCCCACATAGGGATCGGTCATAATCTTGAAGGCCAGAGCGGAGAAGGGCTCATCATCCGAAGAATGACGCACTTCCTCCTCGTCGGTCTTTGGGTTGACACCCTTGATAGCGGGGATGTCGGTGGGTGCGGGCATATAGTCCACGATGGCATCCAGCAGCTTCTGGACGCCCTTGTTGCGGTAAGACGAGCCGCAGACCACGGGCACCATTTCCACAGCCACGGTGGCCTGGCGGATAGCGGCACGGATCTTGGCAGTGGGGATCTCCTTGCCCTCCAGATACATCTCCATAATCTCATCATCGAACATAGAGACGGCATCCAGCAGTTTTTCACGATACTCCCTGGCCAGGTCCATCATGTCCTCGGGGATAGGCTCCACGCGCATATCCTTGCCCAGCTGATCATAATACATATCAGCGTTCATCTCCACCAGGTCGATGATGCCCTTAAAGGTATCCTCCTTGCCTACGGGGAGCTGAATGGGCACGGCATTGCACTTGAGGCGGTCATGCACCATGTCCAGCACATGGAAGAAATCCGCGCCGGTGATGTCCATCTTGTTGATGTAGATCATCCGGGGGACATGGTAGTGGTCAGCCTGACGCCACACAGTCTCGGACTGTGGCTCCACGCCGCCCTTGGCGCACATGACGGTAACAGATCCGTCCAGCACACGCAGAGAACGCTCCACCTCCACAGTGAAGTCCACATGGCCCGGAGTGTCGATGATGTTGATACGGGTCTGGGGGAACTGATCCTTGGAGCCCTTCCAGTAGCAGGTGGTTGCCGCGGAGGTGATGGTGATACCACGCTCCTGCTCCTGCTCCATCCAGTCCATGGTGGCCGTGCCCTCGTGGGTCTCGCCAATCTTGTAATTGACGCCCGTATAGTACAAAATGCGCTCCGTCGTGGTGGTCTTTCCTGCATCAATGTGGGCCATGATGCCGATATTCCTTGTGTTTTCCAGTGTAACCTTTCTCGGCATACTGTTCTCCTTTTTTTACCGATTACGCCGCGATTACCAACGGAAATGGGCGAACGCCTTGTTGGATTCGGCCATCTTGTGGGTATCTTCGCGTTTCTTGACTGCGCTGCCGGTGTTGTTGGCAGCATCCATGATCTCGCCTGCCAGGCGCTCAGCCATGGTGCGCTCGCTGCGGGCGCGGGAATAAGCGGTCAGCCAGCGCAGGCCCAGGGTCTGACGACGGGCGGGACGCACTTCCATGGGGACCTGATAGGTGGCGCCGCCCACACGGCGGGCCTTGACCTCGAGGCTGGGCATAATGTTTTCCATAGCCTCAGTGAAAACTTCCAGAGGCTCCTTGTCGGTCTTCTCCTTGATGATGTCAAAGGCACCGTAGACGACCTTCTGAGCCACGCCCTTCTTGCCGTCCAGCATAATGCTGTTGACCAGCTTGGTCACCAGCACGGAGCCGTACATAGGATCGGGCAAAATTTCTCTCTTGGGAACATTACCTCTTCTGGGCACTTTGCTTCCCTCCTTCATAAAAATATGATTTCATAGGTACTCAGCGGCACGCTTTTGCCGCTGTACGGCCTGCCAAAGAGGTAATACATATATAAACCTTTTCGGCAAAGCTCAAATTAAATTTGCTTACTTGCTCTTGGGGCGCTTGGCGCCGTACTTGGAGCGAGCCTGCATACGGCCGCTGACACCCTGGGTATCCAGCGTACCACGGATGATGTGGTAACGGACGCCGGGCAGGTCCTTTACACGGCCGCCACGGATCATCACCACAGAGTGCTCCTGCAGGGAATGACCCACGCCGGGAATGTAAGCGGTGACCTCGTAGCCATTGGTCAGACGCACACGGGCGATCTTACGCAGAGCGGAGTTAGGCTTCTTGGGGGTAGCAGTTCTCACGGCGGTGCAGACGCCACGCTTCTGAGGAGCGGAAAGGTTGGTTTCCTTGTTCTTCAGTGTGTTCAAACCCTTCTGCATAGCGGGGGAATTGGACTTGTAAGTAGCCTGCTTTCTGCCCTGCTTGACCAGCTGATTAAAGGTAGGCATGCTTTATTTCTCCTTTCTATAGAATGGTTTCGGGAGAAAGTCTCCCTATATTTTCCTCGGAATAAAGGTTTTTTATTCCGGATGGAACAAATCACTGTGGTTTAAGCTCCGCGGCGGCGGCACAGCCCACATCTATGCGGCAGGCCTGTCCCAGCCGGGCCATGGTAAGCCCCTGCTCCACGGGGATGCCCGCCGACTGACACATCCGCAGTATCGGCTCCGTCAGCGCCGGATCGGCGTCACAAGCCAGCCAGACACGGGCCGCCAAGCCCTTTGCCACCGCCTTTTGCGTCTGGCGCAGGCCGGTAACTCCCGGCCGCCGGCAGTGTGTGTCCTCCACGCAGGTCCCTCCCGTTTGTGCATAACAAAGTCCGCAGGATGCTACCCACGCAAGTTAGAATTATAGCATAGCCTTGAAAATGCGTCAAGACTGTTCGCTGGATTTTTTTGTATATTTCACTGAAATTTCTCCTCTGATTCCGGCAAAATAGGCAAAAGGCCCCCGCCACTGCGGGCGGTGTTCGTAAGACAGTTAACAGCCACAATAGTTTGCGCTGCTGTAGCTGTTCTTGTATTCTGTTCCGTTATGTGATAATATGGAGTCAAACAAATCGATAAACTGGAATTTGTAGAGGTGATTAAAATGAAATGTCCGTATTGTGGTGAAGAAATGCAACTCGGTTGTATTCAATGCAGAGATGGTGTCTATTGGAGCGAAAAAGAACGAGTTATTGCGGCCCTCAACATTGGTGGGGGCAAGTCAATCAAACTCAATGAAAAGTCAATCGGTGGACCTTTTGGTGGAGCGTCTGCGGAGGCTTGGCTCTGCGAGAAGTGCAAGAAAATTGTCATTGAGTATTAAATTTCAGTTTGTCGAACAGATACTAAGGACGCACTTCTATACGGGGATGCTCTCTGTATGTACATTCCGTGTTCCGCTATTCCAAACAAGGATGTCTCTTTGTATCGCTTGGTGACTACCCGGCATATGAAAAACGGCGTGACCGCTTTCGTCACGCCGTTTTAACTGTCTTATGAACACCGCACTTGCCCGGCGGGGGCCCTTATCAATCTTCAGCTATTTCAAATCATTCCTCCACGTGGGCGGCTGCCACGGCGTTGGAGATGATCTGCACGGGGCGCTCCGGCTCCTCCTTTTCAGGAACCAGCTCCTCGGCAAAGCGGCGGTAGGCGTTGAGGCCGGCACCGGCGGGAATGAGCTTGCCGATGATGACGTTCTCCTTCAGACCCACCAGATGGTCTACCTTGCCCTTGATCGCGGCCTCGGTGAGGACCTTGGTGGTCTCCTGGAAGGACGCGGCGGACAGGAAGGAGTCGGTGGCCAGAGAAGCCTTGGTGATACCCATAAGCAGTTGGGTATAGGTGGCCTCCTTCAGCGGCTCGCCGGTCTCGGCATTGACCTCGCCAGCGGCGATGCGGTCACGCACCTTTTCGTTCTCGATCTCCACCTCCAGCACATCGGCCATGGCGCCGGAGAGCAGGCTGGTATCTCCCGCCTCCTCCACACGGACCTTGCGCATCATCTGGCGGACGATGACCTCAATGTGCTTATCGTTTATGTCCACGCCCTGCTGACGGTACACCTTGAGGACCTCCTGGATGAGGTAGTTGTGTACAGCGGACGCGCCGCGAATACGCAGCACATCGTGGGGATTCAGAGCGCCATCCTGGAGCTGCTTGCCCTTCTCGATGGTTTCGCCGTCCTTCACCTGCAGGCCAGTGTGAGGTATAGAGTAGGTGCGGGTGTCTCCGTCTTCGGCGGTAACGATAATGTTCAGCAGGCTGCCCTTGGCAGCTTCCTCAAACCGGACCTTGCCGGCAATCTCCGACAGCGTTGCCATCTTCTTGGGCTTGCGGGCCTCAAACAGCTCCTCCACTCGGGGAAGACCCTGGGTGATGTCGCCGCCGGCCACGCCGCCGGTGTGGAAGGTACGCATGGTCAGCTGCGTACCGGGCTCACCGATGGACTGGGCCGCGATGATACCCACGGCCTCGCCGGGGCCAACGGGCTTGGAGGTGGCCAGGTTCATACCGTAGCACTTGGCGCAGATCCCGCTGTGGGCCTTGCAGGTCAGCACGGTGCGGATCTCCACGGAGTGTATGTCAAAGCTCTCCAGCACAGCGGCATCGCTCTCGGTCATCATGTGATCCTTGGAGATGAGCACCTCGTCGGTGCCGGGTTTGAGAATATCCTTCACAGGGAAGCGGCCCTTCAGGCGCTCGGAGAACTTCTCGATGACCTGACCGTTTTCCTCAATCTCGGAGACTACGATACCCTTATCCACGCCGCAGTCGTCCTCGCGAATGATAACATCCTGGCACACGTCCACCATGCGGCGGGTCAGATAGCCGGAGTCCGCGGTACGCAGAGCGGTATCGGCCAGGCCCTTGCGGGCGCCGCGGGAGGAGGTAAAGTAGTCCAGCACGGACATACCCTCCCGGAAGTTGGCCTTGATGGGGATCTCGATGGTCTTACCGGCGGTGTTGGCCATCAGGCCGCGCATACCGGTGAGCTGACGGATCTGCTTCATAGAGCCGCGGGCGCCGGAATCCGCCATCATGAAGATGGGATTGTACTTATCCAGGCTGGCGGTGAGGGCATCGGTGACATCGGCGGTGGTCTTCTCCCACTCACGGACCACCAGCTTATAGCGCTCCTCGTCGGTGATGAAGCCCATGTTGTACTGGTCCTCGATGTCCACCACCCGCTGCTCGGTCTCGGCAATGAGCTGGTACTTCTTCTCAGGCACGGTCATGTCGGCGATGGAGATGGTGATGGAGGCGCGGGTGGAGTACTTGTAGCCGGTGGCCTTGATGTTGTCCAGTACCTCGGCGGCCACGGTGAAGCCGTACTGCTTGATAGTGCGGTCAACAATCTTGCCCAGCAGCTTTTTCCCGCAGATCTCGGTGATCTCGTAATCGAAGAACTTGTCAGAGGGCGTACCGTCGTCGTTGAACCGCTTCACGAAGCCCAGATCCTGCGGAATGTTGCGGTTGAAGATGATCCGGCCGGCGGTGGCGCGGACCACATGGGTCAGCTTTTCGCCGCCGCACTCCTTCTCCACCCGGACCCAGACAGGCTGGTGAATGCCGATGATGTGCTCATTGTAAGCCATGAGCACCTCGTCCTCGTCGCGGTAGATGTTCAGAGGATTGTTTCGCTTCTCCTCGTCAGTGAGCTCGTCATAGTTCTTGCCTGCCAGAGCGAAATCGATGTTCTGGGGCCAGAACTCGTCATTCTCCAACTGACACATGCCGTTTTCAAATCGCTCGATGGTCAGATAGTAGGAGCCCAGCACCATATCCTGGGTAGGCACGGTGACGGGACCGCCGTCCTGAGGACGCAGCAGATTGTTGGCAGAGAGCATCAGCAGTCTCGCCTCGGCCTGGGCCTCGGCGGACAGGGGGACATGGATGGCCATCTGGTCGCCGTCGAAGTCGGCGTTAAAGGCGGTACAGTTCAGGGGGTGCAGCTTCAGGGCGCGGCCATCCACCAGCACCGGCTCGAAGGCCTGAATACCCAGGCGGTGCAGCGTAGGCGCGCGGTTGAGCATCACGGGGTGATCCTTGATGATCACGTCCAGCGCGTCCCAAACCTCGGTGACGCCCTTATCCACCATCTTCTTGGCGGACTTGATGTTATTGGCCACGCCGTCCTCCACCAGCTTCTTCATGATGAAGGGGCGGAACAGCTCCACGGCCATCTCCTTGGGCACGCCGCACTGATAGATCTTCAGCTCGGGGCCCACTACGATAACGGAGCGGCCGGAGTAGTCCACGCGTTTACCCAGCAGATTCTGGCGGAAGCGGCCCTGCTTGCCCTTGAGCATATCACTCAGGGACTTGAGGGCGCGGTTGTTGGCGCCGGTGACGGGCCGGCCGCGGCGGCCGTTGTCGATGAGGGCGTCCACGGCCTCCTGAAGCATACGCCTCTCGTTGCGAACGATGATGTCCGGCGCTTTCAGCTCCATGAGGCGCTTTAAGCGGTTGTTTCGGTTGATGACCCGGCGATACAGGTCATTGAGGTCGGAGGTGGCGAAGCGGCCGCCGTCCAGCTGCACCATGGGGCGCAGCTCCGGGGGAATGACAGGCAGCACATCAATAACCATCCACTCGGGCTTATTGCCGGAGAGACGGAAGGCGTCCACTACCTCCAGGCGCTTGACGACCCGGGCCTTTTTCTGGCCGGAAACGGTCTTCAGCTCCTTGTGCAACTCCTGGCTCAGGGCTTCCAGATCCACCTGCTGCAGCAGCTTTTTCACTGCCTCGGCGCCCATGCCGGCGTCAAAGTCGTCCTCGTACTTCTCCCGCATATCCCGGTATTCCTTCTCGGAGAGGATCTGGTTGCGCACCAGAGGTGTCTCGCCGGGATCGGTGACGATATAGGCGGCGAAATACAGCACCTTCTCCAGGATCCGGGGGCTGATGTCCAGCAGCAGACCCATCCGGGAGGGAATGCCCTTGAAGTACCAGATGTGGCTCACGGGCGTGGCCAGCTCAATGTGGCCCATACGCTCCCGGCGCACCTTGGCGCGGGTGACCTCCACGCCGCAGCGGTCGCAGATCTTACCCTTGAAGCGGATCTTCTTATACTTGCCGCAGTGGCACTCCCAGTCCTTGGTGGGCCCGAAGATCTTCTCGCAGAACAGGCCGTCCCGCTCAGGCTTGAGGGTGCGGTAGTTGATGGTCTCCGGCTTTTTCACCTCGCCGAAGGACCACTCACGGATCATTTCCGGAGAAGCGATACCGATCTTAATAGCATCAAATGTTGCGTAACTCATTGTAGTAGCTCCTCCCTTCCTTAAAACTCATCGTCCTCGTCGACGCTGTCGTAGGAATCGTCCACTTCCTCATCGTCGACCTCTTCGTAGCCGGCGTCAGCCAGTTCATCCTCGTCGGCAAAGCGGAGCTGGCGGTCGTCATCAGCATCCATGCGGGCCAGATTGAAGGTGTCCAGAGCGTCCTCGTCCTCTTTCAGTTCGATCTCGTTGCCGTTCTCGTCCAGCACCTGAATATCCAGGCACAGGGACTGCAGCTCCTTGACCAGCACCTTGAAGGACTCCGGCACGCCGGGGGTGGGCACATTGTGCCCCTTGACGATGGCCTCGTAGGTGCGGACACGGCCGGTGACATCGTCGGACTTCACGGTGAGGATCTCCTGCAGGGTGTAGCTGGCTCCGTAAGCCTCCAGGGCCCAGACTTCCATCTCACCGAAGCGCTGGCCGCCGAACTGGGCCTTGCCGCCCAGAGGCTGCTGGGTCACCAGGGAGTAGGGGCCGGTGGAGCGGGCGTGGATCTTGTCGTCCACCAGATGGTGCAGCTTCAGGAAGTACACATAGCCCACGGTGACCTTGTTGTCAAACCGCTCGCCGGTACGGCCGTCATACAGCCAGCTCTTGCCCTCGGGGTCAAGACCGGCCTGCTCCAGGGCCTCAGCAATGTCCTTATCGGTGGCGCCGTCGAAGATGGGGGTGGCTACCTTCCAGCCCAGGGTCTTGGCGGCATAGCCCAGATGCACCTCCAGCACCTGACCGATGTTCATACGGGAGGGAACGCCCAGGGGGTTGAGCACGATGTCCAGCGGTGTGCCGTCGGGCAGGAAGGGCATATCCTCCTGAGGCAGCACCCGGGACACAACGCCCTTGTTGCCGTGGCGGCCGGCCATCTTGTCGCCCACCTGGATCTTGCGGCGCTGGGCGATATACACGCGGACCACCTGATTCACGCCCGGGCCCAGCTCGTCGCCGTTTTCACGGGTAAATACCTTGGCATCCACGATGATGCCGCTCTCGCCGTGGGGCACCTTCAGGGAGGTGTCGCGGACTTCCCGCGCCTTTTCACCGAAGATGGCCCGCAGCAGACGCTCTTCGGCGGTGAGCTCCGTCTCACCCTTGGGGGTGACCTTGCCCACCAGAATGTCGCCGGCGCGAACCTCGGCGCCCACACGGATGATGCCCCGCTCGTCCAAATCCTTCAGGGCATCCTCTCCCACATTGGGGATGTCACGGGTGATCTCTTCAGGCCCCAGCTTGGTGTCGCGGGCATCGATCTCGTATTCCTCGATATGGATAGAGGTATACAGGTCCTCCTTCACCAGCCGCTCGTTGAGCAGCACGGCATCTTCGTAGTTATAACCTTCCCAGGTCATGAAGCCCACCAGGATGTTCTGGCCCAGCGCGATCTCGCCCTGCTCGGTGGCGGGGCCGTCGGCCAGCACCGTGGGATCCTCGCCGCCATGGACACGCTCGCCCACGGACACGATAGGTGTCTGGTTGATGCAGGTGCCGTGGTTGGAGCGGAGGAACTTGATGAGCTTATATTCCTTGGTCTCGCCGCTGTCATAGCGCACAGTGATGGCCCGGGCGTCCACCTTGGTGACCACACCGTCACCCTCGGCCAGCACGGCCACCTCGGAATCCAGGCAGATCTTGTGCTCCATGCCGGTGCCCACGATGGGGGCATGGGGCTTGAGCAGAGGCACGGCCTGCCGCTGCATGTTGGCGCCCATCAGCGCGCGGTTGGCGTCGTCGTTGGGCAGGAAGGGGATCATGGCAGTGGCTATGGACACCATCATACGGGGGGAGATGTCCATGTAGTCCACATATTGCGGCTCCACCTGGATGATCTCGTCCCGGTGGCGGCAGGTGATACGCTTAGCGGTGAGGCGGCCCTCCTCGTCCACAGGCTCGGCAGCCTGGCAGACCACATACTGGTCCTCCACATCGGCGGTCATATAGTGGATCTCGTCGGTGACCTTACCGGTCTCATGGTCCACCATGCGGAAGGGTGCTTCAATGAAGCCGTACTCGTTGACCCGGGCATAGGTGGCCAGATAGGAGATCAGGCCGATATTGGGACCTTCGGGAGTCTCAATGGGGCACATACGGCCATAGTGGGAATAGTGCACGTCACGCACTTCCATGTTAGCACGCTCGCGGGAAAGACCACCGGGGCCCAGAGCGGACAGGCGGCGCTTATGGGTCAGCTCCGCCAGGGGGTTGGTCTGGTCCATAAACTGGCTCAGGGGACTGGAACCGAAGAACTCCTTGATGGCGGCGGTGACAGGCCGGATATTAATGAGGCTCTGGGGGGTGACCACATCCAGATCCTGGATGGTCATGCGCTCACGGATGACACGCTCCATGCGGCTAAAGCCGATGCGGAACTGATTCTGCAGCAGCTCGCCCACGCAGCGCAGGCGGCGGTTGCCCAGATGGTCAATGTCGTCCTTGGTCACCAGACCGTGAGCCAGGGCGTTCATATAGTTGATGGATGCCAGAATGTCGTCCACGATGATGTGCTTGGGCACCAGCTCATCGGCACGCAGGCGGCACTGGTCAATGAGCTCCTGGCCCCGGAACTGGCTCATAAGCTCCTGCAGCACGTCATAGCGCACACGCTCCTTGATGCCGCACTCGGCCTTGGGATCGAAGGAAACAAAGCGGCTCATGTCGCACATCCTGTTGGTGAAAACGCGCACCACAGCGCCGTCGTCGGCCAGAACGGACACCTCGCTCACGCCGATGGCGTCCAGCTCACGGCACTCCTTGCCGGTGAGTACATGACCCTCGTCAAAGAGAATTTCTCCGGTAGTGGGATCGGCCACCGGCACGGCCAGCTTGCGGTCCCGGGCAATGGCCCACAAGGTCAGCTTCTTGTTGAACTTATACCGGCCCACTATACTCAGATCGTACCGCCGGGGATCGAAGAAGAGATTATTGAGCAAGGTCTCGGCGGAGTCCAGCGTGGGGGGCTCGCCGGGGCGCAGCTTGCGGTAAATCTCCAGCATGGCGTCCTCGTAGGACTTGCAGCCGTCCTTTTCCAGGGTGGCCACAATGCGCCGGTCATCGCCGAAACGGTCCAGAATCTCGCTGTCGGTCTTCAGGCCCAGGGCGCGGATGAGGCAGGTGATGGGGAGCTTCCGGTTCTTATCGATGCGGACCCAGAACACCTCGCTGGTGTCGGTCTCGTACTCCAGCCATGCGCCGCGATAAGGAATGACGGTGGAGGTCAGCAGGGGCAGATCGGTCTTCAGGTCGATCTCCTTGCCGTAATAGATGCCGGGGGAGCGGACGATCTGGCTGACCACCACACGCTCCGCGCCGTTGATGACGAAGGTGCCGGACTGGGTCATCAGGGGGAAGTCGCCCATGAAGATCTCCTGCTCTTTGATCTCGCCGGTCTCCTTGTTGTGCAGCCGCACGCTCACCTTCATGGGAGCGGCATAGGTAGCATCCCGTGCCTTGCACTCCTCCACATCGTACTTGGGCTGCTCGTTCATGCTGAAGTCTATGAAGCTCAGCTCCAGGTTGCCGGCATAGTCGGTGATGGAAGCCACATCCTCAAACACCTCATGCAGGCCGGTCTCCAGGAACCACCTGTAGCTCTTCTTCTGGATCTCCAGCAGGTTGGGCATCGCCATGACCTCTTCGTGTCTGGCAAAATTCTTGCGCAGGGTTTTGCCGTAGTACTTGTCCTTGGCCATCTTCAATACTCACGCCTTTCTTGCTTTTATCTTAACATTTTCACTCGCGGAATTCGGTATCTTACGCCCGGATCGCGCCGCTTCCATTTATGATACGCACGGGTTTGTTGTTTCTTTTTCGCTCTTCCCGCTTGTAATCCGCGGCAGGAGATGGTATCCTATGGGCAGATAGTAAAAGGGGATATGTTCCCACTATCCGAACATAATCGCTTTATTATAGCAGGCCAAGCTCCCCCTTGTCAATAGTTTTTTGTGCTTTTCCGGGTGTTTTCTCGGATTTTTTATTGGCCGCGTTCCCGCGTCCCTTCCCGAATTGCATAAAAAACGCACGGCAAAGCCGTGCGTTTTTTATATCTTTGCCTCGTCCGTTTCCTCATAGGTCAGGTCTTTTTCCTCCACCTTCCGCAACTCCCTGCGGCTGAGGATGTCGTACATACACGGCACCACCAGCAGCGTCATCAGCGTTGCGTATATCAATCCGCCGATGCACACCAGTGCCATGGGCTGCATCAGGGCCGTGCCGGCGTCGCCGCCGAAGGCCATGACCAAAAGTCCCAGAATGGTGGTAATGGATGTCATGAGGATGGGCCGCAGGCGGGTAACACCCGCCTCCACGATGGCCTCCCGCCGTTCCATGCCCTCCAGCCGGAGCTGATTGGTATAGTCCACCAGCACGATGCCGTTGTTGACGATGACACCCACCAGCATCACAAATCCGATAAGGGACACCACGCTCAGTTCCACCCCGCCTATGAGCAGGATCAGGAAGCCCCCAGTGAAGGCCAGAGGAATGGTGAACATGACGATGAATGGGGATTTCAGCGACTGGAACTGCGCCACCATCACCAGATACACCAGCAGCACGCCCAGCAGAAGCATCAGTACCAGCTGCTCCATGGCCTCCATGATGGTCTCGTTTTCGCCGTCAAATTCCACCGTCACCCCTGCAGGCAGCTCCAGATTCTCCACGGCCCGGATGGCAGCTCCGGATACCTTGGTCACATTGTAGTCGGGATGCACCTTGGCCGTCACAGTAATGCAGCGGCGCTGCTCCATGCGGCTGATGGTGCTCATGCTGACGGTGTGCTCCAGAGTGGCCACCTCACCCAGCTTAAAGCTCTCTCCGCCGGAGCCTTCCCCGGCAGAGGCCGAGGTGCCCGTAGAGGCCATGGCTCCGCTCATAGAGGATCCGCCCATGCCGCCCATGGCGCTACCCATAGAGTTCATAGCGCCGCCGCCCATACCGCTCACGGCGCCGCCCATGGAGGAGCCCGGCTTGATCTCCAGCTCCAGCAGCTTCTCCAGATCCACCTTTTGCGCGTCGGACAGGGCAATGATCACATCCATGCTCTGCCCATCCAGCGTCATATCGGCACTGCTGGCGGAGGTAGACAGAGCCGAAGCAACCTGCATATAGACCTGCGCCACCGTCATGCCGTGGCGCATGGCCTTGGACCGGTCCACCGTCAGGTGGATGGCCGGTACCGCGTCAGAAAGTCCGTCGGATGCTCTTCGTATCCCCTCCACAGAGCGCAGCGTCTCCGCCACAGTCCCGGCCGCCGTCTGCAGGTCCTCCATGTTCTCGCCATACACCCGCAGAGAAATGCCGCTGCCGGTCATCATCTGGGTCATGCTGTCCGCCGCGCCGGCATAGGAGACGGTACACTCCATATCCTTGCACAGCTCCACCAGCTCCCGGCCTGCGGCGTTGCCGCTCTCCCCCTCCGGGACGATGATATAGGCCGTAACATCGTAGTCACCCCCGGTGCCGCCCATGCCGCCCATATTCATCATGGACATGGCGGAGCTGGAGGACATGGCCGCGCCGACGGTTTGGACATTGTCAATGGTCAGCGCCCGGCGGGTCACCTCGTCGGCAAGCTCGGCGGCCTTATCATGGTCGCAGCCCTCGGGCATGGTGATGGTGACGCTGACGGTGTTCAGGTCGATTTCGGGCATGAACACGAAGCCCCGGTGAATGGTCAAAGCTGCCGAGCCTACCAGCAGCACCACCGCCGCCCCCAGCACCGCAGCCTTGTGGCGCAGGGACCAGGCCACGGCCTTGCGGTAGCCGGGATAGACCTTATCCAGCAGGCCCGGCTTCATGGGCTTCTGCTTTTGCAGCATACCCGCCGCCATAGCCGGAACCAGGGTCAGGGCAATCAGAAGGCTGGCCAGGAGGGAGAAGGTCATGGTCAGCGCCAGGTCGGTGAAGAGCTGCTTGGTAATGCCCTCCACGAACACAATGGGCAGAAAGACGCACACCGTGGTCAATGTGGAGGCTGTGATGGCACCCAGCACCTGTCCCGCTCCGGCCACCGCCGCCTGAAATACACTGGCCCCCTTGGCACGCAGGCGGTAGATGTTCTCAATGACCACCACAGAGTTATCCACCAGCATACCCACCGCCACCGCGAGGCCCGACAGAGAAATCATGTTGATGGTCACGCCGCAGAAATACATCAACACCACAGCAAATATGACGCTCACCGGGATGGCCACCAGGGTAATGACCGTAGGCCGCAGGTCCCGCAAAAACAGGTACAGGATCAGTATAGCGAACAGCGCGCCCCAGGCCAGGCTGGAAAGAATGGAATGGATGATGATACGGATATAGTCTCCCTGATCCATGAGGGGCGTAAAGTGCAGGCCCTCATATTCCTGCGTCAGCTCCTCAAAGCGCCGGGAAATGTTCTCCGATACCTCCGCCGTGGCGTAGGTAGATTGCTTGTTGAAGGTCAGGGTGACGCCGTTTTCTCCGTTGAGCTTGGCGTAAATCTGCCCGGAATTGTCCGTGACAAACACCTCTGCCACATCCTCCAGCCGGATGGGCTCCACGCCCTCCATGCCCAGATCAAACAGGATCAGCCTCTGCAGCTCCTCCCGGGTGGAAATATTGTCCCCCACGGAAACCATGTACTGCACGCCGTTCCCGTCCTCAATATAGCCCGCCGGCATGGAAAAGTTCTGAGCCGTCAGCAGCGCCCCCACGGTGCTCAATTGCAGCACATTTTTGAGATTCGTCTGCTCCAGGGCAGAGGCCCTGCTCTGCTCCAGGGTAGCAAAGCCCGCCTCCAGTTGGGTCAAGGCAGTATCGATCCGTATGTTTCCGGCCACAATCTGCTGGGCGCCGTCAGCCACAGTCATGGCGCCGCTTGTGATCTTCTCCACCATACCCGCCAGAACGCTGTTGTCCTCCTTGAATTGCCGGATCTTTTCCTGCAGAGCCGCAAGCTGCTGTGAGGTCTTTTCGATCTCCTCCAGCAGATGATCCCAATCCGTGCCCAGAGCCGCCAGACGCAGGTCAATCTCCGCCAGCTCCGCCTCCATCTGTACATAGCCGCTCTCGGCCTTGACAGCGGCGATCTGCTCCGCCTTCTGCTCCTCAGTCAGCAGAATGTTTCTCTCGATGGCGGCAATGCGGGCGTCGTACCCGGCCTTTTTCATCTCCAGTTCGGTTTTTCGCTGCAGGATGGTTTGCAGCTCGGCCAGTTTATCCGTAAGCTGTGCTGCCTGCGCTTCCATCTCCCACATGCTGTCCCGCACAGCCTCCAGTGCCTTGGTGGCTGCCTGCGCGATGGCTGTCTCCTCCGCCGTGCGGATCATGGCCTTGGCGTCCAGAAGCTGCTGCCGGGTCTGCTCCAGTTGGGTCTGGGCCGCGTCCAGCTGCTCATTCACCGCTTCGGCCAGTCTGCCGGACAGGGCATCCATCTTCTCCTGGCTGAGGATCACATTCATCTGCCGCTTCAAAAGGCCGCTGACGGACACGCTGGCAACCCCTGTGATGCCCTCCATCTTATTTGTCAGGGTCTTCTCCACGAACTCCGATAGCTCCGCCACGTCCGTGTTCTCTCTGGACACGGCGGCGATCTCCACCGGCAGCATGGTGGGATTGATCTTCAGCACATAGGGCGTACCCACCGTGTCGTCCCAACCGCCCTGCAGGATGGCGATCTTTTGCTGGATGTCCACGCCTGTGGAGTCCATGTTGACCCCCTGCTCAAACTCCAGCACCACCATGGACATGCTGTTCTGGCTGGTGGATGATATATGCTTGATCTCGTTCAGCGTGGCCATGGCCTGCTCCATGGGCTTGGTGATTTCCGCCTCCACGGTTTCAGGACTTGCTCCGGGATCGGTGGTGACAATGACCACATAGGGGAAGTCCATGTTGGGCAGCAGGTCCGGCGTCATCTTGAGGTATGCCACCACACCCAGCACCATAATGGCCAGAACTGCCACAAAAACCGTCAGCGGTTTTTTTACACTGAATCTCGGAATGACGCTCCCCCTCCTTTCCCGGTAAATACTGCTCCAAAATAATTAATTGCAATGTAGTTTATCACGGCCGGCTTCTTTTTTCAACCGCCGCGGCGCATTGTTCATGAATCCGTTACAAAAAACCGGGCCTCTGCCCTGCAGAAGCCCGGTTTTCGGACAAAATATGTATTATTTGGCAGCGTCTGCCAGCTTGGCCTCTTCCTCGGCGTCGATGGTTGCCATATGGTCCAGCATACGCACCACCTGGCAGCTATAGCCCCACTCATTGTCGTACCAGGCAATGAGCTTGACGAAGTCATGGTCCAGCATCAGCCCGGCGCTCTCGTCAAAGATGCAGGGACAGGGATTGCCGATCAGGTCGGTGGACACCAACTGGTCCTTAGTGTAGCCGATAATTCCTTTCATATTGGTCTCGCTGGCGTGACGGATCTCATAGCAGATCTCGGCATAGCTGGTGGGACGGGACAGCCGCGCGGTGAGGTCCACCACAGATACGTCAGCGGTGGGCACACGGAAGGACATACCGGTCATCTTCCCCTTCAGGGACGGGATCACCCGGCCCACAGCCTTGGCCGCGCCGGTGGAGGAGGGGATGATGTTGTTGAGTATGGAGCGGCCTGTGCGCCAGTCGCTGCCGCCCCGGGAGTCCACGGCCTTCTGCTTGGCGGTGGAGGCGTGGATGGTGGACATGAGGCTCTGCTCAATGCCGAACACCTCATGGATCACATAGGCCAAAGGCGCCAGGCAGTTGGTGGTACAGCTTGCGTTGGAAACCACCTTCATATCCGGGCGGTAGAGTTTGCTGTTGATTCCGTACACAAAGGTGGGGGTCACCTCATCCTTGGCGGGAGCGGTGAGGATCACGCGCTTGGCGCCGCCCTTGAAGTGACGGGATGCCTTCTCGGTGGTGTTGTTGGCGCCGGTACACTCGATGATGTATTCCGCGCCGCACTGGGACCAGGGGATCATGGCGGCGTCATTCTCGCTGAATACCCGGATCTTGTGGCCGTTGACCACCAGATTGCCATCCAGATTCTCCACCGTCCCCTCAAAATTGCGGAACACGGAGTCATACTTCAGCAGGTAAACCATGTAGTCCACATCCGCCTTGCGCAGGTTGATGCCGCACACGTCAAACTTCTCGGGATTCTTCATCAGGATCCGCAGGATCACACGACCGATACGGCCAAAGCCGTTGATGCCAATTTTAATCGCCATACCACCAAAACCCTTTCTTCATCCTCTGGTCTTTGATCCCCGCGAAGGGATCATTTTTCTTCCAAATCCATTATAACATGGCGGCGGCGTTTGTCTTGTGCAATTTTCAAAAATCATTGACGAAAAAAATTTATATACCCTCTTGCTTTTATATAAAATATACAAATAATCCAAAAATCATACCCAAACGTTCCGTACATCTATAATAAGTTCCGCTCTTTTTCTCAAGCCCATATAGTCCGCGGTGCGATTCAGCTTATCAAAAACAGCCTTCCGGAGTTTTCGTCCCCGGCCGTGGGAAAATCAGCTCCTTTCCATCCGTGCAAAAAAGCCGTCCCGCGCAGTGCGCGGGACGGCTTCGGAGGAAAATCACCGGACGGTCCGGTTAAAACTCATGCCATTTTTCTGCATATGCACATCCAGCGTCACCCGGTCGGCCCGGATATAGCTGCAGGTGTACTCATAGATGCGCCCATCCTCGGTGCTGGTACGGCGCTGGTGATAAAAGGCGCAGCTCCCCTGGGGTACGTGCAGGAAGTTGGCTCTCACCTCGTCCAGCACCACAGCCTCGTATGTGTCCTCCGCCGCGGCGGGGGTAATGCCCACATGATAGAGCAGACTGTAAATACTGTGCGTCTGCACCAGTTCACGGGTGAGATTGGGATAAATGTACTGAGGATAGTAGCTGGTCTCCAGGATCAGCGGCTCGCCGTCCACATTGCGCACCCGGGTAAAACAGTACACCATGGCGCCCTCCTCAAGCTGCATTTTGCGGCTCACCTCCGCCGGCGGCACGACGATCCCGAAGTCCACCATGGTGGAGGAGGGGATCTTGCCAACGGAAGAGATTTCCGTGGTGAAGGAGTAACGCACGTACTTGCCCCGGGCATTGGGGTCAGCCACAAAGGTGCCCTTGCCCCGCTTGCGCACCACCAGGCCCTCCTCCTCCAGCTCGCCGATGGCCTGGCGCACGGTGTTGCGGCTGATGCCCATGGCCCGGCACAGCTCGGATTCCGACGGCAGCAGATCGCCAACGCCCAGCTTACCGGAGGAAATATTCTGTTTAATGATGCCCACCAGCTGGCTGTATAGCGGGATGTCGCTGTCCATGCTCAGGCGGCAGGCAAGAATAGTATGGTTTTCCATAGGATGTCCTTTCCTGCGCAGTTCGCTTTATTATTGGTTGCAGGAGGGGGCGGTGCGCCCCCTCCCGGCGGCGTATTACTTGTGATCCACGGCGTACATGTGCTCAATGAGGCACAGCAGCTTGTCGGAATAGCCCATTTCGTTGTCATACCAGCTAACGACCTTGACAAAGGTATCCGTCAGGGCGATACCGGCCTTGGCGTCGAAGACGGAGATGCGGGCGTCACCCAGGAAGTCCGAAGACACCACAGCCTCGTCGGTGTAGCCCAGAATACCCTTCAGCTCGCCCTCAGAGGCGTCCTTCATGGCCTTGCAGATCTCCTCATAGGTGGCGGGCTTTTTAAGATTCACCGTCAGGTCCACCACGGACACATCCAGCGTGGGCACACGCATACTCATACCGGTGAGCTTGCCGGAAAGCTCCGGGATCACCTTGCCCACAGCCTTGGCGGCGCCGGTGGAGGAGGGAATAATGTTGCCGGAAGCGGCGCGTCCGCCCCGCCAATCCTTCAGGGAAACACCGTCCACGGTCTTCTGGGTGGCGGTGGTGGAATGCACGGTGGTCATAAGGCCGTCGGCGATTCCGAAGCTGTCGTTGAGCACCTTGGCGATGGGCGCCAGGCAGTTGGTGGTGCAGCTTGCATTGGACACAAACTTCATATCGGAGGTGTACTTGTCCAGATTCACGCCCGTAACGAACATAGGGGTATCGTCCTTGGAGGGTGCGGACATGACCACATGCTTCGCGCCTGCGTCAATGTGACCCTGGGCCTTCTCCTTGGTGAGGAACAGGCCGGTGGCCTCGATGACATACTCTGCCCCCAGCTCCTTCCAGGGCAGGTTGTGGGGATCGCGTTCGGAGCTGACGGGAATGCGCTTGCCGCCAATGATAATGGCGTTCTCCTCGGCCTTCACTTCCCCGTCAAACTTGCCATGCATGGTGTCATACTTCAGCATATATGCCAGATAATCGGCCGGGCACAGATCGTTGATGCCCACGATCTCAATTTCGGGATGATGGATGGCCCGGCGGACCACCATGCGTCCGATACGGCCGAAGCCATTGATGCCAACCTTAATGCTCATTTAAAATATCTCCTTTCAGATGGAATATATCAAACATATGGTACATTCTGTATTATATCCCTTTTTTTAAAAAATACAACCCCCATTTTTAATAAAATGCCCCGTTGTCCCGAAAAATATTTTCAGGCTTTTTTTGACAGTCTCCCGTAATGTTCTTGTTTTTTTGCCCTCTTTCTGCTATAGTATTAATGGGAAAGTTTGTACTTATCCCGGCCCAAACGGGATAATTCCCGGTCATTATGAAACCCTATGGTAGAAAGGAGATTCGGCATGGAGTATTCACCTCAGGAAACGCAGCTCCTGACCCAGGTGCTGCCCAATATAGCCGCCCAGCTCCGCACCACCTTGGGCAATATGCACGCTGCTTTGAGGGGCGACGATGATCCGGATTCCTGTGTGCTGCGGCAGAGCTATTACCGCCTGCTGCGAACCGCCACCAACCTCACCGATGCCGCCATGCTGACGGAGGACACGCCGCTTCCCAAGCAGGATACGGAGCTTGTGTCTTTCTTTGACGAGCTGTGCCACCAGGCCCAGCCGCCTCTGGAGAGCCGCGGACTGACCCTGCAGGTGAACCTGCAGCCCCGCCACCTTATAGCAGGTATCCATCGGGAATATACCTCCAGACTGTTCTGGAATCTTTTGTCCAACGCCGCCAAGTTTACCCCTGCCGGAGGCGAGGTGCGGGTGTCGCTCACGCTGCAGGAGGGCCGTGTGCTGCTGCAGGTGGCAGACACCGGCTGCGGCATTCCCCCGGAGCTGCAGGACGCGGTGTATGACCGCATTTTCCGCACAGAGCGTATGGATCCTCCACCCCACGGCCTGGGGCTTGGTCTGGCTCTGTGCCGCTGCTATGCCCGGCGGCAGGGCGGCAATTTGCTGCTGCAGTCCGCGGAGGGCAAGGGCACTGCCGTCACCGTCTCCCTGCCGGCAGTCCGCTGCGGCGCTTCGGCAATACAGGACATACCCTTCCACTACGCCGGCGGCTTCCAGCCGGTTATGATGGAGCTGGCAGACGCGCTGCCCTATGTGGGGTATAAGAATATGCATTTGGATTAACACGCATGATGAACGGAAAGAAAGTATTGGTAGCCATGTCCGGCGGGGTGGACAGCTCCGCCGCAGCCCTGCTGCTGCAGCGGCAGGGCTATACCTGTGACGGGGCCATGCTGCATCTGTATACCGGCGAGGCGGAGGGCACCTGCTGCTCTGCCGACGATGCCGCCGACGCCCGGAGCGTTGCAGCGGGTCTGGGCATGAAGTTTTATGTGTTCAACGAAGGGCCGCGCTTTGCTGCTGATGTGATGGATCACTTCGTCTCGGAATACTGCGCCGGCCGCACCCCAAACCCCTGCATCGACTGCAACCGGTGCCTGAAATTCGGTGCGCTCCTGGATCGGGCGCTGCTGCTGGGGTACGATTATCTGGCCACCGGGCACTATGCCCGGGTAGACTTTGACCGGGGAACCGGTAAATACCGTCTGCTCCGCGGCCGGGACCGGAGCAAGGATCAGAGCTATGTTCTCTACCAGCTTACCCAGCACCAGCTCTCCCACCTGCTGCTGCCCGTGGGGGAATATGACAAACTCACCATCCGGGACAGCGCCCGGCAGGCAGGTCTTGTAAACGCCGACAAATCCGACAGCCAGGACATCTGCTTCGTACCCGATGGGGATTATGTGCACTTTTTGCAGAACTACGGCGGCGTAGAGTTGATCCCCGGCAATTTTGTGGATTTCGCCGGCAGGGTGCTGGGCCGGCACAAGGGCCTGCCCTGCTACACCATCGGCCAGCGCAAGGGTCTGGGCGTGGCCGCCGGAAAACATGTCTATGTCCTGCGGAAAAACGCCGCCGACAACACCATTTTGCTGGGAGATAATGCCGATCTTTTCACCTCTGTTCTCACGGCAGACCGGGTGAACTGGATCAGCGGTGAAGTGCCCGGTTATCCCATCCGCGTCTGCGCCAAGACCCGATACAGTCAGACCGAGGCCGCGGCCACGGTCATCCCTCTGCCGGAGGGCCGCATCCGGGTGGAGTTTGAAGAGCCCCAGCGGGCCGTCACCGCCGGACAGGCGGTGGTGCTTTATGATGGAGAGCAGGTTGTAGGCGGCGGCACCATTGAATAAAAACACAGACCGGCGGCTGCCGGTCTGTTCTTCGTTTTACCGCTGGCTTACCTGCCATTCGTCCTCATAGATCATGTCGTCCACGTCCCGCTGGTCTTTCTCCTCCACGGCGCACTCCTCCTTTTTTCATATACCTGTCAGTATATGCGTCAGGTCCGAAAAAATCCCTTGCGGCAGCGGCTTTTTCATGGTAATATTAGGTACACTTTCGCGGAAAGGTCGCGGTATTATGTCAAACTCCCGCAAGCATACTCTGGCCGTCATCACGGCGTGCATTGCCTTTGTGATCTTCGGCTTCAGCTTTATGTTCTCCAGCATTGCCCTGTCCATTACCTCTACCATGGTGCTTCTGTGCTTCCGGTTCACGGTGGCTGTGATCACGCTGACCGTGGTGGTGGCTGTCAATTCTCTGGTGGGCCGAATCCGGGGCAAGGCATGGTTCTCCTTCTCCCTCAGGGGCAAGCCTATGGGCGGTCTGCTGCTGCTGGGCATCGTGCAGCCGGTTTTGTATCTGGTTTTTGAAAACAGCAGCATCCGCTACACCTCCTCTGCCGTCACCGGCACGGTGCTGGCGGTGGTGCCGGTCATCTGTATACTGGCGGATGTGTTCATCAGCCGTGAGTCCGTGTCCAAGCTGCAGGTGGTGTGCGCCGTGGCCTGCGTGGCAGGTGTTGCCCTGGTGGAAACCGGCGGCGAGACCCGCATCAGCTTTCTGGGCTTTTTCTGCCTTCTGATGACTCTGGTGTGCGATGTGGGGTACTATATCCTCAGCCGTCGGGCCTCCAGACAGTTCAGTCCCCTGGAGGTCACCTATGTCATGTTCCTCATGGGCATGATCGTCTTCGTTCCGGCCGCTCTGATCCAGGGACGGGGTCAGATGGCAGAGCTGTTTCTTCCGGCCATACAGTCCGCCCCCTTCTGGGGCAGCGTGGTGTTTCTGGGGGCTGTGTCCTCCGTGGGCGCCTACGGTCTTCTGAACTACGCCAACGCCACCCTTACCAATTCCGAGGCATCCCTCATCGGCAACATTGCCACGGTGGTGTCGGTGCTGGCGGGTGTACTGCTGCTAAGGGACCCCTTCTCCCCCCTGCAGGCCATAGGCGTAGTGGTGATCCTGATATTTGTCACCCTGGCCAATCTCCCCAAAAGGAAAAAGTAAAGCCAAGACCCGGAGGATCTTTCCTCCGGGTCTTTTTATGCGGTCTGTCATTCCCAGCCGGTCCGCCGTCTGGCAAGGGGCTCCGTTTTCTCCTTCCGAGCCGTTTTATCTCCGCAGAATGCGCCCCGCCTTCACCCCTGTACACCTGCCCTTTTCCACGGCCACAGCGCCGTCCACCAGCACATAGTCCATGCCCACTGCCAGACAGCGGGGGTTTTCGTAGGTGCCGGGCTGGTGCAGCTTTTCCAGGTCGAACACATTGATGTCCGCGTCCATGCCCGCCGCCAGCACGCCCTTGCCGTCCAAATGCAGCACCCGTGCAGGCTTCTGGGTCATTTTATGCACCGCCTGAGATGCCGTCAGGGCGCCCCGCTCCTTCACGAAATGCTCCAAAAGATGCACAAAGGTGCCGTACACCCGGGGATGCGGCATTCCGTCTGTGGGATAGGTGGCGTCGGAGATGACATTGGACAGGGGATTTTGCAGAATGGTCACTATATCCTCCTCCGAGGCCATGAAGTCCACCATGGTGATCTCGCCGTGCTCCCGTACCAGCAGGTCGCAGCAGCAATCCAGCGGGTTCTGCCCCCACATGGCGGCAATTTCCGCGATGCTCTTGCCCTGATAGGGATGATCCTCCGGACAGTGCAGACTGGTGAGCCGAATACCGTCCCATCCGGCCAGCTTGGCGATGTCGTCAAAACCCTTCCCCTGCTCAATCCGCCGCGCCAGCTCCCGGCGCACCTCCTTGTCCTGCAGGCGGCGCACCACAGCCTCCATGCCGCCGGAGAGGAAATCCGGAGGCAGGATGTGGATCAGTTGGGTAGATCCCGCGGTGTAGGGATACACATCGCACCCCACATCCAGTCCCTCCTGCCTTGCCTGCTCCAGAAGCTCCAGTGCCCGGGGGATTTTCACCCCCCAGTTGTCCCGGCCCATGGCCTTTAAGTGGCTGATATGCATCGGAATATGCAGATCCCTCGCCACCGTGAGCATCTCCTCCAGAGCCTCCAGCACACCGCCGCCCTCCTGGCGCATATGAACCGTCACGGGTATGTTCTGCCCCGCCAGCGGTTCCAGTGCCCGCAGCAGCTCCCGGGTGGTGTAAAAGCACTCCGGCGCATATCCGAGGCCCAGGGAGACGCCCAGAGCCCCGTCAGATAGTGCCTGCTCCATGGCCCGGTGTATGGCCCTGTAGTGTTTCTCCTCCAGATGCTCCAGCGCGTAGCCTGCCGCGCCGGCTCTCAAAACGCCCGCCCCCACCAGCATACCGGTGTGCAGGGGCGCCTCCGGCTGTCCCTCCAGGTAGGCCGCCAGAGAATCTGTGGAGACGCTGCCCGGCATCTCCCCGCAGATGGGCTGCAGGTAGGCGGCGATCTCCGCCCGTCTGCCGCGGCGAATGGGTGCCGCCGAAAGGCCGCAGTTGCCGTTTATGATGGTGGTCAATCCCTGCCGCAGCTCTATCTGTCCGAAGCCCGGGCGGTAAGCCGCCAGGTCCGCATGGCGGTGTATGTCGATGAAGCCCGGTGTCACCAGCTTCCCGGCGGCACTGATGACGCGCCGGGCGTGGGTGCCGGGCAGGTCCCCCACCTCCACGATTTTTCCGTTTTCCACCGCCACATCGGCGGCATAGGGGTCCTTGCCGGTGCCGTCTATCACGGTGCCGCCCCGAATCAGCAGGTCTAACATTCCTCTTTGCCTCTTTTCATGGTTTCATTTTTTTGCAGGGGCAGCGTCACGATAAACCGCGTCACGCCCTCTTCGCTGGCGCAGCCGATGCTGCCGCCGTGGGACTGGGCAATGCTCTGGGCAATGGCCAGTCCCAGACCGAAGCCCTCGCCGCCCGAGCGGGACTCGTCCGCCCGATAAAACCGGTCAAATATGTGCCGCAGCTTCTCCGCCGGAATGGTCTCTCCCCGGTTCTCCACCCGCAGCGCGGCGCACCGGCCCTCCTGCCGCAGCAACAGGCGGACGGGCGTTCCCTCCGCCGCGTACTTCACGGCGTTGTCCAGCAAAATATCCGTCAGCCGTCTGAGCTGAACGCCGCTGCCCATGACCGTCAGCTCCGGCTGGATGTCATACACAAGCTCCCGCCCGCTTTCAAAGGCCACCGGCTCGAAGGCCAGCACGCTCTCCAGCACCGTGTCGGACAGATCCACCGCTTCCGTCTCCGGCCTTGTGCCGCTCTCCGTCCGGGCCAGGGTCAGCATATCCTCCACCAGTGCCTTCATCCGCAGGGATTCGGCGTGGATGCCCTCCACATACTGTTTTGTCCTCTGCACATCCTGCTCCTCTGCCGCCAGCTCCGAGGAAGACAGTATCACCGTCAGGGGTGTTTTCAGTTCGTGGGAGGCGTCGGAAACAAACTGCTTCTGCTCCTGCCACGCCCGCTTCACCGGGCCCACCACCAGGCCCGCCAGACAGTAGCTCAGCCCCGCAAGCACCGCCAGTGCCGCCAGAGCAACGAGACTGCTGCGCAGCAGCAGGCTGCGCATGGTGGCCTGCTCCATGGTGCAGTCGGTGAAGGCGATGCGCACCGACACCACTCCGATCCGGCGCAGATACCGCAGGGAGTAGTCTCCCAGTACACCGCTGTCATCCTCCCGCTCCAGAGCTGCCTGAACGATATGAAGCACCATCTCTTCGTCCTGAAGATTATAGTAGCTGCTTCCGGACAGGCGAATGGTTCCACCGGAATATACCTCCGCCACAAAGCAGGGCAGCCCACTGCTGCCGGGCAGTTCGCTTTTGTCCAGCTTTCCCTCCAGGGCCTCGTAAAGCCGCGCTTCGCTGCTTTGGGCCATTTGGCTGCGGGTAGACAGGGCCAATATCACCAGCGCGCTCACCAGCACCACCGCCACCGTCACCACACTGATACCCACGATCTTCAGCCGCAACTTCCGTATCATTCTCTTTCCTCCAGACAGTAGCCCACCAGCCGCACCGTGCGGATCCGCATATGGGAGCGCACCAGCTCCAGCTTTCGCCGCAGGAAGGAGATGTATACCTCCACATTGTTGTCCTCGGCGTTTGAATCGTAGCCCCAGGCCTTGAGCAAAAGCTGCTCCTTGGACAAAATCTGCCCGCCGTTGCGCATGAGCATCTCAAGCAGGTCATATTCCTTGCGGCTGAGCCGCGCGTTTCTCTCTCCGCAGCTTACCTGAAAGGTTCCCGGCTGCAGGATCAGGTCGCCATATCGTATGGAATCGTCTCCGCCGCTCTCCCCGTTGCGCCGCCGCAGCAAGAGCCGCACACAGGCCAGCAGCTCCGGGGTCTGAAAAGGCTTGGTCAGATAGTAATCCGCTCCCCGGTCCAGTCCCCGCACCCGTTCGGACAGCTCTCCCCGGGCGGTGAGCATCAGCACCGGCAGGTCGCTGCCGCCGCCGCGCAGCCGCTCCAGCACGGCAAAGCCGTCCAGACCCGGCAGCATCACGTCCAGCAGCATCAGATCATAGATCCCCGACAGGGCATTGTCCAGTCCGGAAATACCATCGTAGCACACATCCGCCGTGTATCCCTCCCGGCGCAGCAGATCCTGCAGATTCCGCGCCAGCCGCTTTTCGTCCTCCACCACAAGGATCCGCATCGTACCGCCTCCCCATTCCGAGTTTTTCCCTATTGTATACCGAAAAACCTCCCGGAACAAGTCCCGGGAGGTTTCCGATCTGATAATTTTTCAAGCCGTCAGGGTCAAAAGGTCTTTCAGCACCTGCGCGGTTTCGGCAGACACCTTGAAAATGGCGGGCACATCGTTATACAGAGCATAGTACCCGTCCCCATAAGCCAGGCCGATCTGCAGAGTAAAGCTGCCGGAATCTCCTCTGTCGTTGATGTAGTTAACGGTAGCCGTCACCGCCGGCTCCGTCAGTCCGCAGATGGGCAGGGCGCCGGAGCTGGGGTTGTAGTCCACGCAGGACTCCAGCTTCATGCCCTCGGCAAGCATTGCCGTAAGCTTTGCCATCTGGTCCGCCACATTTGCCCCCTCATACAGCCAGCTTTCTCCCTCGCCCCGCACCACGGTAACGGATACCTCGCCGCCCTGGGCCTGTACGTGGGTGATCATATCCGCTGTCAGCACCGGCAGCACCGGCATCTTCACCAGATCGTAGATATTCTGATCCATAAGCTGCACCAGAGCATCCGGCACCACAAAGATCTTGGCAGTGTCGCCGTCCCGGCACATATAGTATCCGCCGCCCTCCGCCGCGGAACCGATCTGCAGGGAAAGGCCGCTGCCGTCTTCGTTTTTGATCTCCAAAGTGCGGTCCGGCGCATCCAGATCGTAGGCCGTTATATCTCCGGGGTTTTCCAGAGGTGCCAGCGTATTCAGCGCCCCCACCTCATCCAGCAAAAGCTGCATCCGCTCCTGATCCAGAGGTATGGAGGTGTCGTCCCTCCACTGCCAGTCCCCCTGCTCGTTTTTCTTGAAGCGCAGAGTGTATTTCTCGTTCTTATAGATCAGCTCCTGCGTAGCGGCCGTGACAAGCTCCTCCTGATCCAGCGTGCCGGGATCTGTCTCCGTCTCCTTCCCGCAGGCTGTGCACACCAGCACAAGCGCCGCCGCCAGCATCAGCAAATATTTCTTCATGGGTTCTTGCTCCTTATCTTGCAATTTTTCTCCGATTATAGCAGATTTCTGTCCAAAATGGAAGTCCCCCTGTACAAAGTAAAAATGCGGGGCGATTTACCGCCCCGCAGTGGTTTATCGGACCCTCACAGATGGGATACGAATGTGCTGTTCACCGCCACAGTGCGGCTGATGTCCGAGGACTTCATACTGCCAAAGATAGTGCGCATGATAGTCAACGCCTTCTTGCCGCTGACCTCAGGCTCCCGGTCATGCTCCAGCGCGTCCACAAACTCGTCGATGACGCCGGAGCGTGTGGTGGGCTCGAAGCTGTAGGAAGTGGAAGTGTTGCTCATGTCCCGCACCACGATAGGCGCGCCGGGATCGCTGTAAATGAGCATGATGCCCTTGGTGCCGTACAGGCAGGTGGAGTTGCACTCATTGCCGTAAACCGTCCAGCTGGCGGCCATGGTGCCCACGGCGCCGCCATTCATCCGCAGAATGCACAGGGCGTTGTCGTCCACCCCGATGAGATGGCCGTTTTCGTCGTGCTTATTCAGGGTCATCACCTTGGCGGTGGTCTCGATGACCGTTTGTCCGGTGAGGTACTGCAGCAGGTCCAGCTTGTGGATACCCAGATCGGACAGTGCGCCCATGGCCGCCTTGTCTTTGTCGAAGAACCAGGCGTCTCTGTCGGGGGACCATCCCTCGGGGCCGGCGTTGCCGATGGTGGTGCGGAAGGTAATGACATCGCCGATGACGCCGTTCTTCAACAGCTCCTTGGCCCGGCGGTGCACGGGGTCAAAGCGCATATTGTGGCCCACCATGAGGTACTTGCCGTTAAACTCGGCAGCCGCCACCATGGACTCGCACTCCGCCAGGGTCACAGCCATGGGCTTTTCCACCAGCACGTGCTTGCCGGCATACAGGGCGGCATTGGTGATCTCGGCATGATTCCGGTTTTCCACGCATACGGATACCGCATCGATCTCTGGGTCATTGAGCAGCTCAAAATAGGTTTCATACACTTTTCCGCCGTATTTTTCCGCCATCTTCCCGGCCCGGTCGATGTTTTTATCGTAGTAGCCCACCAGCTTGGCATTGGGATTGGTGCTGTACTCCGGCAGGTGCCGAAGCTGGGCGATCTTGCCGCAGCCAATAATACCGATTTTAACCATAGTAATGCCTCCTTGTGATCCTCTTGCTTTTATTCTTACATGACAATTTATTTCTTATTATAGATTATAGCAAAAAAAAATTACTTGGAAAAGCTTTTTTTCATTTTTTTCGCACATTTTTTCCTCTCCATATTCTTTCCGCAGATTTTACAAAAAAACTTGCTATTTCCCCGGCGCAAGGGTAGAATGTTTTTATTGAAGTAAGGAGGACATTGCCTATGGTTTCCATCGTTGAAGTGACCACCCGGCGGCAGCTGCGCCGGTTTGTGGACTTCCCGAATCAGTTATATAAAGATGTGCCTCAGTTCGTTCCCGCCACCTATGGCGATGATCTGGAGGACTGGGACAAAAAAAAGAACCCTGCCTTTTCCTACTGCGAGGCCCGTTGCTGGCTGGCCCTGCGCGGGGAGGAGATTGTGGGCCGTATCGGTGCCATTCTGAGCCGCAAGGCCAACGAGAAGTGGGGCACCAACCGTCTGCGCTTCACGCAGGTGGACTTTATTGACGATGCGGAGGTATCTTCCGCCCTGTTTGAAACTGTGGAAAACTGGGCCCGGGAACTGGGCTGCAGCGCCGTCCACGGTCCTCTGGGCTTCACGGACATGGACCGGGAGGGTATGCTCATCGAAGGCTTTGACCGTCGAAGCTGCTTTTTTACATATTACAATCACCCTTACTATATGCGGCATATGGCCGCGCTGGGCTATGTGAAGGATGTAGACTGGGTGGAAAATCTCATCTCCGCCCCCCATGACGAGACGACCATCGCCCGCTGGAAAAAGCTCTCGGACTATGTCCAGCACCGGCAGAAGCTGCACATCTACCGGGTGCGCACCCGTCTGGGGTATATCCCTCTGCTCAAGCAGTTTTTCCGTCTGGTAAATGAGGCCTATGCTCCGCTGTACGGCACGGTAGAGCTGTCCCCGGCACAGATCAAAAAGTACAGTTGGAAATTTGCCCCTCTCATTAACCCCCGTCTGACCTGTTTTGTCATGAACCAGCACAATGAGCTGGTAGCCCTCGGTGTCAGTGCCCCCAGCATTGCCGAGGCCCTGAAGAAGAGCCGGGGCCGTTTGTTCCCCACGGGCTGGCTCCATGTGCTCCGCGCATTTAGCAAGAACGACACTATCGACCTGCTGCTCATCGCCGTGCGGCCTGACCTGCAGGGCAAGGGCATCAACGCCATCATCCTCAGCGAGGTGATGCGGGGCTGCCAAAAAATGGGCATCCTGCACGCCGAGACCGGTCCCATGCTGGAGGAGAACGAGAAGGTGCAGGCCCAGTGGCAGGATTTCCCGCTGGAGCAGCACAAGCGCCGCCGCTGCTGGATAAAGGAGCTGAATGCCGTGCCCGCCGCCGCGTCCCGGGAGACCATCTGTCAATAAGTGAATATTCCAATCTCCAAGGAACCGCTTCCGGCGGTTCCTTTTTTATGCCCCGCCCTGTCCACGATTTCCGCACCCCCCGCCCGCCTGCGGCATAGTATGACCACGGAGAGTCATTTCTCTCAGCAAAGGAGGCAGATCAAATGATTCATCTTCGCGGCGCGTCCTTTGTCTATCAGGCGCCCGACGGCGAGGTGGAGGCTCTGCGCCGGGTGGATATGGACATCGCCCCGGGGGAATTCTGCAGCGTGGTGGGGCCCTCCGGCTGTGGCAAATCCACGCTCCTGTCCGTTATATCCGGGCTGGAAAAGCTCACCTCCGGTACCGTGGAGGTGGACGGTGCTCCTGTCTGCGGCCCCTCCGAAAAAATCGGCTTCATGCCCCAGCGGGATCAGCTTTTTCCCTGGCGCACCATCCGGGACAATGTGACCCTGGGGCTTTCCATAACCGGGAAGCGCACCCCCGAGGCCCTGGCCTACGCCGACACCTTGCTCCGGCGCTACGGCCTGTGGGATTTCGCCCAGAAGCGTCCCTCCCAGCTCTCCGGTGGTATGCGCCAGCGCTGCGCCCTTATCCGCACCATGGCGACGAATCCCAAGATCCTGCTGCTGGATGAGCCGTTTTCGGCCCTGGATTTTCAAACCCGTCTGACGGTGTCCTCGGACATCGGCCGCATCATCCGTCAGGAGGGAAAAACCGCCCTCCTGGTAACCCACGACATCTCCGAGGCCATCAGCCTCTCTGACCGCGTTTTCGTTCTCAGTGCCCGGCCGGCCGTGGTGAAGAGCGTCCATACCCTCGCTGAGCTGCAGGGCCTTTCTCCTCTGGAGCGGAGGGACACGGCTGCGTTCCACACCTATTTTCAGGCCATATGGAAGGAGCTGGATTTTCATGAATAGCCCCTCTCCCTCCCGGCAGGTCTACCTTCTGTCGGTGCGGCGGCAAAAGCGGCAGGTGTTCCTGTGGCAGCTCGCCCTGCTGGTTGGTCTTCTTCTCCTGTGGGAATTGAGCTGCCGTGTGGGGCTGTCCGACGGCTTTCTCATCAGCAGCCCCAGTCGCATGGCCGCCACCTTTTTAGGGCTGTGCCGCGGCGGCGGGCTGTTGCGGCACATAGCGGTATCCTGCGGTGAAACGGTCATCGGTTTTCTCTCCGGCACGGCTCTGGGTACGGCTGTAGCCGTGTGTATGTGGTGGTCGGGGAAGCTGGCCCGTATTTTAGACCCCTATCTGGTAGTGCTCAACGCCCTGCCCAAAACGGCTCTCGGCCCCATATTCATCGTCTGGATGGGGGCCGGAGAGGGAGCCATTATCGTCATGACCTTGGCCATTTCTCTGATCGTCACTATTCTGAATATGTACCAGGGTTTTCTCTCCACGGACGAGGAGAAGATCCGTCTCATGCGCTCTATGGGCGCCAGCCGCCGTCAGATCCTGTGGCTGCTGGTGTTCCCGGCCAATGCCCCCACCCTGTTTTCCACTCTGAAGGTAAATGTGGGGCTCTCCTGGGTGGGTGTCATTATGGGTGAGTTTCTTGTCTCGCAGGCCGGACTGGGTTATCTCATCGTCTACGGCTCTCAGGTGTTCAACATGGATCTGGTCATGACCAGCGTGGTGATCCTGGCGGTGGCGGCGGTGGTGATGTACCGTCTGGTGCTGCGGGCAGAAAAAATCTTAAATCGTTTTTGGGGGAACGGACTATGAAAAAAATACTCGCGTTGTTGCTTGCCGTACTGATGACAGTACCGATTCTGTGCGCCTGCGGCGCAAGGGATGCCACCGTAGTGCGGCTCAGTGAAGTCACCCACTCCGTGTTCTACGCGCCCCAGTATGTGGCCATGAGCCAGGGCTTTTTCGAGCAGGAAGGCCTGCGGATCGAGCTGACCAACGGCGGGGGTGCCGACAAGGTGATGACCGCCGTGGTCTCCGGCCAGTCGGACATCGGGCTGGCAGGCCCGGAAGCCAGCATCTATGTGTATAACCAGGGTAAGGCGGACCATCCTCAAATCATCGCCCAGCTCACCAAGCGGGACGGCTCGTTCCTGGTTGGGCGTACGGACGGTGAATTCTCCTGGGAAGATCTGCGGGGAAAGACCGTCATCGGCGGGCGCAAGGGCGGGGTCCCGGAGATGACCCTGGAATATGTCATGCGGCAGCACGGCCTCACGCCGGGCGTGGATGTCACGGTGAACACCTCTGTGCAGTTTAACATGATGGCCGGAGCCTTTACCGGCGGTGAGGGGGACTATGTGGCCCTCTTTGAGCCGACCGCCACACAGGTGGAGCGCGCCAGTCAGGGCTATATCCTCTCCTCCATCGGTCAGGAGAGCGGGGAGATCCCCTACACGGCCTATTTTGCCAACAAGAGCTGGCTGCAGGCGAACGCCGACACCGCCCAGCGGTTTGTCAATGCCATTGCCAAGGCCCAGCAGTGGGTCATGGACCACACGGACCGTCAGGTGGCAGAAGCCATCATTGATCAGTTCCCGGACACAACTCTGGATGAACTGGAGGCCGTCACCGCCCGCCATCGGCAGATCGATGCCTGGAACCGCACTCCCGTCATGGAGCGCCACGCTCTGGAGCGGCTGGAAACAGTCATGGAGCAGGCAGGAGAGCTTACCCGCAGCGACTGGGTGCCCTTTGACGAGCTGGTGGACAACAGCTTTGCCCGCAGCGCCATCGGCTGACCCTCTTACAGCCACACGGATCCCGCAGCCGCACCGGCAAAACAGGTGCGGCTTTTTCCTTTTTCTTATAAATTTGCTTTTTTCTCCCCGGATGTGTGGACAAACCGGCCCGTCTATGGTATTCTTATTATGAATAAGTATCCACATCCCGTTTTTTTCGGGCGGCCAGGTAGAAAGGACGGTTCTCACCTTGCAATCCTCTTCCACAAAACGAAATATTGTAAAACGCATCGTATCGGCTTTTTTGCTGTGTTTTATGCTGGTGGGTATGGTGACCCCTGTTTTGGCGGGCGCCGGCACGGAGGCCTATGTCAATGATGACGAGATCAATGTTCGCACCGGTCCCGGCACCTCCTATAGCGCGGTACTCTTTAACGGCCAGAAGAACATCCGTCTCTACCGCGGCCAGTATGTCCGGATCGTCTCCACCCAAAAGGGCAGCGACGGCATGAACTGGCACCAGATCGTCTTTACATACAACGGCTATACCAAGATCGGCTTTATGCGCAGCGATTTCATCACCGAGATCGGGGACGACAGCGCCTACCGCGCCTACCTGGAGGAGCAGGGCTTTCCGGAGAGCTACCAGCCCTACCTCCGTGCTCTGTACGCCGCCAGTGGCGGCAAGTGGACCTTTGTGGCCTACAAGACCGGCCTGGACTGGAAGGAGGCCCTGGAAAACGAGTCCACCTTGGGCCGGGCGCTGCTGCATTGGTCTTATGACACCGCCCAGCGCTCCACGGCCCCCGGCGCTTACGATAGCTCTACCGGAGAGTGGAGGCAGTTTGAGCCGGGCTGGTACGCCGCCAGCCGGGAGACGGTGGCCTATTACATGGACCCCCGTTCCTACCTGACAGACGGCACCTGCATTGCCTTTGAAAAGCTCTCCGGCGGCGAGAGCGTGACCCATGAGCAGATCAAGAAGGTGCTGGCGAAATGCGTTTGGGCCACGGACGAGATCATCGACGAATTCATCAAGGCCGGGTCCAAGGAGGAGCTGGAAAAGCAGAAGCAGACGGAGATCCAGCGCCTGCGCAGCGAGGGCAAGACCGATGCGGCCAACAGCCTGGAGAAGGTCACCGTCACCGGGGTCAGCCCCATCTTTCTGGCGGTGAAGGCCCGGGATGAGATCGGTACCGGTGCCACCCAAAACGCCACCGGCTATCCCCTCAGCGACGGCAAAAAATACTATAATTTCTTCAATGTCGGCGCCTACGGCGATGATCCCAACTACAACGGTATTCTCTACGCCCAAAGCAAAGGCTGGGACACCAGCTACAAGGCCCTGCTGGGCGGCGCGTGGTTCATCTTCCGTAACTACATAGAGGACGGCCAGGACACGACCTTCCTCCAACGCTTCAACTTCACTCCCCTGTATACCTATAGCTATCAGTACGCTACCGACATCACCTACGCCTACCTATCCGGCGGCTGGAATATCTATCAGGCCTATGTGAAAAACGGATTGGCGGACTCGGAGCTGACCTTCTCCGTCCCCGTTTTGGAGAATATGCCCGCTGTGACCAAGCTGCCCACGGCCAGGTACGAGGATGAATATGTGGACCCGGAGCCCGAACCCGAACCTGAACCTGAGCCCAATCCCGAGCCCAATCCCGAGCCGGACCCCGGTCCCTCTGGGAACTATGACTATGTGAATGAGCTGAATCTGCGGCTGTCGGACTCCTACCTCTCCGGCTTCACCCTGGGCACCCCTGTGCAGAGCCTGATTTCTCAGATCAAGTCGGTGAATAAGAATGCCACCGTCACCGTCACCGCCAGGGGAGAGGCCGTTGCGGGCAGTGCCCTGGTCGCTACCGGCCAGGTGCTGACCATCCAGGACGCCGCCGGGACCTATACCTACACCTGCGTGGTGTATGGCGATGCCGATGGTGACGGTAGGATCGCGGCCACAGACTTGCTGGCGGTGAAGAACCACATTTTGGAAAAGAAGGCGCTTTCGGGCGCTTATGCCAGGGCGGTTCAGTTCTCCGGCAAAGCCATCGGAGCAACGACACTGCTGTCCATTAAGAATCACATTTTGGGCAAGACAAACATCGTGCAGAAATGAATAGGTGAGCTATGAAACTACTGAAAAAATATTTTGTCAGCCTTGCGCTGCTGTGCGCCATGCTCCTTGCAACGGTGCAGGTGAGCCACGCCGCATCCTTTTCGGTTTCCGCCGGGCAGAGCACCGTCAGCGTGGGCCGTACCGTGGCCTTTACCATCACCGTGCCCGCCGGGTGCAAGGTGTGGACCTATTCCGTGGCCTATTCCGCTAACCTCACATGGGAGTCCGGCGACCTGGATCCCATGGGCTTCGAGGGGGAGAACCGCGTCAATCAGCTTGTGTTCCGGGCCAATGACACCGGCACGGGGACGGTTTGGATCTCCAAGGGCTCCTTTTCCATGGACGGGAACGGCAATGAAACACCCTCCGGCAGCGCCTCGGTGTCCATCGTTTCCGCCTCCGAGCCTGATGACAGCGAGCCGGACTACACCCCCAGCACCCCGGGCAAGAGCGGCAACAACGCCCTCGCCTCCCTCACCGTCAGCGCCGGTGAGCTGACCCCCGCCTTTGATCCGACCATCACGGACTACACCCTCTCCCTGCCGCTGAGAACGAATCAGATCACCTTCACCGCCACCCCCTCGGACTCCAAGGCCACGGTGCAGGGTGACGGAGAAGTGGCGCTGCAGGGCGGGGAAAATAAGGTGGCCGTTGTGGTCACCGCCGAGGACAGCTCCGCCAAAACCTACAACATCACCGTCAAGGTGGCCCGGGAGCCCACGGTGTTCTTCAGCTTGAATGGCGAGAGCCTGGGTGTTATGCAGGACACTGACGGTGTCACGCCTCCCGCGGGCTTCAGCCCCACCACCGTGCCCTACAGCGGTGAGGAGCTCCCCGCCTGGACCAACGCCGCCGGACAGATGCTGCTGTATCTGGTGAATCAGGACACCCTGGCGGCAGGCTTCTACCTTTATGATGAAGCCGAAGGCGTGCAGTCTCCCTATCTGCCCATCGTCTGCGGGGCCACCACCTATGTCTATACCGGCGTTCCCGCCGAAAAGGAATCCATCCCCGGCCTCACCCTCTGCGATGTGGAGGCCTTCGGCCACATCCTCAAGGGCTGGAAATACCGGGATGCCTCCCTGCAGGACTTCTGCGTCCTCTACCTCATGGATGCCGACGGGAACTATGGCTGCCATACCTATGATTCTCAGAGCGGTACATTGCAGCGTTTCAGCGGCGCCGTCTTTACCGACGACGGCCGGACGATGCGTGTGCCTATACTGTATGTGTACATTGCCGGCGGCGCGGCGGCTGTTTTACTGCTGCTGGTGATCATTCTGGCCGCCGTGTGTATCAGCCGTGGCAAGAAGCTGCGCCTGCCGGCCACCGAGGTGCCTGCGGAGGCCCCTGCCGCTCCCGGGGAGCAGCCGCCGGCTGAAACACCTGCCGCCGAGGAGATGCCCACCCCCGAGGAACCGGAGCAGCCTGCGGAGGAAGCCCCCTCCCAGCCGGAACCGCAGCAGCCGGAAGAAAATTCCCCCGCCGAACCCGAGGATGAGCCTTCCGTGCCGGAAGACGGACCGACCTCGGAAGAACCTGCCGAAAAAGCTGCAGCGGAGCCCACGGAAAAGCCGGAATCCGCTGTCTCCCCCGCAGAGGAAGCGCCCCAGCCTCCTGCCCCGGAGCATTCTTTGGAGGATACCCTCCGCCGTCTGCCGTTAGAGGATCTGCTGCGTGACATCCACGATTTATAAAAAATAGCCGCACGGAGTATACCCCGTGCGGCTATTTTTGTCATTGTAAGACCGGTCCAAATCCCCCGGCATTAAAAGGACACCGTCTCCTGCTCCGGCTTCTGGCAGGCGCTGATTCGGTCCACATACAGCACCGGCCCCTGGCCCTGGTAGGCCACGCAGTCTTCCTTTTTCACCGTAGCATGGATCTTCACCCAGTCCCGGTTCTTAAAGCGGTCCATGCCCTGGCCCTTGCACACCAGAGCCAGGAACTGCATGTCGTTCTCGCAGCACACCATGGCAAAGCGGCCCGGGCAGTCAATGCCCTTGTACTTCTTGGAGTGGCACATCAGCGCCTTGAAGGTCACCGTGACCCCCTCGTAACGCTCCGGGTGATCCATGAGATCCACATACCAAATGCCGTAGTCCTCGTCCGCCACCTCCAGATGCCCCGATGACAGGTCAAACGGCATCATGTCCTCGGTGACATACTCCTCGCTGGTGCCGTCCTCGTTCTCCAGATAGATGTCTGCCCGGCGGTTGGCCATGCGCAGATTTTTGGTCCGTAGCTGGGAGCGGAGCTGTTCGTTGCAGCGGTTGAAGATAAGCATATCGGCGTTGGACACCTTCTCCATCACCAGCTGCCCCATGTTTTTCAGGTACGGCTCAAAGGTGTGGGCGTCCATGAGGCAGATGATCTGATACAGCACCCAGTTTCCCGGCAGCGCCTGGCGGTACAGCGGCTCCATCATCCACATGCCGTTGTACTCTATAATGACCTGCTTGGGCTTATATTGCTTCTCCAGCTTTTTCAGCAGCTCGACGGTCAGCTCAGCCTGATCCTCCACGGTGTAGGTGAACACATTGTTCAGCGCCTTGGGATCGTACTCCTCCTCGCCTTCCTCGCAGCAAATGAGCAGAGTGCGGTCCTCGGCGGCAAAACCGTCCCGGAGAATGCCGTTAATAAATTCTGTTTTGCCGGCGTCCAGAAATCCGGCGATGAGATATACGGGAATATCCATACTTGCTCTTTCTCCCTTACAGGCTGAACAGGGTCTTCAGCTTGCCTTCGTCCAGCTTGGAGCCGATGACGCACAGCCGGCCGGTGTAGTCCGCCGCGCCGAAGCGCACCTCATGCTCTTGGGGAACATAGTCAAAGTGCAGCCACTTGCCGCCCTCTGTGGGCACAATGCCCTTGGCCCGGAGGATGGCGCCGTAGGCGCCGGTATCCAGCTCCGCGAGGATCCGGCGGATGTCCGTCTCGGTGAAGGTCTTGGGGGTCTCCGCGCCCCAGCTTGTGAACACCTCGTCGGCATGGTGGTGATGATGGTGGCAGGCGCAGTGGGGATCGTCACACTCCCCGCCGTCATGATGGTGGTGCTCATGCCCGTCGTGATCATGGTCATGATCATGATGGGCCTCATGGCAGCACGCACCCTCTTCCTGGTCGTGATGATGGTCATGCTCGTCCCCATCATGGTCATCGTGATGGTGGTGCTCATGCTCCTCATCCTCATGGGCATGGTGGTGGTGCTCCTCTTCCTCCGCCTCATGCTCTGCCCGGATGCGCTCCATCAGCTCGTCCGCCAGAGACACCTTCTCCATGGCGGCGAGAATGGTTTTGCCGCTCAGCTCATCCCAGGGCGTGGTGATGATGGCCGCGTCCGGGTTCTTCTCCCGCAGCAGCGCTGCGGCGGCTTGCAGCTTCTCGGGGCTGACCTTCTGGGTGCGGCTTAAAATAATAGTGCCGGCAGTCTCAATCTGGTTGTTGTAGAACTCACCGAAATTCTTCATGTATACCTTCACCTTGGAGGCGTCCGCCACGGTGACGAAGGAGTTCAGCTTCATCTCCGGCACATCCTTCACAGTGTTTTCCACCGCCAGGATCACATCCGACAGCTTACCCACACCGGAGGGCTCAATGAGGATGCGGTCCGGGGCAAACTGCTTCTGCACATCCACCAGTGCCTTGCCGAAATCCCCCACCAGCGAGCAGCAAATGCACCCGGAGGACATCTCGCTGATCTGTACGCCGGACTCCTTCAGGAATCCGCCGTCAATGCTGATCTCTCCGAACTCGTTTTCAATGAGCACCAGCTTTTCCCCCGAAAAGGCCTCCGCCAGCAGCTTCTTAATGAGGGTCGTCTTCCCTGCGCCCAAAAAACCGGACACAATATCAATTTTCGTCATAACCTACGCTTCCTTTCAAAAATTGCATGACAAAAGAGAATTCATCCTATTAATAATAGCCTTTTTTGCAAAAAAAGCAAGGTTTCCATTGTGAATTTTTTGTGCCGCGACGGGTATCTGCGTTTTTCCTGTTGCCAAGAGGTCGGATTTGTAGTAAAATACTGCTGTTGACAGTCCTCCGTGTGAAGCTGCGGAGCCGGTCTTGCGCAATGGATACCCACGAATCATGTCAGGCGGGGAACCGAGCAGCATTAAGAGGGATCATCCATGTGCCGCAAGGGCGCCGGCTCTGTGGCTTCATGGGGAGGACAGTTTTATTAGGGGAGGGATAGCCCATGTATCAGGCGCTTTACCGCAAGTGGCGGCCCATCACCTTTTCCCAGGTGGTGGGGCAAAAGCATATCACCGACACGCTGCAGCGGCAGGTGGCGGAGGGTCGCACCGGCCACGCCTATCTCTTCACCGGCACCCGGGGCACCGGCAAGACCACCTGCGCCCGGATCCTGGCCAAGGCCATCAACTGCCTTGCCCCCCTTGACGGCGCCCCCTGCAACCGGTGCGAGGCCTGCCGGGGCATTGATCAGGGCCGTCTGCTGGACATCACGGAGCTGGATGCCGCCAGCAACAACGGCGTGGACAATGTCCGCGCCCTCCGGGAGGAGGCGGTGTATACCCCCTCGGTGCTGAAAAAACGGGTGTATATCATCGACGAGGTGCACATGCTCTCCACCCCGGCTTTCAACGCACTGCTGAAAATTCTGGAGGAGCCTCCGGAGCATCTGGTGTTCATTCTGGCCACCACGGAACTGCACAAGGTCCCGGCCACAATACTCTCCCGATGCCAGCGGTACTCCTTCAAGAGAATCCTGCCGCAGGACATTTCCCACCAGCTTCTTAGCATTGCCAAAGAAGAAGCCATTGACCTGACTGCGGATGGATCTGACATCCTCTCCCGGATGGCAAATGGCGCCATGCGGGATGCGCTGAGCCTGCTGGACCAGTGCCGCAGCTACGAGGGAACGCTGAACAGCGCCGCCATTCTGGATCTGCTGGGTCTGGCCGGCGGTGTGCAGACCACCCAGCTTGTGGAGTTAATTTTGCGGCGTAATGTGCAGGACGCCCTGCTGCTTTTTGATAAGCTCTACCGGGACGGCAAGGACATTGCGGCCCTGCTGCGGGAACTTTCGGACCTGTGCCGGGATCTGTTGATTCGCAGCGCCGCCCCGCAGGGCGGCAGCACCCTGCTGACAGGGCTGTATGACGAGAAAACCCTTGATAGACTTGGGGCTTTGGTATCCGGCAACCGTTTGATCTTCATGCTGGATGTGCTGGGCCAGGCCCTCGCCGCCTGCAACGGTAGCGGTAATCTGCGCACCGAAGCGGAGCTGTGTCTGATGAAGCTGTGCGACGAGACCTTGTGCGGTGACCTGTCGGCCCTGAACGCCCGGATGGAAAAGCTGGAGCGGGCGGCGGCCAAAGGATTTGCCGTGGCGGAAGTCCCCGCCTCCAAGGGCGTGAAAACGGCCGCCCCTGCCGAAAGGTCCGTGCCCGCCCCGGAGGATAAGCCCCGTGAGGCGAAGCCGGAAATGCCGGAAAAAACAGCCGCTCCGAAGCCGGAGAGTAAACCGGCCCCAGGGGATGATGACATTTGGAAGCGGCTGCAGAACCGCTACAAAGGCGCGCTGCGGATGGACAAGCGTGTCTTCCTCAATGGCGCCTCCGGAACTCTCACAGACGGCGTTCTGACCGTTGCCTGCCGGGACGAAATGGTGAAAAACTATCTGGATTGCCCGGAGGTCGTCACCGTTCTGGAGTCCGTCACCGGGGAGGAGGCAGGCTGCCCGGTGCGGGTGCTGTTTACCCTGGGACAGGGTAAAAACACAGGTGCGCAGCATGGCGAATCCCCTGCTTCGCCCCATCAAAACACCGGTACGACACCCCGGAAATGCACCGAAGAATCCAAGGGCGCCCCGCCCCGGCAGAGCCCCCCGTGGGAAAGCCCTTCGGCGGGTGTGGACCGCATGACCGAATTACTGGCCGAGGGCAGCCGGCTGGATAACTTTAACATCAAGTAAGGAGCGAAAGAATTATGGCAAAGGGTTACAGTGCAAGAGGCGGCTTCACCGGCGGCGCCGGGATGATGCGCCAACAGCAGCAAATGCAGCAGAAGATCCTGAAGATGCAGCAGGAGATGGAAAAGGCGCAGGCGGATGTGGAGAACGCATTCTTTTCCGCTACCGCGGGCGGCGGCGTGGTAAAGGCCACGGTCAGCGGTAAGCGGCAGCTCACGGAGCTGTCCATTCAGCCGGAGACTGTGGATCCGGAGGATGTGGAAATGCTGCAGGATCTGGTGATTTCCGCCGTGAACGAGGCCATGCGTCAGGCGGAGGAGGCCATGGAGAACAGTATGCAGAGCCTCACAGGCGGCCTGAATCTTCCCGGTTTTGGCCTGTAATTCGCATAAAAAATGTATCCCCGTCAGCGCAAGACGCTGACGGGGATTGTTTTGTATCCGTTACGAATAGGTGCGCAGGACAGCGGCAACCTTACCCAAAATGGAGGCATAGCGGCCGTCAATGGGGCTGTAATTCTCATTTTCCGGCAGAAGCCACACCTCGCCATTCCTGCGGGAAAGACGCTTCACCGTGGCCTCGTCCTCCAGCAAGGCCACCACGATCTCACCATTTTGTGCCGTGGGCTGCCGGTGGACCACCACCAGGTCCCCAGGCAAAATGCCGGCGTTCAGCATGGATTCCCCCCGGACGCGCAGAGCAAAAAACTCCCCGTCACGCCCCTGCGTATCGAAGGAAATATAATCATCAATGCACTCTTGGGCCAAAATGGGTGTGCCGGCGGCCACATCGCCCAGCACGGGCACCCGGCCGGGCCTATACTCCGGCTCCTCCGGAACGGCGGGAGCCGCGGCAGGAGCCGCCGCGCGCTCCGTCAGGGTCAGGGCGCGGCCCTTGCGGCCGCTCTTACAGATGTAGCCCAGTTCCTCCAGATGCTTTACATGGAAGTGGACGGTGGAGGGCGACTTCAGCCCCACAGCCTCCCCAATTTCACGGACAGAGGGCGGATAGCCCTGATTCCGGATGGCATCGGCAATAAAATCATATATTTTCTGCTGCATGGCGGTGAGTTTTTCCATTTGATCCCCTCCTGCACTATTCTCCCCTGTATTATAGCACAGCATTTTGGAAATTGCAACAACTGTTCGATTATTTTTTTTATTTTCTTTTTCATTTTACTTGCAATTTGTGTATTGATATGGTATTATAAGCATTGCTTGATGGATATTATGCCTACGGGCAGACAATAATTCGGAGGGAAGATAAAATGTTGATCGCTATTACCATTGTGCAGCTGCTGGCTGCTCTTGTTTTGATTCTCGTCGTGCTGTTCCAGTCCGGCAAGAGCCAGGGTCTGTCCGGGACCATCGGCGGCATTGCCGATTCCTATATGTCCAAGGGCAAGGCTCGCACGATTGACGCCAAGCTGGCCAAGGCTACCAAGTGGGTGGGCGCTGTGTTCGTAGTGCTGACTTTGGTGCTGGACTGCATGGTTGCGGCCGGTATGTGATTTGCGTTGGATCCATTAAAAACCCGAAGCTATGCTTCGGGTTTTTTTGCGCGGAGTACAGGCGGGACAAGGAGTGCGGCGGGATCCGGCTGCACAAGGCTTTATTGTAAAAAAGCCCTTTGCTATGACGCAGAATCATAGCAAAGGGCTTTTTATTTTTAGACTGCGCTTACTTGACCAGTTCGATGACAGCGGTCTCGGCAGCATCGCCGCGGCGGACGCCGGTGCGGACAATGCGGGTATAGCCGCCGTTGCGCTCTGCATACTCAGGAGCGATCTCCTTGAACAGCTTGTGCACAACATCTTCCTTGGTGATGAAGCTCAAAGCCTGGCGATAGGCTGCCAGATCACCCTTCTTGCCCAGGGTAATCATCTTTTCAGTCAGGGGCTTGATCTCCTTGGCACGGGTAATGGTGGTTTCCATACGGCCGTTATCCAGAAGATCGGTGACCTGCTGACGGAGCATCGCCATGCGCTGATCGGTAGTTTTACCGAGCTTACGAGTTCCGGGCATTTCTGTTTCCTCCTTGTAAGGATCTACTGCGCTGCACGGCGCAGGTTAGTTGTTTTCTTCTCCGGCCAGGGACAGACCCATCATGGCCAGTTTGTTGATGACTTCCTCCAGAGACTTGCGTCCCAGGTTGCGGACCTTCATCATCTCATCTTCCGTCTTGGAGATCAGATCCTCCACGGTGTTGATGTTGGCACGCTTGAGGCAGTTGAAGCTGCGCACAGACAGATCCAGCTCTTCAATGGTCATCTGTAGCTGCTTGCTCTGGTCGTCACTGGACTTCTCCACAATAACAGGCTCGCCGCCCACATTGTCGGACAGATCCGTGAACAGAGCAAAGTGGTCGCAGAGGATCTTGGCGCCCAGAGACACAGCATCCCGGGCGGAGATGGTGGAATCCGTCCATACCTCCAGCGTCAGCTTGTCAAAGTCGGTCATGTTGCCCACACGGGTCTTCTCCACCGTGTAGTTGACCTTGTACACAGGGGTGTAGATGGAGTCAATGGGGATGACGCCGATGATGCCGGGACGCATGGCCTTGTTCCGGTCAGCAGACACATAGCCGCGACCGTGGCTCAAGGTCACTTCCATGCTCAACACAGCGCCCACATCCAGAGTCGCAATGTGCAGCTCGGGATTGAGGATCTCCACCTCGCCGTCGGGCTTGATATCGCCGGCGGTGACTTCACAGGGGCCGGAGGCCTCAATATAGACGGTTTTGGTTCCTTCGCAGTGCAGCTTGGTCAGCAGGTTTTTCATGTTCAGGACGATCTCCGTCACATCCTCCTTGACACCGGGGACGGTGGAGAACTCGTGCTGGACGCCGGCGATCTTTATGCTGGTGGCTGCCGTGCCGGGCAGAGAAGAGAGCAGGATGCGGCGCAGGGCATTGCCCAAAGTCGTTCCATAGCCACGCTCCAGGGGTTCGATCACATACTTTCCATAGGAAGCATCGCCAGGTGTTTCGATACACTCGATCTGGGGCTTCTCAATTTCGATCATGCAGTACCCTCCTTCATTTCAGTTGGGCGAAACAACGTTCCGCACCGTATTCGATTCCAGTTCAGTTTGAGGGTCTCGACCCTATTACTTGGAGTACAGCTCGACGATGAGGTGTTCCTCGATGGGCATATCAATGTCATCACGAGCGGGCATTCTGGTTACGGTGCCTTTCAGCGCGTTCTTGTCACGCTCCAGCCAGGTGGGAACGGTGACCAGAGGAGCATCCTCTGCAGTGAAACGCTTGAAGGCCACGGAGGAGCGGCTGCTCTCCTTGACCTCGATCACATCACCCACACGCACCAGATAGGAAGGAATGTTTACCTTCTTGCCGTTGACGGTGAAGTGGGCGTGGCTTACCAGCTGACGGGCTTCACGGCGGGTCATGGCAAAGCCCAGACGATAAACCACATTGTCCAGACGGCGCTCAACCAGGGTCAGAAGATTCTCGCCGGTCTTGCCGGACATGGCGGAAGCCTTCTCGTAGTACATACGGAACTGCTTCTCCAGAATGCCATAGACGAACTTGACCTTCTGCTTCTCATTGAGCTGGATGGCATACTCGCTCTTCTTCTTTCTCATCTGGCCGCCGGGGTTGCGCTTGGTCTCCTTCTTGGCGTAACCCATGACAGCAGGAGAGATACCCAGCGCCTTGCAACGCTTGGCGATAGGCTGCATATTCTTAGCCATAGTCTATTTATCCTCCTTGTTCCGATTACACACGACGACGCTTGGGGGGGCGGCAGCCATTGTGGGGGATGGGGGTGACATCCTTGATCATGGTCACTTCCAGACCCACGGCCTGCAGCGCGCGGATGGCAGCCTCACGGCCCTGGCCGGGGCCCTTGACAAAGACCTCAACGGTCTTCAGACCATGCTCCATGGCGGCCTTGGCAGCAGTCTCTGCTGCACTCTGGGCGGCGAAGGGCGTGGACTTCTTGCTGCCGCGGAAACCCAGACCACCGGAGGAGGCCCAGGACAGGGCGTTGCCCTGCGCGTCGGTAACGGTTACCATAGTGTTGTTGAAGGAAGAACGGATATGGACCTGGCCCTTTTCGATGTTCTTCTTTTCACGGCGACGGCGGATAACCTTCTTGCCGGTCTTAGCATTAGCCATATTCTATCTTCCCTCCTTACTTCTTCTTGTTGGCAATGGTCTTCTTGGGACCCTTGCGGGTGCGGGCGTTGGTCTTGCTGCGCTGACCGCGGACGGGCAGGCCGCGACGATGGCGCATACCACGATAGCAGCCGATCTCGGTCAAACGCTTGATGTCCAGGGCTACCTGACGGCGCAGATCGCCTTCCACGGTGTAGCTCTGGTCAATGACCTCACGGAGCTTGGCCTCGTCAGCCTCCGTCAGATCCTTCACGCGGGTGTCGGGGTTGATGCCTGTTTGCGCCAGGATGTCCTGTGCGCTCTTTCTGCCAATACCATAGATATAGGTCAAACCGATTTCGATTCGCTTATCCTTGGGCAGGTCAATACCGGCAATACGTGCCATACTTTTAAAGCACCTCCAATTTCTTCTTAGCCCTGTCTCTGCTTATGCTTCGGATTCTCGCAAATGACCATGACACGGCCTTTGCGACGGATCACTTTGCACTTCTCGCACATGGGCTTCACGGACGGTCTTACTTTCATTTTGATAAACCTCCTACTTACTACGCCAGGTAATCCGGCCCCGGGTCAGATCATAGGGCGACATCTCCACTGTCACCTTGTCACCGGGCAGAATCCTGATGAAATTCATTCTGAGCTTTCCGGAAATATGCGCTAATATGGTGTGTCCATTTCCAATGTCTACCTGGAATGTGGTGTTGGGCAGGGATTCAACCACTACGCCTTCCACTTCGATCATATCGGATTTTGCCAAGCTATAATCCCTCCTGGTCTTGATTACCGCTGCCTGTATAGGCAGCTAAGGCTTTACGAAGCTCACTATTTGTGATTTTTTCGCTGCTCCTGATCTTGTCGGCAACCACGCTGTGGCTCTCCCCCGCAAAAGATACATGCTTGCGCTTTTTCTTCTTAGGCTTCTCCACACGGCGGCTCTTGCCGTCTGCCAGCAGGAGGAATTCCCCCTGGGTGTCCAGCACGAAGAAGAAATCTCCCTCGTCCCGGCCGGCAGTTGATTTTACGATGTTGGATCTGACAATGTCCATAGCTTACACCAACGACTTCTCGGGATCCGTCAGAAGCTCCGGATCGCCGGCGGTGATCAAGATGGTGTTCTCATAGTGGGCGGCATATTTGCCATCAGCGGTTTTCACCGTCCAGCCATCGCTCATTTGCCGGATGGCGGCGGTGCCTGCGTTGACCATGGGTTCTACGGCGAGGGTCATGCCCCGCAGAAGACGCGGGCCGTGGCCGGGCTTGCCGTAATTGGGCACCTCAGGCGCTTCGTGCATATTCCGGCCGATGCCGTGGCCCACATATTCCCGGACCACGGAAAAGCCGTTTGCCTCCACATAAGTTTGCACTGCCGCAGAGATATCCGACAGGCGATAGCCCTCCCGGGCGAACTTCATCCCCTCGAAGAAGGAATCCTGAGTCACTCGGATGAGCCGCATGGCCTCCTCCGACACCCGGCCGCAGGGGTAGGTGCCGGCGCAGTCACCATGGTAGCCGCCGATGTATGCGCCCACATCCACGCTGACAATGTCACCCTCCTGCAGCACCCGATTGCCGGGGATGCCGTGGATGATCTCATCGTTGACGCTGACGCATACACTGGCCGGATAACCATTGTAGTGCAGGAAGGAAGGGGTCGCCCCTTGCTCCCGGATGAAATGAAACACTGCCTTGTCAATTTGTTGGGTTGTTACGCCGGGCTTTACCATTTCCCGAGCCAAGGCCCGGGCAGCCGCGGTAATTTTTCCCGCCAGGCGCATCGCTTCGATCTCGTGGGCAGATTTCAGGGTGATCATAGCTTATCTCCCCAAAGCCGCCAGGATCGCCTGTGTCGTACCGGCCACGGTGGACTGGTCCTCCACAGTTTTCAGAATCCCACGGGCCTCGTAGAAACCCTTGAGAGGTTCTGTTTCTTTATGATAAACCGCCAGACGGTCACGGACCGTCTCGGGATTATCATCTCTGCGCTGCACGAGCTTGCCGCCGCACACATCGCAAACGCCCTCTTTCTTGGGGGGAACATTCACGATATGATAGCTGGCGCCGCAGCTCTCGCAGACACGTCTGCCGCCCATGCGGGCGACGATGGTGTCATCGGAAACCTCGATGGCAACCACAGCGTCGAAGCTGATGCCGGAGCGCTCCATGGCCTCGGCCTGGGCGATGGTGCGGGGCACGCCGTCCAGAATGAACCCATTGGCGCAATCCGGTTCCTGCAGGCGCTCATTGATGATGCCGATGATGACTTCATCCGGCACCAGCTTGCCCGCGTCCATGTACTCTTTGGCCTTGAGGCCGGTAGGAGTGCCGTTTTTCACGGCTGCACGCAGAATGTTACCCGTGGAGATGGTGGGGATATTCAGCTTAACCTTGAGAATATCAGCCTGCGTTCCCTTACCCGCACCCGGGGCACCTAAAAGGATCAGTTTCATATAAACACCTCTTACTCTAAGAAGCCCTTATACTGACGCATCAGCATCTGGGACTCCAGCGCCTGAACGGTCTCCAACGCAACACCCACAACGATGATAACGGAGGTACCGCCGATGGACAGGGAGGGATTGTTGACAGCCTTGCCGATGATGAGAGGCAGGATGGCCACAACACCCAGATAGATGGCACCAAACAGAGTGACCTTATTGAGCACCTTCTTGATGAAGTCCGCGGTGGGCTTGCCCGGACGGAAGCCGGGAATGAAGCCGCCGTTCTTCTTCAGATTGTTGGAGATCTCAATGGGATTGAACTGAATGGTGGAATAGAAATAGCTGAAACCAATGATCATCAGGAAATAGAAGATCATATACAGCACCGACTTGGTGTCGATGGCGTTCAGGAAGCCATACCAGAAAGTTCCCTCTTCAGGCTGCGGGCAGAAAGCCGCAATGGTGGAGGGGATCATGGCGATGGACTGGGCAAATATGATGGGCAGAACGCCGGACATATTCACCTTCATGGGGAGGGTGGAGGACTGGCCGCCGTACATCTTACGCCCCACCTGACGCTTGGCATACTGCACCGGGATGCGGCGCTCGGCGCCGTTGACCCAGGTGATGAGTACCACCAGAGCCAGGATACCGATAACCACCAGCACCGCTGCCCACCAAGCCAGAGATCCGGCCTGCAGACCGGAGATCATGGAAGAAACCATGCTGGGCACACGGGACAGAATGCCCGCAAACAGGATGATGGAGATGCCGTTGCCGATACCAAACTCGGTGATCTGCTCGCCCATCCACATGACGAAGGAGGAGCCTGCAATGAAGGATGCAATGATGACCAGGGCAGGCCAGACGCCGGTATGTTCGCCAAGGATGCCGTAATTCTTCATCAGCATATAGTAGCCCCAACCCTGCAGGATGGCGATGGCCACGGTGGCATAGCGGGTGATGGACTGGATCTTCTTCTTGCCCTCTTCGCCGCCATCTCTTGCCAGGCGCTCCAAAGCGGGAATGGCAATGGTCAACAGCTGGATAATAATGGAGCTGTTGATGTAGGGCTGCACGCCCAGTGCAAAGACGGTTGCTTCGGCAAAGGCGCCGCCGGACATGACGTTGTACAGGCCCAGGACGGTGGTGCTGAGCTGATTGATATAATCAGCCAGCAGCTTGGTGTCCACATAGGGGACCGGAATGGCATTGCCGATGCGGAAGATCAGAAGGATCAGTGCGGTGAAGATGATTTTCTTGCGCAGTTCGGGGATGGCCCAGGCCTTGCGGATCGTCTGAATCACCTTAGATCACCTCTGCCTTTCCTCCTGCTGCTTCGATCGCGTCCTTAGCAGCCTGAGAGAAAGCAGCGGACTGAACATTCACCTTCTTGGTAACAGTGCCGTTACCAAGAACCTTGAAGCCATACTCGCACTTGCTCAGGATGCCCTTGGCCAGCAGAGCTTCTGCGTTCACAGTCTCGCCGTCCTCGAACTTATTCAGAGCGGACAGGTTGATGATCTCCAGGGGCTTAGCGAAAATGTTGTTGAAACCACGCTTGGGGATGCGGCGGGCCAGAGGCATCTGACCGCCTTCAAAGCCGATGCGGGTGCCGCCGCCGGAGCGGGCCTTCTGACCCTTGTGGCCACGGCCGGCAGTCTTGCCGTTACCGGAGCCGGCGCCGCGGCCCTTGCGATAGGCTTCCTTAGTGGAGCCAACTGCGGGAGACAGTTCATTCAGTTTCATTCTCTCGCACCTCCTTATTCTACTTCGGTGACCTGGAGCAGATAGCCGATCTTGGCGATCTTACCCTTGGTCTGAGCGTTGTCGGGCTGAACGGTGGTATCACCGATCTTGCGCAGGCCCATGGAATGAGCGGTTGCAATGTGCTTTTCCAGGCGGCCGTTGAGGCTCTTGACGAGCTTGATATTCAGATTAGCCATTTTCAAACTCCTCCTTAGCCCACGATCTCGTCCACGCTCTTGCCGCGGGTTCTGGCAACCTGCTCGGGGGTGCGCAGAGCCTTCAGGCCCTCGAAGGTGGCGGCGACAACATTGACTGCGGTGTTGGAACGCAGGCACTTGGTACGAATATCCTTCACCCCGGCTGCTTCCATAATGATACGCACGGGACCGCCGGCGATGACGCCGGTACCGGGTGCGGCGGGCTTCATCAGCACACGGCCCGCGCCTGCCTCACCGATGACCTCGTGAGGAATGGTGCTGCCGGACAGAGAAACCTGGATCATGTTCTTCTTAGCATCCTCAATGCCCTTGCGAATGGCCTCGGGAACCTCGGCGGCCTTGCCCAGGCCGAAACCGACCTTGCCCTTGCCGTCGCCCACGACCATAAGAGCGGAGAACTTCATGACACGACCGCCCTTAACCGTTTTGGATACACGGTTGGTAGCAATTACTTTTTCGATATATTCGCTCTGTTCTCTTTCAAATCTTGCCATTGTCAGTTATCCTCCTCTCTTAGAATTCCAGGCCGCCCTCGCGGGCACCCTCGGCCAGCTCGGCCACACGGCCGTGATACAGATAGCCGCCACGGTCAAACACGACGGTATCGATACCCTTTGCCTTGCAGCGCTCGGCAACCAGCTTGCCCACAGCACGGGCTGCGGTCTTGTTGCCGCCGTTGCCTTCGATGGCCTTATCCAGAGAGGACGCAGAAACCAGCGTGTTGCCGGCCACATCGTCGATCACCTGGGCATAGATGTTCTTCTCGCTGCGGAAAACATTCAGACGGGGTCTCTCGGCGGTGCCGAAAACCTTGGCGCGCACTCTCTTGTGGCGCTTGAGACGCTGAGCGTTGGTATTGGGTCTTTTAATCATATCGGCACACCTCCTTACTTCTTGGCGCCGGTCTTACCGACCTTGCGGCGGATGACTTCATCGACATACTTAATGCCCTTGCCCTTATAAGGCTCGGGAGGACGCTTCTCGCGGACTTCGGCAGCGAACTGACCGACCTTCTGCTTGTCTGCACCCAGGATGACGACCTTGTTCTGAGCGGGAACCTCGATGGTGATACCCTCGATCTCGGGCACGATGACCTGATGGGAATAGCCCAGGTTCATGACCAGCTCGTTGCCCTTCTTCTCGGCGCGGTAACCCACGCCGTTGATCTCCAGCTCCTTCTTGAAGCCTTCGCTGACGCCAACGACCATGTTGTGCAGCAGAGCGCGGGTCATGCCGTGCAGTGCGCAGTGGGTCTTGTCGTCGGAGGGACGCTTAACGTTGATGATGTTGCCTTCCTGCTCCAGGATCATCTCGGGATGCAGATTCTGCACCAGAGTGCCCTTGGGGCCCTTGACGGTGACAACATTGCCCGCAGCGATGGAAACCTCCACACCGGCGGGTACGGTAATGGGCATTCTACCAATTCTAGACATTGTTCAAATACCTCCTTACCAAACAAATGCCAGGACTTCGCCGCCGACGTGAGCCGCGCGAGCAGCCTTGTCGGTCATGACGCCCTTGGAAGTGGATACGATTGCGATGCCGAGGCCGCGCAGAACCCGAGGCAGCTCATCGGTGCCCACATACACACGCAGGCCGGGCTTGGATACACGACGCAGACCGGTGATGGCCTTCTCCTTGCCGGCGTTGTACTTCAGGGTAATGTGAATGGTGCCCTGGGTGCCGTCGTCAATGATCTGGAATGCCTTGATGTAGCCCTCGTCCAGCAGGATCTGAGCAATGCTCTTCTTCATGTTGGAAGCGGGGACATCCACGGTCTCGTGCTTGGCGTTGTTTGCGTTGCGAATACGGGTGAGCATATCGGCAACAGGATCAGTGATGTGCATAGTAAATTATCCTCCTAATTTAGAGTTACAGGGAAATTCCCTGTTCAGGCAGCGAGGTATCACTGCTAATTTAGCGCACCGGAAGCCGATGTTTAATTAACAGTGACCTTTCGCCATCCTTTTATTGCCAGAGCGTCACCTACGCTCTTGGACACGGTTTTGCGGAGAACATTCTCACGCAGGACGCTGCTCTCCTATTATAACGAGCAGTATCGGAGTTGGAATTTTTTTCGTCAGACGAGGCGGCAAGGCGAAGGCGTACTTTGTGTACGCCGAGCCGCGCCAACGAAGTATGGCGGAAAAAATTTACCAGGAAGCTTTGCGGACACCGGGGATCTCGCCCTTGTAAGCCAGGGTGCGGAAGCAGACACGGCACACGCCGTAGTCACGCAGGTAGGCGTGGGGACGGCCGCACAGCTTGCAGCGGTTGTACTTACGGGTGGAGAACTTAGCGGGAGCCTGCTGCTTCAGGATCATAGACTTCTTTGCCATTTTTTTCTCCTCCTAATCAGCGTTCAAAGGGAGCGCCGACCAGAGTCAGCAGCTCGCGGGCCTCTTCATCGGTCTGCGCGGTGGTGCAGATGACGATGTCCATGCCACGGATCTTGTCGATCTTATCGTACTCGATCTCGGGGAAGATCAGCTGCTCCTTGACACCCAGGGCATAGTTGCCGCGGCCGTCGAAGGCGTTGGTACTGATGCCACGGAAGTCACGGACACGGGGCAGAGCCACGTTGAACAGACGATCCAGGAACTCCCACATCTTGTCGCCGCGCAGAGTGACCTTTGCGCCCACAGGCATGCCTTCGCGCAGCTTGAAGTTTGCAACGGACTTCTTGGCGATGGTCACAATGGCCTTCTGGCCGGTGATCTCGCCCAGATCCTTGCACACCGCTTCCAGAACCTTGGGGTTCTCGCGGGCTTCGCCGCAGCCGACGTTCACGACCACCTTGTCGATCCGGGGGATCTGCATGGTGGACTTGTAGCCGAACTTCTTGAAGAGAGCGGGAGCTACTTCTTCAGTATACTTTACTTTCAGTCGTGCCATTTTCTACGCTCTCCTTTCTTACAGCTCAGCGCCGCAGTGCTTGCACACGCGGGTCTTCTTGCCGTCAGCGATCTTGAATGCCACACGGGTGCCCTTGTCGCACTTGGGGCAGACAACCTGCACCTTGCTGGCATAGATGGCAGCCTCACGCTTCACGATGCCGCCCTCTTCGCCCTGCTTGCGGGGCTTGATGTGGCAGGTGACCATGTTGATGCCTTCCACGACAACCTTGGCCTCGCTGGGAACGGTGCCCAGGACCTTGCCGGTCTTGCCTCTGTCCTTGCCGGACAGGACGACGACCTTGTCGTTCTTCTTGATTTTAAGACTATTCATTCTTCGGCCCCTCCTTAAACTACTTCGGGAGCCAGGGACAGGATCTTCATGTAATCCTTGTCGCGCAGCTCACGGGCAACGGGCCCAAAGATACGGGTACCTCTGGGGTTTTTGTCGTCCTTGATGAGGACGGCAGCGTTGTCATCAAAGCGGACATAGGTGCCGTCTGCACGGCGCACGCCCTTAGCGCTGCGAACGATGACAGCCTTGACGACCTCACCCTTCTTCACCTGACCGCCGGGGGTGCTCTTGCGGACGGAAGCAACGATCACATCACCGATGTTGCCGTACTTCACCTTAGAGCCGCCCAGAACGCGGATGCACTTGATCTCCTTGGCGCCGGTATTATCGGCAACCTTCAGATAAGACTCTTGCTGAATCATTCTCGGTTACCTCCTTACTTAGCCTTCTCAACGATCTCAACCACGCGCCAACGCTTGTCCTTGGACAGGGGGCGGGTCTCCATCACCTTAACAATATCGCCTACACCGCAGGTATTCTCCTCGTCGTGGGCCTTCAGCTTGTAGGTGCGGCCGACGATCTTCTTATACAGAGGGTGAGCGACACGATCCTCGATGGCCACGACCACGGTCTTGTCCATCTTGTCGGAGATAACCTTGCCAACTCTGACCTTGCGGGAGGAAACTCTTTTCTCTTCCATATTACTTCTCCTCCTTTTCACGGATAACGGTCTTCACCCGGGCAATATCACGCTTGGTTTCAGCGATCTTGAGAGGATTGTCCAGCTGATTGGTTGCGTGCTGCATACGCAGGAAGAACAGATCCTTCTTCAGGGAGTCGAGCTTTTCATTGAGCTGCTCAACGCTCATTGCACGTACTTCAGTTGCCTTCATCTCATTCACCTACTTCCTGGGCGGCGACATCCTCCCGCTTGGCGATCTTGGTCTTGATGGGCAGCTTGTGGCTGGCCAGACGCAGGGCCTCACGGGCGACATCTTCGGAAACGCCGGCGATCTCAAACATGACACGGCCGGGCTTAACAACGGCTACCCAATACTCGGGAGAACCTTTACCGGAACCCATACGGGTCTCGGCGGGCTTCTCGGTCACGGGCTTGTCGGGGAAGATCTTGATCCACACCTGACCGCCACGCTTGGTATAACGGGTCATGGCGATACGGGCGGCTTCGATCTGGTTGCTGGTGATCCATGCGGGTTCCAGCGCAACGAGGCCAAATTCACCGTAGGTGATCTTGTTGCCTCTGGTGGCCTTGCCGGTGAGGCGGCCACGGTGTACTCTGCGGTACTTAACTCTCTTGGGCAGAAGCATTACTGAGCGCCTCCTTCTTTCTTTTCTGCGGGTTTGCGGAAACCGCCCTGGGGACGGGCACCGTTGCGGTCACGGTTGAAACCGCCGGCCTGACCGTCACGACGGAAGCCGCCACGACGCTCGCCGTCACGACGGCCGCGGCGCTCACGACGCTCCTGATAGGGCTTGCTGGTATCCAGCGTGCGGGGGGTGGTGCGCAGAGCCTGGCTCAGCACCTCACCCTTGTAGATCCAAACCTTCACGCCGATGCGGCCGAAGGTGGTGGCAGCCTCAGCGAAGCCGTAGTCGATGTCGGCACGCAGGGTCTGCAGGGGGATGGTACCCTCATGGTAGTGCTCGGAGCCGGCGATCTCACGACCACCCAGACGGCCGGAGCAGTTGCACTTGATGCCCTTGGCGCCGGCACGCATGGCGCGGCCCATGGCGTTCTTCATAGCGCGGCGGTGGGAAATACGCTTCTCCAGCTGGGCAGCGATGTTCTCAGCCACAAGCTGCGCGTCCATATCGGGATTGCGGACCTCAACGATGTTCAGCTTCACGGTCTTGCCGATGAGCTTCTCAACGCTCTGGCGATACTCCTCGATCTGGGTGCCGCCCTTGCCGATGACCACACCGGGACGGGCAACATGCATATAAATGGTGACGACCTCGCTGCTGCGCTCGATCTCGATCTTGGAGACACCGGCAGCAAACAGGAGCTTCTTCAGGTACTCACGGATCTTGTGATCCTCTACCAGAAGGTCGCCCACCTTCTCATTGCTGGCATACCAACGGGAATCCCAGTCTTTGATGACGCCCACGCGGAAGCCGTGGGGATTAATTTTCTGTCCCATAAAACTGTCTCCCTCCCTTACTCTTTCTCAGCGACGGCCAGCGTCACATGAGAGGTTCTCTTGTTGATGCGGTAAGCACGGCCCTGCGCCCGGGGCATCATTCTCTTGAGAATGGGGCCGGGAGTGGCGAACACCTGGGTGACCACCAGCTTTTCGGGATCCATGTTGAAGTTGTTCTCTGCGTTGGCGCAGGCGCTCTTGAGCAGCTTCACCAGGGGCTCGGAGGCCGCCTTGGGGGTCTGCATCAGAATGGCCATGGCCGTCTTGGCATCCTTGCCGCGGATCAGGTCGCAGACGATCTGGACCTTGCGGGGAGAGATGCGGACATATCTCAAATAAGCTTTAGCTTCCATTGTATTCTGCATCCTCCTTCTTACTTAGACTTTGCGTGGCCGCGGAAAGTGCGGGTGGGAGCGAACTCACCCAGCTTGTGACCCACCATATCCTCCTGGATATATACGGGCACATGGCGGCGGCCGTCATGCACGGCGATGGTGTGACCCACGAATGCGGGGAAGATGGTGGAGCTGCGGCTCCAGGTCTTCAGCACGTTCTTCTCGCCCTTTGCGTTCATCTCTTCGACCCGCTTGAGAAGCTCCGGGGCAACATACGGGCCTTTTTTAACAGATCTGCTCATATTCTCTTGCCTCCCTTACTTCACATTACGACGCTTGACAATGAACTTGTCGGTGGGGTTCTTCTTCTTGCGGGTCTTGTAACCCATAGCGGGCTTGCCCCAAGGAGTGACAGGGCCGGGACGACCCACGGGGGACTTGCCTTCACCACCGCCGTGGGGGTGATCGCAGGGGTTCATGACGCTGCCGCGCACGGTGGGACGCCAACCCATGTGGCGCTTACGGCCGGCCTTACCGATCTGGACATTCTCATGCTCCAGGTTACCAACCTGGCCGATGCAGGCCATGCAGTTGGTGCGGATAATGCGGACCTCGCCGGAGGGCATACGGATCTGGGCGTTGTTGCCTTCCTTAGCCATGAGCTGGGCGTAGGCACCGGCAGAGCGAACCAACTGGGCGCCGCGGCCGGGATGCATCTCGATATTGTGGATCACAGTACCAACGGGGATGTTGGCAATGGGCAGGCAGTTGCCGGGCTTGATGTCGGCAGCGGCGGAGGAGAGGATCTTGTCGCCTGCGTTCAGGCCCACGGGAGCGATGATATAACGCTTCTCGCCATCCTCATACTGCACCAGAGCGATGTTGGCGCTGCGGTTGGGATCGTACTCCAGCTGCAGGACAGTGGCTTCCATATCCATCTTGTCGCGCTTGAAGTCGATGATACGGTACTTGCGCTTCTCGCCGCCGCCGCGATGACGGACGGTGATGCGGCCATAGCTGTTGCGACCAGCATTCTTCTTCAGCACTTCGGTGAGGCTTGCCTCGGGCTTGGCGTGCTTGTTGATGCCGTCAAAACCGTTGACAGTCATGTGTCTGCGGGAGGGTGTGGTCGGCTTAAAAGTTTTAATAGACATTCTTTACACTCCTTCCGTTATCAGACCATACCTTCGAAGAACTCGATGGTCTTGGAATCCTTAGTCAGCTGGACATAAGCTTTCTTCCAGCTCTTGCGCTTGCCGGGACGACCGGCGCCCAGGCGCTTGGCCTTGCCATCATAGTTGATGGTGTTGACCTTTGCCACCTTCACGCCGAAGATCTGCTCCACGGCGTTCTTGATCTCGATCTTGCCGGCGGTGGGAGCTACCTCGAAGACATATTTCTTCTCGCCGGTAGCAGCCATGGAGCGCTCGGTGATGATGGGGCGAATAATGATGTCGTATACGTTAGCCATTATGCGAACACCTCCTCGATTACTGCGAGGGCTTCCTTGTCGATGACCAGGTTCTTGGCCTTGAGAATGTCATAGACATTGATCAGGTTGGCCATGGAGGTCTCAACGCCGGGGATGTTGCGGGCGGACTTGATGATGATCTCATCCTTGGCGGGAGTGATCACCAGAGACTTGCCCTCCGCCTTAACGGCGCCCAGGAAGGTGCGGAAGTCCTTGGTCTTGATAGCGTCCATCTTGATGGAATCCACCACGATGATCTCGCCTGCGGCTGCCTTGGCGGACAGGGCAGACTTCATAGCCAGTCTCTTGACCTTCTTGTTCAGGACATAAGAGTAGCTGCGGGGCTTGGGGGCAAACACGATGCCGCCGTGGGTCCACTGGGGCGCACGAGTGCTGCCCTGACGGGCGTGACCGGTACCCTTCTGACGCCAGGGCTTCTTGCCGCCGCCGGAAACCTCTGCGCGGGTCAGAGCGCTCTGCGTACCCTGTCTGCAGTTTGCCAGATGATTTTTCACCACTTCGTGAACGACGCTCTCGTTGGGCTCAATGCCAAAGATGCTGTCCTTCAGCTCCACGGTACCGACTTCTGCGCCGGCCATGTTCAAAACTTTAATAGTAGACATTGTTCAAGCACTCCTTTCCTTACTTATTACGCGCAGATGCCTTCTGGGGATTGCGGCCGGATGCCTTCTGTGGGTTGTTGCTGATGCCGGACTCGACATTCTTGACGCGGTGGGTCTTGACAGTGCTCTTGATGAGAACCAGACCGCCCTTGGGGCCGGGAACGGCGCCGCGAACAGCGATGAGGTTCAGTTCAGCGTCCACCTTCACCACATCCAGGTTCTGGATGGTGACGGTATCGCAGCCCATCTGGCCGGCGCCGATGTGGCCCTTGAAGATGCGGCTGGGATCGGTGGTGGAGCCCATGGAGCCGGCATGACGATGGACGGGGCCGCCGCCGTGGCTCATGGGGGTGCGCTGTGCGCCGTGGCGCTTAATGGGGCCCTGGTAGCCGTGGCCCTTGCTGGTGCCGGTGACGTCCACAAAGTCGCCCTCCTTGAAGGTGTCGGCCTTGACGATGTCACCGATGTTCAGCTCGGCGGCGTTTTCCAGGTTAAACTCGCGCAGATACTTCTTGGGGGCCACGCCAGCCTTGTTCAGGTGGCCCAGTTCGGGCTTGGTCAGCTTCCGCTCGGGAACATCCTCAAAGCCCAGCTGGACAGACTCATAGCCTTCCTTCTCGGAAGTCTTCTTCTGAACGACGGTGCAGGGACCCGCCTCAATGACGGTGACGGGAATGACCTTGCCGTTTTCGTCGAAGATCTGAGACATGCCAACTTTCTTGCCGATGATTGCTTTCATGTATGATCCTCCTTAAAGGTTATTGGTCGGCATAGTTCAGTCTGCATTGGGTACAGGCCGCTTGCTCTGCCGACTTAACCCCGCCCGTCTCACGCAAGTCGACGGACGATGGGCTTGCAAGCAATGATAAATGGTTTTGCGCACTCCGGCGCAGGGGTCAATTTGAGATGCGCTATATTATAAGGTATAATTACAGCTTGATCTCGATTTCCACACCGGCCGGCAGGTCCAGAGCCATCAGGGCCTCCACGGTCTTGGGGTTGGAATTGGTGATGTCGATCAGTCTCTTGTGGGTGCGGCGCTCGAACTGCTCACGGCTGTCCTTATACTTATGAGTGGCGCGCAGGATGGTGACGATCTCCTTCTTGGTGGGCAGAGGGATGGGGCCGGACACGGTGGCGCCGTTGCGCTTGGCGGTCTCCACGATCTTCTCTGCGGACTGGTCGATGACCTGGTGGTCATAGGCCTTCAGGCGAATGCGAATCATTTCTTTTGCCATTTGGTTTGTTCCTCCATTTTTTCGTACGGTTTTTGTTCTGCGAGTACCGCTTTCCGTACGGCGAGAAGAAATTTTATACGCTTATCCGTGCGTATCATTCCGGCTCATAAGAAACACCGGCACGAACTCCGGCCGGTGTCACTCTGGCACAGCGATCTACGCTGGCGTAGAGGTTCTTCTCAGCCGCCCGATTATCGGACATACTCCCCGAAAGTTACCTCCTTGCGGAGCAATCTCCCGGTTCATCGCATTTGTAAACGCTCCCGGGTGTGTTGCACTTCGGGCACGCGTACTTGCTTATAATAATAGAGAAATCCCCATTTGTCAAGGGGATTTCTCTATTATTTCTAATTTTTTTTTGCAATTTTTGTGAGGGCCGCTAAAAATCTTTAGCGCGGACGTCCAAGGCCTTCCGGAAGCTGCAAAATATAGTCGGCACTGACCTTATAAAACGCGCAAAGGGAGCGCAAATGCCGCACCGGCAGCTCATTGATGCCCTTTTCGTACCGGGCATAGACCTGCTGGGTGGTTTGCAGTACCGCCGCCACCTGCGCCTGGGTCAAGTCGCTGTCCTCTCGCAGCTCCCGCAAAATTTCCATATAGTCAGCCATAGCGTTGTTTCGCCCCCCATCCTGTAAAGACCGGCGCGGAAATTTATCCGCGCCGGTCAGCTTATTCACAAAAAGTCTCGCAGAGTTCGCGTCCGCAGACGCGAAAAATTGGGATCATTTTTCACCGCGACATGCGCGTGGGGAAAAATACCTCTCAGACTGCAAGTGTGGAATTTTTGCGCCCAGAGCAAAAATTATGCGCGCAGCAGGCTGCAAACTTTTGGCAGAAAAATCAAAGATTTTTCGCCAGGTGTCTTAATACGCCACGCCCCAGTAGATATCGGTGGTGCATTCCTTGCCGCACACCGGGCACCTGCCCGTGGTGCCGGACTGCTTGAGGGGCATGCAGCGGCTGGACACGCCGGCCTTTTCCTTCATGGCCAGCTCGCACTCCAGACTGCCGCACCACTTGGTCCGGGCGAAGCCGCCCTTGCCGGAGGCCATCTCCTTGACCTCCTCCCAGGTGGTGAAGTCGAAGGTGTTGTCTTCCAGATTTTTCTCCGCCATAGCGTAGAGGTTGTCGTGAACATCCTGCAGCAAGCTCTGCACGGCGCTCTCCAGATCAGCAAGCGGCACAAAGGTCTTCTCGCCGGTGTCCCGGCGGGCAATGCAGCACTGCTCCTTCTCCATATCCTTGGGGCCGATCTCCACCCGCAGAGGCACGCCCTTCATCTCATACTGGGCGAACTTCCAGCCGGGGGACTGCTCACTGTCGTCCATCTTCACCCGCAGGCCAAGCTTCTCCAGCCGATCCCGCAGAGCGGCGGCAGCATCCAGCACGCCGGGCTTATGCTGGGCGATGGGCAGGACAATAACCTGAATGGGTGCGACGGCGGGGGGCAGCACCAGACCGTTGTTGTCGGAATGGGTCATGATGCAGGCGCCGATGAGGCGGGTGGTGGCGCCCCAGGAGGTCTGGAAGGGATACTGGAGCTTATTGTCCCGGCCGGTGAAAGTGACATCGTAGGCCCGGGAGAACTTGTCGCCGAAATAATGGCTGGTGCCGGACTGCAGGGCCTTGCGGTCCTTCATCATGGCCTCGATGGTATAGGTAGCCTCGGCGCCGGCGAACTTCTCCTTGTCGGTCTTTCGCCCCTTTACCACGGGCATGGCCAGAGCATCCCGACAGAAATCGGCATAGCAATTGAGCTGCTGCTCCGTCTCGGCAATGGCCTCCTCGGCCGTCTCGTGGATGGTATGGCCCTCCTGCCACCAGAACTCACGGGAGCGCAGGAAGGGACGGGTGGTTTTTTCCCACCGGATGACGGAGCACCACTGGTTATACAGCATGGGCAGCTCCCGGTAGCTCTGAAGCACATTGTGCCAGTGGTCGCAGAACATGGTCTCGGAGGTAGGCCGGAAGGCCAGGCGCTCCTCCAGCTTCTCGCTGCCGCCGTGGGTGACCCAGGCCACCTCCGGGGCGAAGCCCTGCACCAGCTCCCCCTCCTTTTTCAGCAGGCTCTCCGGGATCAGCACGGGCATAGCCACATTTACATGGCCGGTTTTCTTAAACATTCCGTCCATGATGCGCTGAATATTCTCCCAAATTGCGTAGCCATAGGGACGCAGGATCATAAAGCCCTTGACGGAGGCATAGTCCACCAGCTCCGCCTTCAGGCAAATATCAGTGTACCACTTGGCGAAGTCCACCTCCATGGGGGTGATGGCTTCCACATTTCTCTGGTCTTTAGCCATGATGTATCTCCATTCTTACTCTTTCTTTGGAACAACTTTCCGAATTGATATTGTATCGTTGCCGGGTCAGATTGTCAAGAGGTGCGTCACCGGCTCCATTTGCGTTCAAAACTCAGAAAGCGGCTTCCCTGGAAGGTCAGATCACCCTGGTCCCCCTCTATCAGCAGGCCGTATTCCGTGGCGGGTACATGCAGCTCCATGCGGTCACCGCTTTCCACCTCGAAGGTGGCGTAATAGGTGGTGGAGGTGGTGTGGTGCATATTGGTATTGTTGTGGTGATGAACCCTCACATCCGCGCGCCTGGAAACCACAGTGACCGGCACCGTCAGCCGGGGAGAGCGGTCGTCCTTGCGCTTCTGGCGGATGATGCGGGAGAATACAACAATAAATGTGGCAAATACCAGAATAAATAAAAGAATGAAAATAACACCGAAAATCCCAAATCCCGTTTTGAAAAAATCCATATGTTTCTCCTGTTTCTTTATTTCAGCTTTGCGTCAGGATGTCCCAGGCCACGGGACGGTTGAACAGCTCCCGAACCCGCTCAAATTCCTTGGTCTGGCCCAGGATCCACATGAGCTTGCACACTGCCGCCTCGGTGGTCATATCAAAGGCCTCCAGCAGGCGCAGGGTACTCTTTAAGTGACCGCCCACATGGTATACGGATAAATCGCTGCCCTCGTTGGGCACCTGAGTAGTCATGACCACGATCCTGCCCCGCTCTACCGCCTGCCGCACCACCGGATAAAACTCCTGTCCGGGATAGTCCGGCAGGCCGCCCACGCCAAAGCTCTCAATGACAATGCCATCGTACCGCTCCACCATAAACTCCACCAACTCCCGCTTGGTGCCGGGGATCAGCTTCAATAGGCCCACATTCTGGCAGAGGGTGTCATAGAAAATGGGCCTGGGCAGGCTCTCAGTACGGATATACTGGAGCAGCCGCTCATCCTGCAGAACCGCCAGATCGGGGTAGTTGACGCTGGAAAATGCCTGGAAGCTCTTGGAAAAGGTCTTGCGTGCCCGAGTGCCTAAAATCACCTTGCCGTTAAACACGATCTGCACCCCGCCGCAGCCCCGGCAGGCATAGAGAAAGGCATCCGTCAGGTTCCGCTTGGAATCCGTGCCGTCAAACCAGATGGGTTTTTGCGCCCCGGTGAGAATGATGGGCTTCGGGCTGCCCTGGATCAAATAGCTCAGGGCAGCAGCCGTGTAGGCCATGGTGTCGGTGCCGTGGCTGATAACGAATCCGTCGTAGGCGTCGTAATTTTTGCGCAGAGTGTCCACCACGCCCAGCCAGTTCTCCGGGCAGATATTGGTGCTGTCCAGATTATAGAGCTGGATGCAATCCACCCGGCAGAGCTTGCCGATGTCGGGGATGAAATCCAATAGCTGCCGGGTGTTCAGCTCCGGGGTCAGACCCTCCGGAGTCATCTCGGAGGCGATGGTGCCGCCGGTGCCGATCATCAGGATTTTTTTCATAGTCACCTCTTATAGATCTCGATTGTCCAGAGCCGCCAGACCGAAGCGTGCCGCCTGCAGAAGCTGCCGCTTTTCGCCCTCGTCGGCGCCGTCATACCGGGCACGCAAATTCTGCAGGAACAGCCCCCGCAGGGAGTCCTCCCCGCAGCGGGCCCAGACATCCTCTTCGGGATAGGTCTCGTCCGTCAGCTCCAATGCGGCACACAGGCCGGAGAGCTCAGATGTCAGCGCGGAGAGGGAGAAATTCTCCCGCCGGGAACCGGTGAGGAGCACACGGCAGATGTCCTGCCCGCAGTCCGGGTCAAGGGCCTGCCGGACGGCATCCGCCGGGTCACGGTCCGTTATGTCCGCCGTGACGCTCTGGTAGCGGCGCGGGGCAAAGGGAATGAACTCCAGCTCCACCTTTTCCGGAGTGATCTCACCATAGAGGAAGCCCTTGTCCCCGGTCTCGTCAAAGCCCCTGCCGGGGAGGCAGCCGGGGTAGGCGTAGGCGGTGTTTCCCGCCCGCTGCACGCCTGCGCAGCGGTGCACATGGCCCAGGGCCAGATAGGTGAGGTTCGTTTTCTCAATTTCCGCCGGGGGGATGGCGCGGTACTTGCTCTCGCCCCGGGTCACTTCCCCGTGCAGGACACCCAGGCGGATGGGGGCATCGCCGCCGGAGAAGGAGGCGCCGTCAAAAGGCTCCCACTCCTCCGCAGAGGTGAAGGCCGCTCCGGTGACAGAGGCGTTCAGCGACCGCAGGAGCACCGTTTGCGGACGGCGGGAGGTGAAAATATGCACATTCTCCGGCCAGTCCACTGCGTCATAGCCGCTGCCGGGAGCGTAAAAATCGTGGTTGCCGGGGGAGAGAAATATCCTGCCCCGGAAGCGGGCCAGAGCCTGCGCCAAGGTCCGGGCCGTCTGGCTGTACATTCTGTCGGAGTCGAACAGATCTCCGGACAGCAGCATCACATCCACAGCGTGGTCGTTGGCCCAGTCCACCATGCGGCGCAGTATATCCCGGCTCTCCTGCCGGAGGAGGGCAGCTTTCTCCTCGGCCAGACCTGCAAAGGCGCTGTCCAGATGCAGGTCGGCGGCGTGGAGGATCCTCATGCCTCCGGCCGGTCCTCCTGCCAGCCCTTGCACACATCCACCCACTCCACGAAGTTCTCCCCACAGCAGCGCTGCAGCTCGTCACAGGTGAGTTCTATGGCCGACGCGGCACTGCCCACAGCGGGGAACACCGTGGTAAAACGCCGCAGGGATACATCCAAATAGGTCTTCACATCCGCCGGCAGGGCAAAGGGGCACACGCCGCCCACGGCGTGGCCGATGCGCTCCACCGCTTCCTCATGGGTAAGCATCTTGGCCTTGGTATGGAAAAAATGCTTATACTTGCTGTTATCCACCTTGGCGTCGCCTGCGGCAACGATCAAAATGGGGGTCTCGTCCACATAAAAGCTCAGGGTCTTGGCAATGCGGGCAGGCTCCACGCCCACGGCCACCGCCGCCAGCTCCACGGTGGCGCTGGACACCTCGAACTCCCGTATACGATCGGCCACGCCGTAGGGTTTTAAATACTCTCTGACTTTTTCAACTGACATGATGGCTTCCTCCTTACAGAACTTCTATGCGCTCCACATCGGTACACAGTCCGGTGCTGCTGTCTAATGTGAAGATGGCTCCCTGCATCCTGCAGGGGCCGGGCGCCGTTTGGTAGCGGCCGGGCAGCCCCCCCAGAAAGAATTCTACCGACTGTTCCGGCCGAATGCCCAGCACAGACTCTATGGGGCCGGTCATGCCCAGATCGGTGATATATCCTGTCCCCTTGGGACAGACCCGCTCATCGGCGGTGGGGACATGGGTGTGGGTGCCCCACAGGGCGCTCACACGGCCGTCCAGATAGTAGCTCATGGCCAGTTTTTCGCTGGTGGCCTGAGCGTGAAAGTCCACCAAAATAAAAGTAGGCTTGTCCTCGCTATTGAGGATGCGGTCGGCGGTGGTAAAGGGATTCTCGGCGTTGAAATCCAAGTTGCAGCGGCCGATGAGGTTCAGCACACCCACCTGCACCCGGCCGCAGTCATACACGGCCCAGCCCCGGCCCGGGGCACGGCCTGTATAGTTTGCAGGGCGGAGAATGTAGGGGTTTTCCTCCAGAAAGTCCGCGATCCGGGTCTTGCCGAAGGTGTGGTTGCCCAAAGTGACGACATCCGCCCCGGCGGAGAAAACATCCTCGGCGTGGGCGGGCAGGAGGCCGTTTCCTGCGGCGTTTTCCCCATTGGCCACTACGAAGTCGATGCCCTTTTCCCTCTTCAGGTAACTCAGGTGACGGCGCAAAAACTCCACGCCGTCCTCGCCCGTTATATCTCCCAAAGCCAATACCCGAAACAGCATGGCGTACATTCCTCCGTTTTTCAGTGCTTGTCCTATTATTATATATCAAAACACCGCCTATACGCAAGCACATAGGCGGTGTTTTTTATGATTCGATTTACTTGGCGTACTCCACAACCTTGGTTTCACGCAATACGTGTACCTTGATCTGGCCGGGGTATTCCAGCTCGCTCTCGATACGGCGGGCCAGCTCACGGGCCAGGATCACCATCTGGTCCTCGGACACCTGCTCGGGCTTGACCATGACACGAACTTCACGGCCGGCCTGGATGGCATAGCTCTTCTCCACGCCGGGATAGTCGCCGGTGATCTCCTCCAGCTTCTCCAGACGCTTGATATAGTTCTCCAGATTCTCACGCCGGGCGCCGGGACGGGCAGCGGAAACGGCATCCGCCGCCTGCACCAGGCAGGCTACCAGCGTCTTGCACTCCACGTCGCCGTGGTGGGCCTGGATGGCGTGGATGATGTCCTCTTTTTCCTTGTACTTGCGGCAGAACTCCACACCAAGCTGGATGTGGGTGCCCTCCATCTCGTGGTCAACGGCCTTGCCGATATCGTGCAGCAGACCCGCACGCTTGGCGGCGGCCACATCGGCGCCCAGCTCCGCCGCCATCATGCCGGCGATATGGGACACCTCGATGGAGTGCTGCAGCACATTCTGGCCGTAGCTGGTGCGGTAATGCAGGCGGCCCAGCAGCTTCTGCAGCTCCGGATGCACGCCTCGCACGCCGGTTTCCAGAGTAGCACGCTCGCCCTCGGCGCGGATGACAGCGTCCACCTCCCGGCGGGCCTTCTCCACCATTTCCTCAATGTGGGTGGGATGGATACGGCCGTCGGCAATGAGCTTCTCCAGCGCCAGGCGGGCCACCTCGCGGCGCACCGGCTCGAAGCAGGACACGGTGATGGCCTCCGGCGTATCGTCGATGATCAGATCGGCACCGGTGAGCGTCTCCAGTGTGCGGATGTTGCGGCCCTCGCGGCCGATGATACGGCCCTTCATCTCGTCATTGGGCAGGGGAACCACGCTGACGGTAATCTCAGCCACATGGTCCGCGGCACAGCGCTGGATGGCGGTGGCCACGATCTCACGGGCACGCTGGTCGGCCTCGTCCTTGGCACGGGCCTCGATCTCCTTGATCTTCATGGCGGTTTCGTGAGTGACCTCCGACTCCACCTGCCGGATCAAATATTCCTTGGCCTGCTCGGCTGTGAAGCCGGAAATGCGCTCCAGCATCTCGGTCTGGCTGCGCTTGATGAGCTTGATCTCATCCTGTTCTCTGAGGAGGGCTTCGTGCTTCTCGGCCAGAGCCTCCTCCTTTTTCTCGATGGCATCGGTCTTGCGGTCGATGTTCTCTTCCTTCTGCTGCAGACGGCGTTCCTGCTTCTGCAGGTCCGCTCTGCGCTCCTTAACTTCCTTCTCGTATTCCGCACGGTTTCTCAGGATCTCTTCCTTCGCCTCCAGCAGAGCCTCGCGCTTCTTGCTCTCGGAGCTTTTGATCGCCTCGTTGATGATGCGCCTGGCCTCATCCTCAGCGCTGGAAATTTCCTTTTCCGCTACCTTTTTGCGGTACTGAATGCCGACAAGGAAGCCAATCAGAAGCGCAATAACAGCCGCAACAGCCGCTACAATGTAGCCAACTGTGGTCATGATTGGTCAACCTCCTGTAAATGTGTATAAATTCTTGTGAAACGGTCTCCCGTTTGAGTGTAGAAAACAACCAAAAAGACCCCCTGATCTTTCGGGTGCATATCCTTTTTAATATTAAACGCATTTCACGCGGCTGTCAAGGGAAAATGCCTGTGAAGAGATAAGAATTTTGCTCAAAGCCGGATAAAGGCGGAGTTGGCGTAGCCGATGGTCTCCCCGTAGAGCACCACATACCAGCCCTGATACTGGCCGAACACCGTGACGGTGGCGCCGTTGGGGATCTGCACAAGGATCTCCCCCTCCGCCGAGGGATAGTCCCGGAGATTGACAGGGCCGCCGGAATCCGTCACGGCCAGGCCCGGTTGGCTGGGGCCGGGATAGACATAGGGCAGTCCGAAATACTCCGTCATGGCCTGCACCAGGGTCTGGGCGATGATGCTGATATGGCTTTCGATCCACTCCGCGTCGGCGGTGTTGTCATGGTAGCCGATCTCCAGCAGCACCGACGGAGCCTTGGTACGGCGCACCTCGCCCAAGGTGGTGGTGGATCTGGTGGTCACCTGGTTGGGCAGGGGATAGATCTCCCGCAGAGCCGCCGCAAACAGCTCCGCCGCCCGCCGGCCGTTTGCGCTGCCGGGATAATAAAAGGCGATGATCCCCCGGTTCTGTCCCTCGCTGCCCGCGCCGGAGGCGTTGGAGTGAAGAGAGAGGTAAAAGTCATAGTCCCCCGCATTGCCCTGCCGGATAGCGTCGGCGGCGGTGCCCTGGGGGTCGTTGCGGCTGTACTGGATGCCGTTGGCCAGCAGCAGCGGCTCCATGGCATCCGCCAGGAGATTCATGAAGTATTCCTCGCTGCCCGCGCCGGTGACATACTGGTTATATTCCTGTGTGGAGGGGCTTAAAAAGATCTTCGGCATAAAGATGGCCTCCCTGCTTGCAATTTCTCCTCCTATGTATATGGCAATCCCGCCGGGAATGTGCTACAATGAATTGATTTTTCTCAGAAAGGCGGGAGTGCGTATGAAGGCAGAAAGGCCCTATCCCCAGGTGCGTGTCACCCGGAAGGGGGAGCGTGCTTTGGCGGCAGGGCATCCGTGGGTATATGCCGCGGAGGTAACGGAGGCAGACGAAAGCATCCGGGACGGAGGTCTGGCGGACATCGTAAGCGGCAAGGGAGCCTATCTGGGCACCGGATTCTACAACAGCCATTCCCTCATCCGCTGCCGGCTGCTCTCCCGCAACGCCAATGACCGGTTTGACGACGCCTTCTGGCAGCGGCGGGTGCAGTATGCCTGGGACTACCGCAAGAGCGTCATGCAGCCGGAGGACTTGCACTGCTGCCGGGTGATCTTCGGGGAAGCGGACGGATTCCCGGGACTGACGGTGGACCGGTTCGGCCCGGTGCTCTCCGTGCAGGTGCTGAGCTTGGGCATGGAGCGCATCCAAGAGCGGCTGCTGCCCATTCTGGCCCGGGTGCTGCGGCAGGACAGGCAGGACATTGCCGGCATATACCTGCGCAACGATGTATCCCTGCGGAAGAAAGAGGGGCTTGCCCAGAACAAGGGCTGGTTCTGCCTGCCCGGTGAGCCGGAGCCGACGCTGACGGGGGCGGACATTGTGGAAAACGGTATCCGCTACCGGGTGGATTTCATCAACGGTCAGAAAACCGGCTTCTTTCTGGATCAGAAATACAACCGGCAGGCGGTGGCAAGGCTCTCAAGGGGCCGGACGGTGCTGGACTGCTTCACCCACACCGGCTCCTTCGCCCTCAACGCCGCCAAGGGCGGCGCCAAGCATGTGACGGCGGTGGACGTGTCGGAATTCGCCGTGGAGTGCGCAGCGGAAAACGCCCGGCTCAATGGACTGGAGGATGTGATGGAATGCAGGGCCGCCATTGTGTTTGACCTGCTGCCCCAGTTGGAGAAGGAGCCGAAAAAATTTGACTTCATCATCCTCGACCCCCCGGCCTTTACCAAGAGCCGAAAGACCATCGACAGCGCCATGGCCGGGTACAAGGAGATTAATTACCGGGCCATGAAGCTGCTGCCTCGGGGCGGATACCTGGCCACCTGCTCCTGCAGCCATTTCGCCTCCACGGAGCGGTTCATGGCCATGCTTCGCAGCGCCGCCCGGGACGCCGGGGTACAGCTAAGGCAGATCGAGCAGCGGCAGCAGTGCTGCGACCATCCCATTCTCTGGGGCGTGGAGGAAACGGATTATCTGAAGTTCTTTTTGTTCCAAGTGGTGTGAAAAGGCGCGGTGCCCTACGGCGCGATGGCAGGCGGGATTTTGCACCGGTGCGTACACCGGTGCGGATCGGCAGTGCATGACTGTTCCAACAGGGACGGAAAAAGAGGAGGTCGCCCTCCTCTTTTTTATCCGCGTTTTAATCGTCCATCTCCACCGTCACATGGTCGGTGCCGTGGCGCTGAAACTCCCCCAGATACTCGTTCATCCGCTCCATGACCTCGTCATAATTCTCCTCCGTGACGGGAGGATCGTCCAGATCCCGCAGGGCAAGCTCCTGGGCCAGGATCTCAAAGAACACATTGTCCTCATAGGCCATGATGGCCTCGTGGATGCCCCCCTCGGCAAAGGCACGGGAGGGGATCAGCTCTCCCTCATACAACTCCGTCAGCTTGGCCATGCCATTTTCCAGGCAATGGGAGAATACCAGGCTCTCCACATGGTCATAGTCCCGGATGCGATCGTCTCCCCGGGTGGAATTGAGCACCCAGTTGCCGATATATACCAGATCCAGCAGCCGCCGGAACTGCTTTTGCGTCAGTTTAAGCTCCATACAGGCACCTCCTTGCCGTTTTGCTTCCCTGTTGCGTTTCAGTATAGCAGAAGAGAAGAGAAATTGCCACTGAAAAAAATGGGCAGGCGCACCATTTTTTCCTTGTGATGGACGACGATCCATAGTATAATTGATTGGTTAGTATGATTGATTTGAGGTGAATCGGCATGGATCAGCGGCCAGTGGGCGTATTCGATTCCGGCGTGGGCGGCCTTACAGCCGTGCGGGAACTGCGAAATCTCCTCCCCTCTGAAAACATTATATACTTCGGGGACACTTCCCGTGTCCCCTATGGCGGGCGCTCAGAGGAGATCCTGCTGAAATACGCCCGCCAGGATGTGCATTTTCTCCGGAGCTTCGACATCAAGGCCATTTTGGTGGCCTGCGGCACCGTGTCCACCACCTGTCTGCCCAAGCTGCAGAGGGAGAATGACCTGCCCATTCTGGGCGTGGTGGAGCCTGCCTGCCGCAGAGCTGTGGAATTGACGAGGAATAAGCGGGTGGGGCTGATCGCCACCGCCGCCTCCGTCCGCAGTGGAGCCTATGAGACGTCCGTCGCCGGGATGGATCCCTCGGTGGAGGTGGTGGCCAGGGCCTGTCCCCTGTTCGTGCCCCTGGTGGAGAATGGCCGCTATAAGCCCGGCGACGTGGTCATCGAGACCGTGGCGAGGGAATATCTGTCCTCTATGCAGGAGGCGGGAGTGGATACCCTGATCTTGGGCTGCACCCACTATCCCCTGCTGATGGAGGTCATCGGTCAGGTCATGGGGCCGGAGGTAACACTCATCAACGCCGGCGCTGAGGCCGCCCGATCCATGCGGCAGGCGCTGCACAGCGGCGGGATGCTGGCGGAAGGCCGAACAGGCGACGCCACCCTGTACGCCAGCGACCAGCCCTCGGATTTTGGCACCATGGCACGGCAGTTTTTACAGGAAGAACTGACAAAGCCCGTTTTGCCGGTGGATATTGACCGGTATTAAGGAGAACGATATGGAAGGAACCGCACAGATCCGGGTGGCAAGCCGCAGCGTGTTCGGCGGTGTGGAGGATGTGATCCGAATGGAGGGCACCGCCTCTATAGAGAAAACCGAGTATGGCTGGCACCTGAATTACGAGGCCGTGAACTGCGAGGATGAAAAGTCCCGCCTCCGCTCCGACATCAAGCTGGAGGCGGATACCCGCCGGGCCATTGTGGTCAACGAGGGCGAGGGATACGGTCTGCTGCTGGACCCGGAGGCCGTCACCGCCACCCAGATCAAAACCCCCCGGGGCACCCTGACCCTGAATGTGAAGACCAAGGAGGTCCAATGGGACCTGGCCGGACGCAGGGACGGCTCGGTGGTGCTGGAATATATGCTGCTGGTTGGAATGCAGCCCGTGAGCGCGCTGCGGGTCAGCCTGTTTCTAAAGAAAGAGTAAGGAGTTTATTGCCATGAATATGATACAAAATGCCAAGGATCAGGTTCTGGATCTGACACTGCGGGCCTATCAAAAGGCCGCCGACGCCGGTCTGCTGCCGGCGCAGTGCCCCGTGCGGCCCTCGGTGGAGATCCCCAAGGATACCGCCAACGGCGACTACACCACCACCTTCTGTCTGGCGGCGGCCAAGGCTCTGCGGAAGAATCCCCGGGAGGTGGCCCAGATCCTGCTGGACAATATGGAGCTGGAGGGCAGCTATTTCACATCCGCCGCCATGGCCGGTCCGGGCTTCCTGAACTTCACCCTGGGCACACGCTGGTTCGGCGAAACCGTCCGCGCCGTGCAGACCGAGGGCATGGACTACGGCAAAAACGATATGCTCAAGGGCAAGAAGTACATGGTGGAGTTCGTCTCCGCCAATCCCACCGGCCCCATGCACATGGGCAACGCTCGGGGCGGCGTGTTGGGGGATACTTTGGCCTCGGTGCTTAAAAAGTCGGGCGCAGATGTGTGGCGGGAGTTCTATGTCAACGACGCCGGCAACCAGATCGAGAAATTTGCCAAGAGCCTGGAGGCCCGGTATTTCCAGATCTTTCGGGGGGAGGATGCCGTGGAGTTCCCGGAGGACGGCTACCACGGCGATGACATCCGGGAGCTGGCACAGCTCTATGCCGACACCCACGGCGACGAGGTGCTGTATGCGGACGAAAAGACCCGCCACGATGCGCTGGCCCGGTTCGGTCTGGAGCACAACATCCCCAAGATGAAAGCCGACCTGGCCCGGTACGGCATTGCGTATGATGAGTGGTTCTTCGAGTCCAGCCTCCATGAGAGCGGCTATGTGGCTGACTCCGTGGCGGAGCTGACCCGCCGCGGCTGCACCTATGAGAAGGACGGCGCCCTGTGGCTCAGGACCAGTGAGATCCTCGCCCGGCAGCTCAAGGCCGCCGGCAAGTCCGACGAGGCCATCGAAAAGCTGGGGCTGAAGGACGATGTCCTGCGCCGGGCCAACGGATTCTACACCTACTTTGCCGCCGACATCGCCTATCACCGCAATAAGTTTGCCGTTCGCGGCTTCGACAAGGTCATCAATATCTGGGGTGCCGACCACCACGGCCATGTGGCCCGGCTCAAGGGCGCCATGGACGCACTGGGTCTGGACGGTGAGCACCGGCTGGACATCGTGCTGATGCAGCTGGTGAAGCTGGTGCAGGACGGCGAGATCGTGCGGATGTCCAAGCGCACCGGCAAAGCCGTGTCTCTGACCGACCTGCTGGATATGGTGCCCGTGGACGCCTGCCGCTACTTCTTCAATGCCAAGCCCGAGACCCAGATGGAGTTCGATCTGGGTCTGGCCGTCCGGGAGGACAGCGAGAATCCCGTGTACTATGTGCAGTATGCCCATGCCCGGATCTGCACATTGCTGAAGAATCTGGCTGCCGATGGCTGCGCTGTGCCCAACCCCGACGCCGTGGACTTCTCCCTTCTCACCGACCCCACGGAGCTGGCCCTCATCAAGCAGATCGCAAGCTACTGCGACATCGTTCGTTTGGCCGCACGGGACTACGACCCCAGCTTCATCAACCGCTACCTCACGGAGCTTGCCGCCGCCTTCCACAAGTTCTACAACGCCTGCCGCATCAAGGGCGAGGCGGAGGAGCTGCTGAAGGCCCGACTGCTGCTGGCGGACACCGCCCGCAGCGTGCTGAAAAACGGCATGGAGCTTATCGGCTGCTCCGCGCCGGAGAAAATGTAAGACAGGATCTCAAAGCCGCCCGCCATCTGCAGATGGTGGGCGGCTTTTTCCTGTTTAAAACATCCAGCGCACCGTCCAGGCGGCGGCTAAAAATCCTGTTATATCCGCCGCCAGAGCCGCCGGAATGGTGTGGCGGGTGCGGCGGATCCCCGCGGCGCCGTAATACACGGCGATGGTATAGAAGGTGGTCTCCGTGCTGCCCAGCATCACCGCCGCCGTGCGGCCCACGGTGCTGTCCGGCCCATAGGTCTGCATGATCTCGCTGCCCACCGCCAGGGCTCCGCTGCCGCTGACGGGGCGGATGAGCAGCAGACCCACGGTTTCCGGCGGTATGCCCAAAATGGTCAATACCGGGGTCAGCGCATGCGTCAGCAGCTCCAAAGCACCGCTGGCGCGGAGCATATACACCGCCGTCAGCAGGGCCACCAGCGGCGGCAGAATGCGCACAATGACAGACAATCCCTCTCCCGCCCCGGTGGTCAGGGCGGAAAATACATCCACCCGACGGTACAGGGCGTACAGGGCCGCTCCCGCCAGCAGCAGCGGAACAAGATAGTCACTGAACCGCGTAAGCACTATTACCGCACCGCCCTTTCCAAAAGCCGCGCGGCCAAAAGGCCCACAGTCACCGAGAGCAGGGAACTGACCCATACCGCCGGAAGAATGTCAAAGGGCGCGGCCGCGCCGCAGCCGGACCGCACCGCCGCTACGGTGGTTGGCAGGAGCTGCACGGAGGCGGTGTTCAGCACCACCAGACGGCACAGCTCATCGCTGGCCGTGCCCTCCGCTCCCAGAGCCATGCGCCGCGCGGCCCGGATGCCCAGGGGTGTGGCGGCATTGCCCAAACCCAACAGGTTGGCGGAGAGATTGCCGCTCACCGCTGCCATGGTCTCCGCATCCCGACTGGCATGGGGCAGCAAACGACCCAGCAGCGGCCGGAACATTGCCGCCAATTTCTTTTCCAGGCCACATTGCTTCAGCAGCTCCATAAATCCCGACCACAGGCACAGCACCCCCGCCAGAGAGACGCACAGCTCCACCGCCGAGCGGGCACCGTCCAGCGCTGCAGCGGAGACCTCCGCCATCCGGCCACCGGCCGCCCCGCAGGCCACAGAGGCCGTTACCATGATGACCCATACAACCGCCATCGCCATTTACCTCACCTCATAGGACTATATGCATTAAATTAATGAATAATAAATGAAATAATTGCCGATTTTTAGTTGACTTTGCCGGCGTATTGTGACATAATAAAAAAAAGTCAAATCGGAAAAAGGTGAATATGTGTGAAATCTACCGGAATCGTAAGAAAGGTTGACGAGCTCGGCCGAATCGTTCTGCCTGCAGAGCTGCGCCGCACGTTGAATATTGCAGAGAAGGATCCTCTGGAGATTTATGTGGACGGAGCATCCGTCATTCTCAAAAAGCACGAGAATCGGTGTGTTTTCTGCGGAAGCACAGAGCAGAGTCATATCTTTAAGGGGAAGAATATTTGCCTCAAATGCCTGGCACAACTGAATCAAACACAGGGATGAGAAAAGCAGAGGAGAATTTCTCCTCTGCTTTTTATTCTGCCTTCAAAACCGCCTCATAAAGGTCGTTTTTGTTCAGGTCTGTTTGCCCGGCCACCATGCGGACAGCCTCTTTCATTTTCATGCCGGATTCCCGCAGGCGCAGCACCTGCCGCACGCCCTCCTCCAGGGTCACCGATGATTCCTCCGCAGGCTGCGCTCCGCCCACCACAAGAACATATTCGCCACGAGGCTCCTTTTCGCCATAGAACGCCACAGCCTGCGCAAGGGTGGTGCGGAGGGTCTGCTCATGGAGCTTGGTCAGCTCACGGCACAGGGCCACGGGACGGTCGCCCAGAATCTCCGCCATGTCCGCAAGGGTGACACGGAGCTTATGGGGTGCCTCGTGAAAGACCATGGTGCGCTCCTCATTTTGGAGGCGCATCAGCGCCATGCGGCGCTCTTTTTTATTGGCGGAGAGAAAGCCCTCAAAAGTGAAACGGCCCGTCGGCAGGCCCGACACCGCCAGAGCGCATATGGCGGCGCAGCAGCCGGGAATGGCCTCCACGGCGACGCCGTTTTCTCCACACAGCCGCACCAGATCCTCCCCGGGGTCGCTGATGGCCGGAGTGCCGGCATCCGTCACCAGAGCGCAGGTCTCCCCCTCCAGCAGCCGGGCCAGGATCGCCTGTCCCGCCGAGGCGCGGTTGTGCTCATGGTAGCTCACCAGAGGCTTTTTGATGCCGAAGTGGTTCAGCAGCTTTACGGACACGCGGGTGTCCTCGGCGGCGATGAAATCCGCCTTTTCCAGAGTTTCCACGCCCCGGGGGGAAAAATCTCCCAGATTTCCAATGGGCGTGGCCACTAAATAGAGTGTTCCGGCCATAGCTTCTTACTCCTTGTCCCGAAAATAGATCTGCGCCAACTCCGGGGATTCCTCACCGTCCGCACCCCGCAGCAGCAGGGGCGGCAGCACGGTAAGTCCGGGTTTTCCGCCCTTTCTGGCGTCCAGCAGCAGAAGCTTGGGCGCGCTTTGGGCGGTGTTTTGCACCAGACGCAGACGTTTTGGCTCCATTGCGTACCTGTGCATACAGGCAAACAGCTCCGCCATACGCTCAGTCCGGAACACCAGGCAGAAGCTGCCGCCATAGCGCAGCAGCCGCCCGGCAGCGGCGCAGACCTGCGGCAGCGTGCAGGTCTCATCTGACCGGGCAATGCCGCGGCTCCTGTCCCGGGCCACAGCGCCCCGGGCGGCGTCAAAATACGGTGGATTGCTCACCACCAGGTCGAAGCTGCCCGCCTCGGGCAGCTGCTCCGGATCCCGCAGATCTGCCTGCATATTTTTGATGCGATCCGTCAGGCCGTTCATTGCCGCATTTTGGCCCGACAGCTCCACCGCCGCCGCCTGCAGCTCCACGTTGGTCACCCGCAAAGCAGGTTCCCGGGCCAGGAGCAACAGCCCCAGCAGACCTGTCCCCGCCCCCAGATCGCACAAGCGCAGCCCCTTGCGAAGCTGCGGAAAGCTGCCCAGCAGGAAGGAATCCGTCCCCGGCTGAAACAGGCCGTCATGGAATAAAAAACGGAACCCGCCGGGCCAAAGCTGATCCTGTTTTATCACGGCGGCTCCCTCCTTTTGTCGGTGAATTTTCTACATTATAGTATAAAACGCATCGCGGGGCAATGGTTTGCTGTGCTTGTCACAGCAAAAGCCCCGCAGAGTTCGCACCCGCAGGCGCCAAAGAATTCAGTCGCTTTCGGCCGCAATATGTGCGCGGGCAAAAAAACTCTCAGACTGCCGGCGTGCAATTTCAACGCAAGGCGGCGAACGGATGCATACAGACAGCCGCAGGCCTCCTGTCAAAAAATCCGCAGGGACTATGGCAGAAAGAAAAAAGTATCGCAGGGCAATGCCCTGCGATACCACGCTACTATGTAAAAATTATTCAGCGGGGCTGATAGCACCGTTGGGGCAAGTGTCGCTGCAGGAACCGCAGTCCAGGCAAGCGTTTGCATCGATCACATAAGTAGCATCGCCCTGGGAAATAGCACCCACGGGGCAAGCATCTGCGCAAGCGCCGCAGCTGACGCAAGCAGAACCGATCTGATAAGCCATAAGAGCACCTCCATTAAGATTTGTACCCCCATTGTATCATAAGAATTTAAAAAAGCAAGCACAAACTATTTGGAAACTACCTGTTTTGACAAAAGAAGCTAAAAATTTTCGCCTGTTCACAAATCGTTTTCAGAAAAGTCAAATAAAGTCAAATTTTACCCCTTGACTTTCCCGGCATTGGTGCTATACTGCAGTAAAGGTCAAAGAAGGTCAAATGAAAGAGCGGAGGAAATTGAAAAATGGGTATTTCAGACTTGATCGCAGGATTTATTCAGGAGGAATTGGACGAGGCGAACGGTGTGCTGGAGCTGCAGCGCAGCGACCTGGCCCAGCGGTTTGGGTGCGTCCCCAGCCAGATAAACTACGTGATGTCCACCCGGTTTTCTCCGGAGCACGGCTACATTGTGGAGAGTCGGCGGGGCGGCGGCGGGTACATACGCATCACCCGGGTGCGGATGGATCGGCAGACGCTGCTAATGCACGTCATCAACTCCATCGGCGATGAGCTGGACGGGCGCAGCGCTCAGGCCATCCTCGTTAATCTGGCACAATCCGAGGCGGTGGATCACGCAGTTGCCCAGACAATCCTGTGGGCCATATCCGACAGTGCGCTGCGCAGCGTCCCCAAGGAGCAGCGGGATACCCTGCGGGCAGATATTCTGAAACAAATTCTCATTCATCTGGTTTGAATGTAAGTAAGGAGGAACATATTATGAAGTGTGAACATTGCGGAAGAAACGAAGCCACTTTTTTCTATAAGAGTAGCGTGAACGGCCGTGTGACGCAGGTGCATCTGTGTCAGGACTGCGCCCGGCGCATGGGCTACACCGACTCTCTGCGGCGCAGTATGCAGCCCATGAGCCTATTCGGAGATGGCTTTTTCGGCAGTCCTTTTTCCCTGCTGGAGCCGTTTATGGACGGGTTCGAAACCCGGATGCTGACGGAGTTCCCGGAGCCGGGTGAGCCGCGGCAGCAGGAGGAAAAAAGCGGCCTTGTGGACAAGGCCCAGCAGGACGCCCTGCGCAGTGAGCGCCGGCGCAATGCCCTGCAGGAACAGCTTAAGTCCGCCGTGGAAAGCGAAAACTACGAGGAAGCCGCCCGCCTGCGGGATGAGCTTCGCGCCCTGCCCGGGCAGCAGTAAGGGCAAAATCACAGTTTACAGCGAAAGGAAGTGTTCTATATGACACATGAAAATCAATTCACTCCCCGGGCAGAGGAGGCCCTGCGTCTGGCGCAGGAGGCCGCCGAAGAAATGGGCCACGGCTATGTGGGCACCGAGCATATCCTGCTGGGGCTCATGCGGGAGGAGGACGGCATTGCCCACCGGGTCATGCGGGAATACGGCATGACGGAGGACATGATCTGCACCGTGCTGGAGCGCAGTGTGGGCAAGGGTCTGTCCGGCGCGGCACCTTCCCAGGGGCTTACCCCCCGGGCCAAGAGCGCCGTGGAGCTGGCCGTGTCCGAGGCCATGCGCATGGGTGCCGGATACATCGGAACGGAGCATCTGCTGCTGGGCCTGCTGCGGGAGGGCAGCAACATGGCCATCCGGGTACTGGACACCGTGGGCATTGACCCCAAGAAGATGTACAGCTCCGTGGTGCAGAAGATCAACGAAGGCCCCCGGGCAGCCGCAAACAACAATATGCCCGTCTCCCACCGGGAGGAGGGCAAGAAAGGCAAAACTCTGGCGGAGTTTTCCCGGGATCTGACGGAGAGTGCCCGGCAGGGTAAGCTGGATCCCGTCATCGGCCGAGAAAAGGAGATCCAGCGGGTGATCCAGATCCTGTCCCGGCGCACCAAGAACAATCCCGTTCTCATCGGTGAGCCGGGTGTGGGCAAGACGGCCATCGCCGAGGGTCTTGCCCAGCGCATCGCCGCGGCGGATGTGCCGGAGGAGCTGCTGGACAAGCGGGTGCTCTCTCTGGATCTGTCGGGCATGGTGGCCGGCACCAAATACCGGGGCGAGTTTGAAGAGCGTATCAAGAAGACCATCGACGAGGTGAAGAAGGCCGGCAATGTGATCCTCTTCATCGACGAGCTGCACACCATCGTGGGCGCAGGCTCCGCCGAAGGGGCCGTGGACGCCGCCAACATCCTCAAGCCCGCCCTGTCCCGGGGCGAAATTCGTGTGGTGGGCGCCACCACCCTCAACGAGTACCGCAAGTACATCGAGAAGGATGCCGCTCTGGAACGCCGGTTCCAGCCGGTGACTGTAGGCGAGCCTACGGCGGAGGCCACCATTGAAATTTTGAAGGGTCTGCGGGATAAATACGAGGCGCACCATAAGCTGACCATCACCGACGAGGCCATTGAAAGCGCCGTGCGTCTGAGCGTGCGGTACATCAACGACCGATTCCTGCCGGATAAGGCCATCGACCTCATGGACGAGGCTGCCAGCCGAGTGCGCATGGACGCCGAATCCGCCTCCCCGGAGCTGAAAAGTCTGGAGGAGAAGATTGCCGCCCTGCGCCGGGAGAAGGCGGAGGTCATTGCGGCCCAGGACTATGAGCGGGCCGCCCAGCTCCGGGACATTGAACAGAACTATGTGGAGCAGGTGGAGATCGAGCGGGAAAACTGGCGCAAAAATCTGGCCGTGAACCGGGGCACCGTGGGCGAGGAGGACATCGCCAAGGTGGTGGCCGGCTGGACGGGCATCCCCGTCACGCGGCTCACGGAGGACGAGAGCCAGCGGATGCTGAAGCTGGAGGAAGTCCTTCACAAGCGCGTGGTGGGGCAGGAGGAGGCCGTCACCGCCGTAGCGAAGGCCATCCGCCGCAGCCGTGTGGGTCTGAAGGACCCCAAGCGCCCCATCGGCTCGTTCCTGTTCCTGGGCCCCACGGGCGTGGGTAAAACAGAGCTGTGCAAAGCACTGGCGGAGGCTATGTTCGGCAATGAGGGGGACATGATCCGCATTGATATGTCCGAATACATGGAAAAGCACACCGTGTCCCGGCTGGTGGGCTCGCCTCCCGGCTATGTGGGCCATGAGGAGGGCGGCCAGCTCACTGAGAAGGTGCGCCGCAAGCCCTATTCCGTGGTGCTGTTCGATGAGATCGAGAAGGCTCACGAGGATGTGTGGAACATCCTGCTGCAGATTCTGGAGGACGGTATCGTCACCGACTCTCAGGGCCGCCGGGTGGATTTCAAGAACACCATCATCGTCATGACCAGCAATGTAGGCGCGCGGAACATTACCGCCGCCGACAAACCCCTGGGCTTTGACGGTCGGGAATCCGACGCCGACGAAAAGGCCCGCTTCGCCCGCATCAAGCAGGCGGTGATGGAGGAGCTGCGCCGGACCTTCAAACCGGAGTTCCTCAACCGCATCGACGAGACCATCGTCTTCCGTCAGCTTACGGAAGAGGACATCCGCCGCATCGCCCAGCGGATGCTGGAGATCACCGGCAAGCGCATGGCGCAGCAGAACATCACCCTGCTGGCCGACGAAGAGGCTGTGGCGACCTTGGCCAAGGACGGATTTGACCCGCAGTACGGCGCCCGTCCTCTGCGCCGGGCCATTCAGAACGAGGTGGAGGACGCCGTGGCCGAGCAGATGCTGGAAGGCAAGCTGCTAAGCGGCGACACCGCCCGCATCTGCCTGCGGGACGGCAAGGTGGCCATCGAGAAAGAAGTCCCTGCCCCGCAGGAAGCATAATGCAAAGCGGAGGTTCCCTGTGGGAATCTCCGCTTTCTTTTCTTATAGAATTTGCTGCAGCAGTGTAACCAGTCCGCTGACGCCCACGCCGATGTAAACCACCTGCCGGGCCACATCTCCGTTCATACGCTTGCTCAGCGCACTGCCGATGACCATACCCACCAGCACGAAAATCACGCCCACGGCGGTAACAGGCAGATACTGCGCTCCGTACAGCCCCCGGGCGGCTCGCATGGCCAGATTGGTCAGGTTGGTGGCGGCAAACAAGAACTGCATGTTGGCCACATAGGTATCCTTGTCCCGGGCGATGGCCACGAAATACAGAGCCATCATGGGCCCGCCCACGGTAAACGCCCCGGCGCAGCAGCCGGAAAAACCGCTGCACAGCATCCCAGCGGCAAGGCCGGGCTTCAGGCTCACGCGCTTGGCTATGAACAGGAAGTACAGTGCCAGCAACATCAGAAAGCCGCCGAATGCGGCAGTAAGAACGTGCAGATCCATGCTGCCCAGCAGGTTGATGACTGCCAGAGAGCACACCGTATACAGGGCGATAGGCGGCAGGATCTGTTTGAGGTCAATGCTTTTGCGGCGATTCCAGGCCATGATGCCCGACTGGAACATACAGATGGCTGCCACCACGCCGGGGGCGATGGTGATGTCAAAAAAATACTGGGCCGCCACCATCAGGATCACCGCCGAGCCAAAGCCCGTCAGCGGTTGGATGATGCCTCCGGCCAAAGCCGCCAAGGCCATGATTGCATAGGTCATCATTTTTCTTGCTCCTAAAAAGGCTCACACCCTGACGGGTATGAGCCTTTTTGCATTACTTCTTGCTTTTACCCAGATAGGCCTCTTTGATGGACTCATCCGCCAGCAGCTCTTTTCCGGTGCCGAACTTGGTGATGGTTCCGGTCTCCAGTACATAAGCAAGGTCCGCCACCTTCAGCGCCATGTTGGCGTTCTGCTCGATGAGCAGGACGGTGACACCCTCTTTGTTAATGGTGCGGATGATGTCAAAGATTCCCTGCACCACCAGAGGCGCCAGACCCAAAGACGGCTCATCCATCATGAGGACCTTGGGCCGGCTCATGAGCGCGCGGCCCACAGCCAGCATCTGCTGCTCGCCGCCGGACAGAGTACCCGCCAGCTGCCAGCTTCTCTCCTCCAGACGGGGAAACAGGGAGTAGACCCACCGGAGGTCCTTTTCGATGCCGCTCTTATCCTTGCGCAGGTAGGCGCCTACCTTCAGGTTCTCCAGCACGGAGAGGTTGGCAAACACACGCCGCCCCTCGGGGGACTGGGCAATGCCCGCCTCCAGGACCTTGTTGATGGGCTTACCCAGCAACTCCTGGCCGTCATAAGTGATGGAACCGCTGTCGGCCTTCACCAGACCGGAGATGGTGCGCAGAGTGGTGGACTTGCCCGCACCGTTGGCGCCAATGAGGGTGACGATCTTGCCGTCCGGCACCTCCAGGCTGATGCCCCGCAGGGCCTTGATGCCGCCATAGGATACATGCAAATTCTCAATCTTCAGCATCTTCAACCACCCCCAAGTATGCGTCAATAACACGCTCGTTTCTCTGGATCTCCGCAGGAGTTCCCTGGGCGATCAGCTTGCCGAAGTCCAGCACATAAATGCGGTCGGCAATGTCCATGACCAGGTCCATATGGTGTTCGATGAGCAGGATGGTCATATTGAAATTCTTGCGGATCTCGCCGATAAAACGCGTCAGCTCCAGGGTTTCCTGGGGGTTCATACCGGCGGCCGGCTCATCCAGAAGCAGCAATGTGGGATTCGTGGCCAACGCCCGGGCGATCTCCAGACGGCGCTGCTTACCGTAGGGCAGGGAGGTTGCCAGCTCGTCTTTCACATCCTCCAGTCCCACCAGCTTTAAAAGCTCCAGCACCTCCGCTCTCTGCCGCGCTTCCTCCTTGCCGTTGAGGTGAAGGGCAGCGGTGAAGAGGTTGCTGCTGCGGCGCAGATGCTTGGCAATGAGCACATTGTCAAATACCGTCTGACTCTTCCACAGGCGGATGTTCTGGAAGGTGCGGGCCATCCCCAGAACCGTGATTTTATCCGGCGTGGGGGCCAGTACATTATTGGAGAAGGCGTACTCATCCCTCTCCTTCTGCTCCGCTTTCCACGCTCTCAATTCCTCGTCGGTCATGGTCTGCCGGGCCGCTTGCGTCTCCGCGGTTTCATCCCGGGCGGGCTGCTCCGGAGCAAACTGGGCGGTATACATGGTGGGATACTCGCCCTTGTAAGTCTTCTTCATCTTGCCGGTGGGATGATTGCGCACGATGCACTTTTCATTGAAGCACACCCGGCCGTTGGTAGGGGCGTACACACCGGTTATGACATTGAAGGCAGTGGTCTTGCCGGCGCCGTTGGGGCCGATGAGGGCCACGATCTCGCCCTGATTGACCTCCATATTCAGGTTATCCACGGCCACCACGCCGCCGAACTGCATGGTGACATTTTCCACTTTCAGTACATTTTTCATTGGGAGGACACCTCCTTTGCGGTCTTCTCCTTCTTCTTAAAGATCTTCTTGAAGAAGTTTATAATGCCGTCCCAGGAGAACTCCCTGTCGCCCATGATGCCCTTGCGGAAGAACAGCACCACGATCATGATGACTACGGAGAACACCAGCATACGGAAGCCGGGCCGCATGAAGGGGATATTCACACCCAGGTAGCTGGACGGATCGTCCAGGAACCGCAGCCACCACTCGGAGCAGGCAATATACAGGAAAGAGCCGATGATGGAGCCGGTGATGGATCCGATGCCGCCGATGACCACGATGAGCAATATCTCATAGGTCATGGTGGAGGTAAAGGTGCTGGCCTGGACGCTGGACTGGAACATGGCCAGCAGCGCACCGCCGATACCGGCGAAGAAGGAGCTGATGAGGAAGGACTGTATCTTGTGCTTGGCCAGGTTGATGCCCATGGCTTCGGCCGCGATCTCATCGTCCCGGATGGCCTTGAAGGCGCGACCGTAGGTGGAGTTGATGAGCAGAACGATAAAGCCGATGCAAAGGGCAGACACAACGAAGGGGAACAGGATGGAGTCAAAGTTGGCAAACTTCTTCAGCAGGTTGGAGGCGTTGGTCAGGGGCCCCACCTGCTTCCACTGGATGATAGCGCGCATGATCTCCGCAAAGCCCAGCGTGGCGATGGCCAGATAGTCGCTCTTGAGCTTGAGCACAGGCTTACCAATGAGCCAGGCGAAGATGGTGGGCACAATGCCCGCCAGAATCAGGCCCACAATCATGGGCAGACAGATCTGGACGATGCCGCCGTCAAAGTACTGGTACACGCCGGCACGCTCCGCCACGGGAATGGTAAGGATACTATAGGTATAGGCGCCGATCATCATGAAGCCCGCCTGTCCCAGGGAGAACAGACCCGTGAAGCCGTTGAGCAGGTTCAAAGACACCGCCACCAAAGAGTAAATGGCGCCCTTTTTCAAAACGGTGGCCAGCATGGAATAGTGCTGGAATTTGTCCACATACAGCAAGAATGCCACGCACACAGCTGCCAAAATCAGCGACAGCAGCAGATTTCTTTTCTTATTATTCTTCATACGCTTACACCTTCTCCGTCAGTTTCTCACCGAACAGACCGTTGGGCTTGCAGAGCAAAATAACGATCAGCAGGGCAAAGGTGAAAGCGTTGCTGAACACGGCAATGGTCTCGTTGGCCTTGATGAAGGACTCGCAGATACCGATGATGAACGCGCCGATGACAGCGCCGGGGATGGAGCCGATGCCGCCAAACACGGCTGCAACAAACGCTTTCAGGCCGGGCATAGCACCGATCATGGGGCTGACCTGTCCGTAGTTGGCAAAGTACAGGATGGAGGCCACGCCTGCCAGGAAGGAGCCAATGACGAAGGTCATGGAAATGACGCTGTTGATCTTGATGCCCATGAGCTGAGAGGTCTCAAAGTCGCGGGATACAGCACGCATCGCCATACCGACCTTGGTCTTCTTGATTAGGATCACCAACACCGCCACCAGAGCGATGGTAAGAATGGGGGTGACGATGGTAATGCGCTTAATATTCAATCCGCCCACATTCATTACCTGTGTCAGGAAGGGGATGTCGGGATAGGCGCGGGCAATGCCGCCGGTAATGTAATTGGCCAGATTCTGCAGCAGATAGCTCACACCGATGGCCGAGATCATGACAGACATTCTCGGCGCTGTGCGCAGGGGCTTATACGCCGCTTTTTCAATGGCCACGCCCAAAATCACCGTGAGGATCAGCACCACCGGTACAGCAATTGCCAGAGAGCACTCGGCGGAGATATACACCATGAAGAATCCCGCCATCATGAAAATATCGCCGTGGGCGAAGTTGATAAGGCGCAGGATACCGTAAACCATGGTATAGCCGATGGCGATGAGGGCGTACAGGCTGCCCACCGTGACGCCGGAGAGCAGCAACTGGATATAATAAGCTGCGTCATGCATAAGTACGGAAACCTCCTTCTAAATGAGTCTTGCGCTTTCAGCAAGCGGGGGCGGATGTCCCTCGTCTGCCGAAAACGCAAGAGTCATCAAAGTTCACATCGTGAGGGGAGCAAGACTCCCCTCACGATGACCTTTATGTGGTTTTTTAGCGCTGCAGCAGGGAATCAGCCGTTGTAGGTGCTGTAGTACACGATGTCGCCATCCTTGATGGTCTTGATAACGGCATAGGTCTTGATGGCGTCGCCGTTTTCATCGAACTTCAGGTCGCCGGTGACCAGGCCCTTAACCTCCAGGGCAGCCAGCGCGTCGCGGATGGCAGCGCCCTCAGTGGAGCCGGCCTTCTCAATGGCGTTGACAGCGGCCATGTAAGCGTCGTAGCCGCAGGGGGTCACGCTGGAGATAGCGTCAGCGGTGCCGCCGTTGTTCTCGATACGGGTCTTGTCCTCGGCAACCCACTTCTTGAAGCCCTCCACGAAGGCCTTACCTTCGGCGTTGGACTCATCGGCTGCATCAAAGAAGGCGGAGAAATAAATGTCGGTGGACTTGTCGCCGGTACGCTGAGCGATGGAGATGTCATCCCAGGTGTCGCCGGCCATGATGGGGCAGGTAACGCCGCTGTCCCGGGCCTGGCTGATGATCATGGCAGCGGTCTCGATGGACACGGGGGCGAAGATGCCGTCATATCCGGCGGACTTGATGGTAGCCATGATGGTGGAGAAGTCGGTCTCGCCCTTCTGGAACTCCAGAACGGTAGCCTTACCGCCCAGGCGCTCCATTTCCTTCTGGAAATAGTTACCGAAGCCGGCGGAGTAGTCGTCGCCGGACTCAATGATCAGAGCGCAGTTGACGCTGCCCTTTTCCTTGTTGGCGAAGTTTGCCATCACGGCGCCCTGGAAGGGATCAATGTAGGAAACGCGGAAATAAAAGTCGTTGCCCAGGGTCACATTGGGGTTGGTGCAAGAGGTGCCGATAGCGGGAATTCTGGCGGACTTAAACAGGTCGCCGGCAGCAATGGCGCAGCCGGAGCCGTAGGTGCCTACCACCACGGACACGCCCGCAGAGATCAGGGTCTGCGCAGCGGCGGGAGCCTTGGACGCATCGGAAGCGTTATCGGCAGTCACCAGCTGAATCTGATACTCCTTGCCGCCAATGGTGACGGTGGGCTTGAGGGAGTGAGCATACTCAATGCCCAGGATCTCCTTCTTGCCGCCGGCGCCGTTCTGGCCGGAAGTGGGCTCAAAGATACCAATTTTGATAACGTCGCCGTCCTTGTCGCCGCCGTTGCTGCCGCAGGCGACCAAAGACAGTGCTGTGACCAGAGCCAACAGCAGAGCAATAATCTTTTTCATCTTGTCTTCCTCCATAAAATGTTTGGGTCAACGACTGCAGTGGCGCAGTCTATGACTTCTCATTTATTTTATAAGATATCCTCCATAAATGCAAGAGAAAATGTTGCATTAAATTTCCAATCTTACCTCATTATGCTGAAAGGTTCTTCCTCTCCCGCCGCCAGTACCTGTCCTCATACGGCGCACAAATACACTTATACGGCGTTCATGCCTTAAATTATCGTTCTTACTGTCCCTCATTGGCAGACAGGTCCTTTCGTTATTTTGCACAAAGATTTTTCGGTTGTCCCAAATAAATTGCTCCTCCGGATACACCGGAGGAGCGATTTATTGCTTTATTTTACTTATTCTGCCGCAAAAACAGTCTCAAACTCCTCCGCGGTCATGGTCTCATGCTCCAGCAGGAAGTTTGCCACAGTCTGCAGCTTTTCCCGATCCCGCTTGAGGATCTCGGTACAGCGTGCGTAGCCGTCGGCAAGGATCTGTTGGATCTCGTCGTCCATTTCCGCGGCGATCTTCTCGGAATAGGGCCGGGTGTGGCCCATGCTCTTGCCGATGAACACCTCGTCGCTGCCGGTGTTGAAGGACACATGGCCCAGACGCTTGGACATGCCGTAGGTGCCCACCATCTTCCGGGCAATGGCCGTGGCCCGCTGCAGATCGTTGGAGGCACCGGTGGATATATCCCCCAGCATCAGCTCCTCGGCAGCCCGGCCTCCCAGCAGCGCCACGATCTCGTCCTCCATATACCGCTTGGAGAGGTAGGACCGATCCTCCTCCGGCAGGCTGATGGTCATGCCGCCCGCCTGCCCCCGGGGCACAATGGTGATCTGATGTACGGGATCCTGGTCCGGCAGGTCGTGCATTACAACGGCGTGACCGGCCTCATGGAAGGCAGTGAGCCTGCGCTCCTGCTCCGGAATGACCCGGCTGTGCTTCTCCGGCCCGGCGATAACCTTGATAATGGACTCCTGAATGGTTTTCTGCCGGATCACCGGCTCGTCACGGCGGCCGGACAGCAGCGCCGCCTCGTTGAGCAGATTTTCCAGATCCGCTCCGGTGAAGCCGGCGGTGCCGCGGGCGATCTGCGCCAGGTCCACATCCTCCGCCAGGGGTTTATTGCGGGCATGGACCCGCAAAATTTCCTCACGGCCCTTGATGTCCGGCAGACCCACATATACCTGCCGATCAAACCGTCCGGGACGCAGCAGGGCCGGGTCCAGAATATCCACCCGGTTGGTGGCGGCCAGCACCACGACACCCTCGTTGGCGGCGAATCCGTCCATCTCCACCAGGAGCTGATTCAGCGTCTGCTCCCGCTCGTCATGGCCGCCGCCCAAACCACTGCCCCGCTGGCGGCCCACGGCGTCGATCTCGTCAATGAAGACAATGGCCGGAGACTGTTTTTTCGCCTGGTCAAACAGGTCGCGGACACGGCTGGCGCCCACACCCACATACATCTCCACGAAATCGGAACCGGAGATGGATAAAAACGCCACATCCGCCTCCCCGGCCACAGACTTGGCCAGCAGGGTCTTGCCGGTACCCGGAGGGCCTACCAACAGCACGCCCTTGGGAATATGGGCCCCCAACTGCAGATATTTGTCCGGCTCCCGGAGAAAATCCACAATCTCCCGAAGCTCCTCCTTCTCCTCGTCGGCCCCTGCCACCTGGTCAAAGGTCACCCGGTCCTCGCCGCGGCCGGGCATCTGCACCCGGGCCTGGCCGAAATTGGCCATTTTCTCCTGCGCGGCTCCGCCGCCCCCGGCCATGCGGCTCATAAGGTTGATGATGAGAATGAAGCCGATGATACCCAACACATAGGGCAGCAGTGTGGACACCCAGTTGGTGGCGTGAACAAAGTCCTGCTGCTGCACGATGCCCTTTTGCACCTGCTGCTGCACCAGCCCGTCCATGTCATTGTAAAATGTCTCCACGCTGCCAATGGTGCAGCTAACCATGGAGTTATCCTGCAGCTTAGCCGTCAGCTCATCGCCGGTGATAGTGAAAGACTGCACCTTCTCCTCCCGGAAATAGCGACACATCTCACTGTAGGCGATGCTTCCGGCACCGCTGACAGTACGCAGCATGGCAAAAACGCCCAGCGCCAGCAGTAGCAGCAGCATAATGCTTCCGGGCCGCGCTCTTCTTCTTTCCGTCACAGATCCATCTCCTTTTTATGAAACCGACCGAATGCCCCGCCAGCTATTGGACTTGAGCACCGATATGCACAGCAGCACATGGGAGCGCACTTTGCTCACGGGAACAAAAGGTTCGTTCCAGGAGCGGGCATCAAAGGAACCGGTGCGATTGTCTCCCATAAAGAGCAGGCATCCCTCGGGCACCTTATACTCGCTCTGCCTGCCGGGGACGGTGATCCCCTGCTGCGGCAGATAGGGTTCGTCAAGCTTTTGACCGTTGATATACACATATCCGTCCCGGAATGATACAGTGTCTCCGGGCAAGCCGATGACCCGTTTCACCAGGAGTTTGTCCAGTTCGTCGCTCCGGAAGGTCACGATCTCTCCCCGCTCAGGTATCGGATCGGAGAACACATAGGGAAGCTGCCACGACAGCAGGATAGATTTGGTAGGCAGGGTATTCTCCATGGAGCCGCTGGGTACCCACGCGATCTGCAGTATCACCTTAAATACCACCAGCATCACCACAACGGTCACAATAATAAAGCCGCATTCCTTCCACAGTCTGCGCCAGGGGTTTTCGAATACTCTGCGCCCCTGATAATGTTTTTCCCTCTGCGATTCACGAGGCTCCAGTCCGTCCTTGTTCTCGTCCATGCGTTCCTCCCCCTTTTGCCCCATTTTCGCAAGCAATCACTTGCTGTACACCTCGGGCTTCAAAATGCCGATATAGGGCATATTGCGGTACTGCTGGCAGTAGTCCAGACCGAATCCCACCACAAACTCGTCCGGCACCTCAAATCCGGCCAGATCGGCTACGATGGGCTTCTGGCGACGGGAGGGCTTATCCAGCAGGGTGACGATGGTAATGGATCTGGCGCCCTTGGCCAGCAGGTAGTTCCGCAGGAAATACAGGGTGTTGCCGGAGTCCAGAATATCCTCCACCACGATGATGTCGCGGCCCGTAATATCCCGCTGCAGGTCACGGGTGATCTCCACCACGCCGGAGCTCTTGGTAGCATTTTTATAGGAGGATACGCTGATGAACTCCACCTCGCTCTTGAGCTGAGTGGCCCGCACCAGATCCGCCATAAACACGAAGCAACCGTTCAGCACGCCCACAAACATGGGATCCTTATCCTTAAACCGGTCAAACAGCTCGTCGCCCATCTCCCGGATGCGAGCCTTGAGCTGCTCCTCGGTCAGCAGCACCTTCAAAATATCCTGATCCATGTTGCTTTTAGCCATTGTCATATCCTCCCGATGTCTCTCTTTCAATCTTGATTATTATCATCTCGCCGTCGGTTTCCCGGGGCAGAAATTCCTCATCCACACCCAGCGGCCACATAGCCGCCAGCCGCTCTCCCGCATAGAACGCGGGCAGCAGGCCCCTCTCCGCGGGGTCAATGTTTCGCTCCGCGCACAAGCGCTTCACGCTGCGCCTGCCCCGGCTCCCGGGCAGCTTCAGCCCGTCGCCCGGCCGGCACACGCCCACAGTAAGCCGCTCTCTTAGTATACAGCAGTTCAGGGCCATCTCATTCCGCTCCGGTACATAAGACCGGGGCTTTATTTCGCGGGCGACGGTATATTCTCCCCACCGGATCGATTCCGGGGGCAGCTCCGCCGCAGCCGGAGCCTGCCGTGCCATTTCCAGGAAAAACTCGTCTCCCCGGCGCATGGCCACCACACCACCGGGCAGGGAAAGCATCCCCTCGCCGCTGTGCAGCAGAGCTTCCATGGCCTCGTAATGCACGGCGGCAAAGTCCTTTCGGCCCACGCTCATACGCTCCACCAGCGCCCGCATTGCCCGCAGCCGCAGGGCATAGGGCAAACGCAACAGCGCCCCGCACGGCACCGCGGCACCACGCTCCGGCAAAACCGCGCGTACCTGCTCCTGCCAGCACTCCTCCTCCCGCCGCAGAATCTGCGCCGTGCGGCAGATGCTCTGCTCCGCCCCGGGATACAGTTCCTTCAGCAGGGGCATGATGGTCAGCCGCAGCCGGTTGCGGGTCATGGTGGTGTCCTGATTGGTCTCGTCTTCCGTGTGGTCGATGCCGTTTTCCGCCAGATACGCTTCGATCTCCTGCCGGGAGGTCGCCAGCAGGGGACGAATGATATTTCCCCGCACCGGGGGAATGCCAGCCAGTCCCTCCGGACCGGTGCCCCGGAGCAGATTCAGCAGCACCGTCTCCGCCTGATCGCCGGCGTGGTGGGCGGTGGCGATGCGATCCGCTCCGGTGAGCTGCGCCGCCCGGGCAAAAGTCTCATACCGCAGCCGCCGGCCGGCCTCCTCAATACCCACGCCCCACTTGCGCGCCATGTCCGGCACACTCACGCGCTCCGTCACGCAGGGAATTCGCCGCTCCCGGCAAAAATTCTGCACAAAGAACACATCCCGCCGGGCGGTGTCCCGCTGGCCGTGGTCCATATGCACGGCGGCCACGGTGAAATTTTCCCTCTCCCCCAGCTTCCACAGGTAATGCAGCAGGCACATGGAGTCCCGCCCGCCGCTGACGGCGCACAGAATCCGTCCTCCGCCGGGCGGCAGCATGTTGTGCTGTTTCATAAACGGCAGCAGATCCATAGCCCGTCACTGCTCCTCGTAGCGGGTTTCCAGCGTGCTGAAGGAGGTGTAATCCGGCATCCAGCGCAGCTCCACCTTGCCGGTCTCCCCGTGGCGGTTTTTGGCCACGATACACTCGGCAATATTCCGCTTCTCGGAATCCTCATTATAATAGTCGTCCCTGTACAGGAACATGACGATGTCCGCATCCTGCTCAATGGCGCCGGACTCGCGCAGATCCGACAGCATGGGACGCTTATCCTCCCGCTTCTCGTTGGCGCGGGAAAGCTGGCTCAGGCACAGGACCGGCACCTGCAGCTCCTTGGCCATGATCTTCAGCATACGGGAAATATCCGCCACCGCCTGCTGGCGGTTTTCGCCGCTGTAGCTCTTGCCTCCGGCGGAGGTCATCAGCTGCAGATAGTCGATGACCACCAGACCCAGATTATCCAGTCTGCGGCACTTGGAGTTCATATCCGCCACGGTGAGCAGGGGATTGTCGTCAATACGGATGTCGGTCTCATTCAGTACCGAGGCCGCCCGCATGATCTTCTCCCAGTCGCTCTCCCGAAGGTTTCCGGTGGACAGCCGGGTATTTTCCACCAGTCCCTCGTTGGCCAGCAGCCGGGTCACAAGCTGTTCCTTGGACATTTCCAGGGAAAAAATAGCCACGGTCTTGCCCGAGGACTTGGCTGCGGACAGGGCCACATGCAGCGCCATACTGGTCTTGCCCATGCCCGGCCGGGCCGCCAGCAGCAAAAGATCGGACTTGTTCAGCCCGTTTATCTTGCGGTCCACAACGGAAAGGCCGGTGGAAAGTCCCGGAGGCTCCGTGCTGCCGGTGAGCTTTGCCAGCTGATTCATAACATCCGTCAGTACATTTTTCACAGGCGTCATTTCCTGGGTGCCCCGGCCCTGGCGGATGGCATAGATCTTCTGCTCCGCCGCCGATAAAAGGTCCCCGGCGCTGCCCACGCCCTCCTGCACCATGCTGCTGATGTCCCCAGCCGCCTTGGCCATGGCCCGCAGCAGAGCCTTATCCCGGATGATGGCGGCGTATTCCATCACATTGGCGGAGGTAGGCGTCACCTCCATAAGCTGCAGCAGATAAGAGCGCGTATCTTCCCTGTACACGCCGCTCTCCTCCATCTCTCGGGCCACCGTCACGCCGTCAATAGGGCGCGAGTAGATGAACATGGAATAAATGGTCTCGAAGATCTCCCGATTCTGCTGCAGATAAAAGTCCTGGGGCTGCAGCTTGCCCATGACATCCTTGACGCAGTCCGCGTCAATGAGCATAGAACCCAGCACCGCCTGCTCCGCCTCCGGAGAATGGGGCATGGCCCGGCTCAGCAGTTCATCCATAGGGGAAACCTCCTTTCCAAAAGCTGCTTTTTCTTATTTTTCCTCGGTGACGATGACATACACCGTACCGCTGATCTCGAAGCCCAGCTTTGCCTTCACCTGGTAGCTGCCGAAGCTCTTGATGGGCTCGTCCAGCACCAGCTTCTTGCTGTCGATGTCCAAGCCGTGCTGCTCCTTGAGCGCGGCGGAAATCTCACGGCCCGTTACGGCCCCGAAGAGCTTGCCGCCCTCGCCGCCCTTGGAGGGCACTTTCACCTGCAGGCCCTTGAGCTTCTCCGCGATCTCCGTGGCGGCGGCCTTTGCCTCGGCGTCTGCCTTGGCCTTGGCTTTTTCCTGCAGCCTCATGGTGTTTATGGCGTCCGCCGTGGCCAGCGCAGCCAAGCCCTTGGGCAAGAGGAAATTACGGGCATAGCCCTCGGCCACCTCGATCATCTGACCCTTCTTGCCTTTACCCTTCACATCTGCCTTTAAGATGACTTTCATTTATTCGTTCCTCCTTGCATGGGTTTTTCAAAATACTTATCAATGGCTTCCTTCAGCTTCTCCCGCACTTCCTCCACCGTTATATCCGGCAGCTGGCCGCCGGCGCTGGTGGAGTTTCCACCGCCGCCCAAAGCCTCCACGATGACCTGCACATTCACCTCACCCAAAGAGCGGGCGGATATGTATACCCCGTCGTCTTTGGGATAGAACACGAAAGATGCCTGCACCCCGCTGAGGGTCAGCAGTTCGTCGGCGGCCTTGGCCGCCGTTACCCGCTCGCAGGTCTCGTCAATGGCGGCAATGGCCAGATCCTCCCTGTACAGCTCCGCCTGGCGAATGATGGCATATCGTGCGATCATGGACTCCAGATCGCTCTGGAACATCCGCTGCACATCCTGGGTATCAGCCCCGGCCCGACGCAGATACGCCGCCGCCTCAAAGGTGCGGCCGCCGGTGCGATTGGTAAAGTTCTTGGTGTCCAGCACGATGCCGGCCAGCAGTGCCTCCGCCTCGGTCTTTAGCAGGTCTCCCGGCTCCAGCAGGTACTGCAGCAGCTCCGCCACCAGCTCGCTGGCAGAGGACGCGTAAGGCTCGTGGTAGTTTAGAGCCATCTTCTCGATATAACTGCTGCCCCGGCGGTGATGGTCAATAACAGCCACACGGTTGCAGCTCTCCAGCAGCGGTTCGGATTCCACACTGGCAGGGCGGTTGGTATCCACCACCACCAGGAGCGTATTTGGCTGCACCCGCAAAAAGGCGTCTCCGCCGCCGATGAACACATCCTTATATTCCGGGAGCTGCCGGAGCCTGCGCAGCATAGGACCCACGGAGTTATTCTCCATATCCATGACGATGTGGGCGTTTTTGCCCCGCTTTCGGGCAATGGCACACACACCCGCCGCCGCGCCCAGAGTGTCCATGTCGGCATACTGGTGGCCCATGACATACACATGCTCCGTGTCGTCCATGAGGTCGCCCAGGGCATTGGCCATGACCCGGGACTTTACCTTGGTGCGTTTTTCCGTGGCCTTGGCCCGGCCACCGTAGAACTCGAAGTTCATTCTATCCTTCACCACTGCCTGATCGCCGCCCCGGCTCAGGGCCATCTCCAGGGCAAGGCCCGCGTTCTTATACAGGGCGTCAAAGCTCTCGGCCTCCCGGCCCACGCCGATGGACATGGTGGCGCATACGCCTTCTGCCGCCTGTACCGTGCGCACCTCATCCAAAATGGCGAACCGTCCGGCGGCAAAGGCCTCATACTGCTCCTCGGTAAAGACCATGAGATACCGATCCCTGTCGTATTTCATCAGCAGGGTGCCGGCATCGCCCCGCCACTGATCCATCTTTTCCTCAATAGCCGCCCGCACCGCCGAACGCTTTCCCTCGGGGCAGGCGCTCATAAGATCCTCATAATTGTCGATCATCACAATGGCCACCACGGGGCGGGTCTGCTCCAGAGTGGCGCGCAGGCCCTCCAGATCCGTCACATCCATCCAGTAGGTAGTGGCCAGAACGTCCAGGTGTCCCTGCCCATCATGTCTGGACAGACAGCCGAATACCCGGTAGCGCCGGCCGTTCCATTGAAACAGGCCCGGATACTCGCTCTTTCCCTCCAGCAGCCAGTGGGTCTCAAAGCCCGGCACCACCTGGCGCACTTTGGACTCGAAAATATCCTCCCCCACCTCTGGCAGCGCAGCAAACATGTCGTTGGCCCACAGCACATCCTCTCTGTCGGGATTAAAGACCATCATGGGCATGGGGGCAAAGAGCATATTGCTGTTCTTGGCGGTGTCCGCTCCGCCGGCAATGCGCTCCACATACTGGTGGAGCTGCTGCTGCACCATTTTATTGCGGCGGCGGCTGATGTACAGCACCAGCAGGGCCGCGCACACTTCGCAGACGGCCAGGATCGGCGACACCTGCACCGTCACCCCCGCAAACAGGAGCAGCAGCAATATATACAGCACCGTATTGGTCCGGACGAGTTTTCTGATCTTCTCGCTCATAGTCTGCCCTCCCCTGTGGTATGCGGATAGTGACCCAGTTTCATGTTGATTGTTCATTATACCATACTTAAGCAGGGCAGACAAGCGTTTCTTGCCCCCGGTAAGGCATTTTTTCCGCTGTGTCGAAAGATGCGAAAACAAGGGGAACGGTTTGGGGTGTACAAATGGAGCAATATGTGCTATACTGTGTTATAAATACGGGTCAATCCGTAGTTTTTCAGTATCTTTCGTCGGCAGAGCAGATGCCGGCGAGGCGATAGATGGGGTATCATACCTCGGAAAAATCAATCACGGTCACATGCAGGCGGTCACCCGCCGCGGCGCGAGGCGATACAGGGCCAAGCGCAGGCGGGGCGTCTTTGTTTTGGTGCGCATTTTCCCGCACTCACCGCTCCTGTGACCCCGTATTAAAAAAGGAGATCAAATACTATATGGCAGAAAAATTGAAAATCATTCCCCTCGGCGGTCTCAACGAGATCGGCAAGAACATGACCGCCTACGAGTACGGCGGCGAGATCATCGTGGTGGACTGCGGCATGGCGTTCCCCGGCGATGATATGTACGGCATCGACTGCGTGATCCCCGATGTGAGCTATCTCATCAAGAACCGCAGCCGGCTTAGAGGCCTGTTCATCACCCACGGTCACGAGGATCACATCGGCGCCATTCCCTATGTGCTCAAGCAGGTGAATATGCCTATTTACTGCACCTGCTTCACCGCCGGCCTTATTAAGCTCAAGCTGGCCGAGCATAGGCTGTTGGAATCCACCAAGATCATCACCGCGGAGCCGGGCAATACCGTCCGGGCCGGCAAGTTCCAGGTGGAATTCATCCATGTGAACCACTCCATTGCCGACTCCGTGGCCTTCGCCATCCGCACCCGCATGGGCACCGTGGTCCACACCGGCGACTTCAAGATCGACTCCACTCCCATTGACGGGGAGGTCATCGACCTGGCTCGCTTCGGCGCGCTGGGCCATGAGGGTGTGCTGGCTCTGCTGGCCGACTCCACCAATGTGGAGCGCCCCGGCTACACCATGAGCGAGCGGGCCGTGGGCAAAACCTTTGCCCGGCAGTTTTCCGGCTGCAAAAAGCGCATCATCGTCACTACCTTCGCCAGCAATGTCCACCGCATCCAGCAGGTCATTGACGCCGCCCACGCCTGCGGGCGCAAAGTGGCCGTCACCGGCCGCAGCATGGAAAATATCATGAAGGTCTCCACGGAGCTGGGGTACATGAAGGTGCCCAAGGGTGCCGTGGTGGACATGAACCGCATCAAGAATCTACCTCCGGAGCAGCAGGTCATCGTCACCACCGGCTCCCAGGGCGAGGAGATGAGCGCCCTGTACCGCATGGCCTTCTCCACCCACAAGCAGATCGACGTGGGCCCCACGGACAAGGTCATCATCTCCGCCTCCGCCATCCCCGGCAACGAGGTAACGGTGGGCCGGGTCATCAACGAGCTGTTCCGCAAGGGTGTGGACGTGGTGTATGACAAGGCGGATATGCTCCATGTGTCCGGCCACGCCTGCCAGGAGGAGCTGAAGATCATCCATGCTCTCACCAAGCCCCGGTTCTTCATCCCCCTCCACGGGGAGCAGCGTATGCTGCAGATCCACAAGCGGGTGGCGGAGTCCATGGGCATGAATCCGAGCAACATTATCGTGGCGGACAACGGCTCCGTCATTGAGATCACCGGCAAGCACATCAAGTGCGAGACCTCCGTTCCCGCCGGGGAGGTGTTTGTGGACGGCTCCGGCGTAGGCGAGGTAGGCGCCGTGGTGCTCAACGACCGCAAACTCCTGGCCGAGGACGGCATGGTGGTGGTGGTTCTGTCCATGTCCTCTCACGACCACCAGCTTCTGTGCCCGCCGGAGATCGTCACCCGGGGCTTCGTGTATGTGAAGGAGTCCGAGGAGCTGCTGCGCCAGCTCCGGGATGTGGCCCAAAAGACCGTGGACGCTATGCCCCAGCGCAAGCGCCGGGACGACGGCGAGGTGTCCCGGGCCGTCCGCAGCGCTGTGAGCAGCTACCTGTATAAGAACACCAAGCGCAGCCCCATGGTGATCCCCATGGTGACGAAGCTGTAATTGAAATTCAATAAAAACAGGAACGCGGGTGTATTTTATTCCCACGTTCCTGTTTTTTACTTTTTGCTGTGCTGTCTCGTCAATCCCAATCCATATCGCAGGTCAATACCTTCCAGAAACCGCCGGTCTTCACCAGACACATGTCCATGGTAACGCGCTCTGTCTGATCTTCGCCCTTCAATTTGACCTTTACCGTGACCTCCTTGACCCCGCTGACCTTGTCCTTGTCAAAGCTTCCGCTCCTTTCAAGCTCTTTCAGCGTCAGCGAGTATTCATCCAGCCACTTGTTCAGCGAGACATCCCGATTTTTGGTAACTTCCGCACTGATTTTGTATTTCCCCAGCGCATCCTCAAGATCTTCGCGGCTATCCCTATCTTCTGCTTTGTAGAATGTTCTCCACGATGTAATATCTTCATCGTATTTGTCGCTCATCTCCTCAAAAAAATCATCTTCGTCCTTATAATCGGCCAGCCTATCCTTTTGCCAATCATACGCACTCAGCTTCACTACGGTCTTCATATCATCAAAAACGGCTATTGCATACCGCTTGGCAACCGGGGTGGGGCCGCTGCGCCCCAGCAGCCCTCCGGCAGCTGCCATTACCAATACCACCGCAGCTGTAATGATCGCCGATTTTTTCCGCCTCTCCGGCGAAAAAGCATTCCGAATGTCGTTCAAAATTCTTCGCCCAATAGGGACCCTTTCTTTTGTTTCCTGCTCTGACTCGGTCGCCGCTTGCTTCTGCGGAGCCTCTTGTGCTTCGGGGATGTTTTCCGTGTCCGCTTTCATGTGCATCTCATCTTTATACTCCATTATTTCTCCTCCGTTTCTTTTTTGCACCTCTTTTTATCTCTCGGCAACTCCATAATATAACAAATTGTTATATCTGTCAATAAAACAATTTGTTTTGTCTATACTTTTTGTGATACCCTGAGAAGGAGGCACATAGCCATGTATAGACGCATCCGCGACCTGCGGGAGGACCGGGACCTGCTGCAAAAGGACCTGGCCGCCTATCTGCAATGCTCCCAGGTCTGCTATTCCTACTATGAAATGGGCAAACGGGACATCCCCACCGACGTACTGCTGAAGCTGGCGGATTTCTACGGCACCAGCACAGACTATCTTCTGGGCCGCACCGATGAGTCCGCACCCTATCCCGCCGCCCGGTAAACGCCACCGTCCGCCGCATCGTGCCTCGCCCCTTGCGTAGGGGCCGATGGCCCTGTTGCGGTGCCCAAAATTTCTGCGCTGCCTTACGGCGGACGCTGTAAATTTTGACCGCTGCCACTCGCTCACCTCGCTGCATCCGCCACTGGCGGCGCTCAGTTCGCTCCCCACATCGGCCCGCTTGCACCAGCCCGCAAGCCATTTGCAGGGCGGGGCGCCCTCACTCTGCCGCCCGATAAAAAACAGACGCAGCCTCACGGCTGCGTCTGTTTGATTCTGCATATATCTCTGCCTTATTCGGTGACGAAGGGCAGCAGGGCGATCTGACGGGCCCGCTTGATGGCCATCGTCAGCTGGCGCTGATGCATAGCGCAGGTGCCGGTGGTGCGGCGGGGCAGGATCTTGGAGCGCTCGGAGATGAAGCGGCGCAGCTTAGCGGCGTCCTTATAGTCGATGTGCTCGCACTTGTCCACGCAGAACTGGCAAACCTTGCGGCGCTTGCGGGTGTTGCCGCGGGGCGCTCTATTTTCGCGTTCCATAGCCATGGATAATTCCTCCTTTGAAAATTTGGTGTACCCCGGGGGTACGGATCAGAACGGCAGATCGCCGTCCTCGTCTTCGATCTCGGAAAAGCTGGAGGTAGTGCTGACGGGAGCGGCATAACCGCCCATAGGCGCGGCATAGTCGCCGGCAGGGGCGCCGTCCCGCTTGGAGTCGCCGAAATACACATTCTCGGCCACCACTTCAGCGCTGCGGCGGTTGTTTCCGTCCTTGTCCTTCCAGTCCCGGATCTGCAGGCGGCCCTCCACAACGGCCATGCGGCCCTTGGTGAAGTACTTGGCCACGAATTCAGCGGTGTTGCGCCAGGCGACCACATCGATGAAATCCGTGCTCTTCTCGCCGTTTTGGGACTTGAAATCCCGGTCAACCGCCAGAGTGAAGCCGGCAACGGCGGTAGAGCTGGCGGTTCTGCGCAGCTCCGGGTCTCTGGTCAGGCGACCCATGATAATGATCTTGTTCAGCATTTGTGTGCCTCCCTTACTCGTCCTTGCAAACGATCATGGAACGCATAATGCCCTCGGTAATGCCCAGGATACGATCCAGCTCCTTGGGGAACTCGGGAGCGCTGGTGAAGCTCATCAGCACATAGTAACCCTCGGTCTTGTAGTCGATGGCGTAAGCAAGACGGCGCTTGCCCCACTCGTCCACGACTACGTCGGAACCATTCTGCTCAGCCAGAGCCCGGAACTTTGCCACGGTGGCGGCAATAGCCTCCTCACCCTGTGCAGGGTCGATGATGAACACGACCTCGTAGTTGGCAGAAATTTTAGCCATACTTTTGCACCTCCTTCTGGTCTTATGGCCCTCACTTTCTGTGAGAGCAAGGATTTGCCCACATAATGCAAGCCTTATTATTGTACTTGTTTTTTGTCAAAAGTCAAGGCTTTTTCGCCGGAACGGAGAGAAAATTTTGCAAAAAAGTCCCTCTCCACCCCTTGCGGTGCAGAGAGGGTACAGCATACAGCATCTTGTGTCAGGTTCTCGTCATCCGGTTTTTGAAAAAGCCGATCCGGGGCAGCCGCCACAAAAGCACCGCGCCCAGTCCATAGCAGGCCAGCAGCTCTCCCAGTGCCACGGACCCGGCGTTCAGGGCGAAGGCGGCAAAAAAGGCATCGGCAAAGCCCACCTGCTCCCAGGCCAGCATTCCGCCCACCAGCAGGCCGTTGCACACCACCGGCGGCAGCGGCGCCAGCCACTTTTTCCCGCACCCCGATGTTAGAAAGGCTCCCAGCAGGGTGGCCAGGGATCCCACCACAATGTCCACCAGCCCATAGGGGCTGAGGAGGTTGGTGATGAGGCAGCCTACGAACAGGCCCCACACCGTTTCCGGGAAAAAGAAGGGCAGCACGCACAGCGCCTCGGCAAAGCGGCACTGCACCGGCCCAAAGGTCACGCCGAAAACGGAGCCGAGTATGGACATGGCGGCGTAGACCGCGCCCACGGCGGCGGCGGTGGTAATGTGGCGAAGGGTAAGCTTCTTCATGGTATGTATCCTCCCATTTTTTGTTTAGAGAACGGCCGGTGGGCCGAACGAACGCCGATTCACGGCGCTTGGACAGGGTGTGGAAACCTGTCGGGAGGTAGTATAACACAAAAAGAGGAGATTGCAACTGTATATAGTGTCCAATTTTTCTCTGTCCGGCTCCGTGGGGAGCGATGCGCACATGGCCCCGCATCACCCGCGCCATGGTGCGGACGCCCACGGCGGCGAAGGCGATCCGCGGCCTCCGTCCCCAAACACCTCCTCACCTCTCCACGCAAAAACCGGACCGTCCCATGGGACGATCCGGTTTTCCATTATCGGTTCGCTTCCGATTCTCTGCATATTCCAATGTGCCGGGCATCGGAGGGCCGCAGGGCGATCACCGTCCCCATGATCTCATAGGACACGGCGCCGCCAAAGGGCGCCCTCTGCAGCGCCATCACCGTTGCGCCGGGAATGAACCCCAGCTCCATGAGCCGCCGCCTTTTCCCGCCGGAAAACCGCAGCTCCGTGATAACGCCCCGCTGCCCGCTCCCCAGACAGGAAAGATCGCTTTGCACAGGGAAAGACCTCCTCCGGACGGACTGCTCCATTCTATGTCCGTCCCTCCGGGCGGGTTACAGATATTCCGGGCCGAAGCTCTCCGGCAGGAGCTGCCTGAGGGTGTACTGCCTGGCCTCCCCCTTGCCGTTGAGACAGATGACTTCCATCTCCGGGGCAAATTCCCGCATCACCTGCCGGCAGGAGCCGCAGGGTACGCAGAATTTCTCGCTCCTGCCCGCCACCACGATGCGGCGGAAGGTGCGGTGTCCCTCGCTGACAGCCTTGAAGATCGCCGCGCGCTCGGCGCATATGGTGCAGGGAAAGGCGGCGTTTTCAATATTGCAGCCGGTATACACCGTGCCGTCGCCGCACTCCAAGGCAGCACCCACCGGAAAATGGGAGTAGGGAACATAGGCTTTGTCCAGCATCTCCACAGCGGCCTGTATCAATTCCTTTTCCGTCATGTTCGTTTCCTCCTTGCATTATTATGCCAGTTCGCTCTGGCCGGTATACAGTTGATAGTATCTGCCCTTTTGCTTCAGCAGATCCTCATGGTCGCCCCGCTCGATGATCTCCCCCTGCTCCAGCACCAGAATGGCCTGGGCGTTGCGCACGGTGGAGAGCCTGTGGGCGATGACAAACACCGTCCGCCCCGCCATGAGGGAATCCATTCCCTTCTCGATGAGCTTTTCCGTCCGGGTGTCGATGGAGGAGGTGGCCTCGTCCAGGATCAGCACCGGCGGATCGGACACCGCCGCCCGGGCAATGGCCAATAGCTGCCGCTCGCCCTGACTGAGGCTGCCGCCATCGCCGGTGATGCGGGTATTATACCCCTCCGGCAGGTGGCGGATGAATGTATCCGCGTTGGCCAGCTTCGCCGCGGCAATGACCTGCTCATCGGTGGCATCGGGCCGGCCGTAGCGGATGTTGTCGGCGATGGTACCGGTAAAGAGATGGGTGTCCTGCAGCACCACGCCCAGAGAACGGCGCAGGGAATTCTTCTCCATGTTCCGCACATCAATGCCGTCGTAGGTGATCGTGCCGGCACTGATGTCGTAAAAGCGGTTGATGAGGTTTGTGACCGTGGTTTTTCCGGCGCCCGTGGAGCCGACGAAGGCAATCTTCTGTCCCGGCTTGGCATACAGGCTCACATTACGCAGCACCTGCTTTTCCGCCGTGTAGCCGAAGTCCACATGTTCAAACCGCACATCGCCCCGCAGCTCCGTGAGCTCTCCGTCGGCGGATTTCCACGCCCAATGGCCGGTGCGGTGGGGCACCTCCTTTAGCTTGTCGCCGTCCTTTTCCACCCGCACCAGCACGGTCTTGCCCTCGTCCGTCTCGGGAGGTTCCTCCATGACGGCAAAGATGCGTTCCGCGCCGGCCACGGCCGCCAGTATGGTGTTCGTCTGCTGGCTGATCTGGGCAATGGGCTGGGACACCTGCTTGACATACAGCAGATACGCCGCCAGAGAACCGATATCCCCCACGCCGCCGATGGCCAGCAGTCCGCCCACGCAGCAGGTGACGGCGTAATTGATGCGGGAGAGGTTGCCCATGGCGGGCATCATGGAGCTGGCATAGGCCTGGGCGGCGGTAGCCGCCTGCCGGTAGCTCTCATTGAGCGTGTCAAACTGGTCAATGGTCTTGCCCTCGTGGTTAAAGACCTTGATGACCTTCTGTCCCTCGATCATCTCCTCCACATAGCCGTTCACGCTGCCCAGAGCCGCCTGCTGCCGCTGGAAGCTCACCCGACTGCGTCCGCCGATGGTCTTCACCGTCAGCAGCATCAGCGCCAGGAATGCGAAGGTAATAAGCGTCAGCACCCAGTTCAGGTACAGCATCATCCCTATGGTGCCCAAAAAGGTCAGCGCGCAGGAAATAAGGTTGGCGAAGCTGGAGTTTATCATCTCCGAAACAGTGTCGATGTCGTTGGTAAACCGGCTCATAAGGTCGCCGGACTGGTGGGCGTCGAAATATCGCAGGGGAAGGGACTGCAGATGGTTGAACAGGTCCCGCCGTATAGCCGCCACGGTGTTCTGGGAGATATGCACCATGATCCGCGCGTAAGCGTAGGAGCAGGCCGCCGACAGAGCAAAGGCTCCCCCCAGCACGCACAGCATCCTAATAAGTCCCGGGAAATCTCCCGGCAAGATATAGTCGTTGATAATGGGCTTGAGCAGGTAGCTGGAGAAGATGGACGCACCGCTGCTCACCACCAGACACACCGCCACCAGCACCATGGCGCCCCTGTAGTGCCCCATGTAGGAGAGGAGCTTTTTTATCGTCCCCTTCATGTCCTTGGGCTTCTGGTAGCCGTGCTTCTGCCGGCCGCCGTGTCCATGCCCGCCGATCTTTTTCATTTCAGCCATCCGCAAGACCTCCTCCCTGCTGGGACTGATACACTTCCCGGTAGATCCCGTTGGTTTTCAGCAATTCCTCGTGGCTTCCCATGCCGGAGATCTTTCCGTCGTCCAGCACCACGATCATGTCCGCGTCCTCCACGGAGGAGATCCGCTGGGCAATGATGAGCTTGGTGGTGCCGGGGAGCGTGGCACGCAAGCCCTGCCGAATGGCGGCGTCCGTGGCGGTATCCACCGCGGAGGTAGAGTCGTCCAGGATCAGCACCTTGGGCTTTCGAAGGATCGCCCGGGCGATGCACAGCCGCTGCTTCTGCCCACCGGAAACATTGGTGCCGCCCTGCTCAATGTGTGTATCGTAGCCGTCGGGCATTTTCTCGATGAATTCCTCCGCGCAGGCGATGCGGCACGCCTCGCGCATTTCCTCGTCGGTGGCGTTTTCGTCGCCCCAGAGAAGGTTCTCCCGGATGCTGCCGGAAAACAGGGTGTTCTTCTGCAGTACCATGGCGCAGGCGTCACGCAGGTGCCGCATGGTGTACCGGCGCACATCATGTCCGCCCACACTGACGCTGCCCTCCGTCACATCATACAGCCGGGGGATCAGGCTCACCAGGGTGGTCTTCGCGCTGCCGGTGCCCCCCAGAATGCCCACGGTGGCCCCGGAGGGTATGGTCAAATTGATGTCCTCCAGATTCCAGGTCTGCCCATCTGCATTATACCGGAAGTACACATGGTCGAAGCGGATAGACCCGTCCGCAACGGTCAGTTCCTTCTGTGCCGCCTCATCGGTGATCTGCGGTTCCTCATTGAGTACCTCCCTCACACGCTTGCCGCAGGCGATGGAGCGGGTCAGCATCATCATCACCATGGACACCATCATCAGGGAAATGAGGATCTCCGACACATAGGTGAAAAAGGCGATGAGGTCGCCGGAGAGCAAACTGCCCTCGTACACATAGTTGCCGCCGATCCACAGCACCGCCACGATGGTGCCGCCCATGAGCAGAACGACCATAGGCATGAACATTACAACAAAGCCGAAAGCTTTTTCCGCCATGGTCTTGAGTCTCTCGTTGCGCCCGGCAAATTTATCCTTCTCCACATCCTCCCGAACAAAGGACTTCACCACCCGGATGGCGTTTAAATCCTCCTGCACCACCTGGTTCAGGTCGTCTGTGGCACCCTGCAAAGCGGTGAAGAACGGGCCCACCTTTTTCAGCACCAGCACCACCCCCAGCACCAGCAGAGGGATCACCACCAGAAATATCCGGCTCAATCTGGTGCTGATGATGAGTGCCATGACCAGAGCCGTCACCAGCATCACCGGCGCCCGCACCAGCATACGCATACCCATCATCAGTGTCATCTGCAGGCTGCTGACATCATTGGTCAGTCGGGTGATGAGGGACGCCGTGGAAAAATGCTCGATATTGGCAAAGGAGAACTTCTGCACCTGCCGGTATTCGGCGGCCCGGAGGTTCGCGCCGAAGCCCATGCTGGCCCGGGAGGCCAATATGGCCGCTCCTACACCCAACGCCAGTGCCGCCAGAGCTATCACCGCCATTTTAAGGCCCGCCATGAGAATATAGCTCCTGTCCGCGTTCCGAATGCCTATGTCCACAATATCGCTCATGATCTGGGGCAGTATCAGCTCCAGCACCGCTTCTCCCGCCGAACACAGGACCCCCAGCACAATGATGGTCCGGTATCCGGCGGTATAATCGGTCAGTTTTTTCTTCATCTGCTCGTTTCCTCCGTTTCCCGGGATAAATTATCCGCAATGCGTAGCAAATAACTCCGCAGAGTCTCCAGCTCCTGGGCGGTGAAGCCCTTCTCCGCCTGCCGGTGCACATCCTCCATGATGGCGGTGAACTCCCGGTAAAAGCACCGCCCCTCCTCTGTCAGATGCAGCAGCTTGCGCCTTCCGTCTCCGGGAGCCACACTGCGGGTCAGCAGGTGTTTTTCCTCCAGCCTCTCCACAATGCCGTTGACAGTGGAGGGTTTCACCCGCAGATACTCCTGCAATGTCTTCTGGGGCACATCCCCCGGCTGCTCGCTGAGAAAGGTGAGTGTGCGGCACTGAATGGGCGACACATCGTACCGGCGCAGCTTGCGCACCATCAGTTTGAGGATCTGATGATCACAGTATCCCAGCATGGGTCCGAAATGCTCCTGCTCCGGTCTGAATTGATCCATGGCCCTTTCCTCCTGTTTAAAAATTTAGCACGCTAAAAATTAGCAGGCTAAATAATAGCATATTTTCATTTGTTTCGCAAGAGATATTCTGCCCCGGTATGTAAACAAATAATGAATTCCGCACCCGGATCGCCATCCTTTTGCGCGCAGTCCGCAAGCCGATTCCACTCAGGGTTTTTTTACTTTTATAAAAACAGACGACCGGCCCTGCACAGCGGGTCAGCCGTCTGTTCTGTTTTCAATGGTGCCCACGCCCGCCGCGCGCCATGCTTTTGCATACTCTCTGCGCCTGTCGTCGCCGGCTGTTCACGCAGCAACGCAGCCTGGGCAAAGCAGGGGAGATGCTTTCGTCTGCCGTTTCGGGGCGGTGAGGGCATCATGCCCTGCACACGAGTGCCCTCACCGGCCCGTTATGGGCATTGCGGATCTCCACGTCCCCGGCCCTTACGCTTTCAGCTTATCCCCTATCCCTCTTATCCATCACTTCAATATCAAATCCTCCGTGCAGAGTCAGATAGGTCTGGGGCGCGGGCCGCGTCAGATTCCACAGTCCCACCCCCTGCAGGCCGTTTTCCGCCGCCAGACGAAATTTGGCGTAGCTGCTCCGTGCATCCTCGAACCACACCTCATGTTCCGTGCCGTTTCGATCAGTGTACCTAAACCACGGTGCCTGGGCCGTTTCATCGAATCGGATCTCCGCCCCGTATCGCCGGGCCAAAGCCAGAGCCTCCTGGGGAGACAGCGACTCCCCCCGGGTCGTCCCTTGCTGATAGGGCAGCGGCCAGTCGTAACCATACACCGGCACCCCCAGAAACAGTTTCCCCGCCTCTATCTCCGTCAGGGCATAATTCAGCACCTGCCTCACCTTGTCAAGGGGCGCCACCGCCATGGGCGGCCCGGCTGTGTAGCCCCATTCGTAGGTCATCAGCAGCACGCCGTTGGCGGCTTTTCCCAGCGCGGCATAGTCGTGGGCCTCGTATAAAAGTCCCCGCTGGGCGGCGAAGGTTTTCGGCGCCAGTGCCACCAGCACCGTGTATCCCAGCGGATTCAATTCCTGCCGCAGGGCCGTTACAAAGGCGGCATAGGCTGCCCCCAGCTCCGGCCGGATATATTCGAAATCCACATCCACGCCGCTGTAGCCCTTTTCTCTCAGGGTCTCTTTTACCTGCCGCACCAGCTCCTTCTGCCGGGCAGGATCTTTCAGTACCATCTCCGCCCGGTCCGAGGAAAACCCCCCCTCCTCCGTCAAGGACGACAGGTGCATCCACGGTACTGCGTCGTACTGTCCCGCCGCCGCCAGAATCCCCTCGTCCCGCAGGGGTATCAGACTGCCGTCCTCGGCGATGCCATAGGTAAAGGGTGTCACATAGGTCATATAGGGCAGGGTCTGGCGCAGCAGGTCGGCGTTTATAAAGGGGTAGGCATAGCCGTTGATCCCCAGCGAGCCGCCCTTGGGCGCATCCCGCAATGTGATGACCAGCTCTTCCCCGGGGGTCAGTGTCCCCTGCCCCTGCAGGAAGATATTGTTTTGATACAGCTCCCGGACGGATATGCCGTACTGCCTTGCGATGGAGTACACCGTGTCTCCCGGCTGGACGGTATGGATCTTATCCGGCAGCAGCACCACCAGGGTCTGCCCCGGCACCAATGCCCCATCCTCCGGCACTTCGTTTTGTTTTTGCAGCAGACGGGCGGACACGCCGTACTGCCTCGCGATGGAGAAAAGGGTCTCTCCCTTTTTCACCACATGAATCTTCATCTCGCTTCCTCCTCCCGGCTGCCACGCAGCACGCAGTCAGTATATGCGCCGCACCCGGCAAATAGACGACACCGCCCCCCGTCCTCCCGCATACAATGGGGAAACATCTGCAGCAAGGGGGATACGGTATGAAAGAGATCACGGTGGCCCTGGCGGGCAACCCCAATGTGGGCAAATCCACGGTCTTCAACGCCCTGACGGGGCTGCACCAGCACACAGGGAACTGGCCGGGAAAAACAGTGGCCTCGGCGGAGGGCGGCTTCCGCTCCGGGGACTATGCCGTGCGCCTGGTGGACCTGCCCGGCACCTACTCTCTCAGCGCCGACTCCCCGGAAGAGGAGGTGACCCGGGACTTTCTCCTCTCCGGCACGGCAGATGTTACTCTGGCAGTGGTGGACGCCACCTGTCTGCAGCGCAATCTGAACCTGGTGCTGCAGATCCGGGAGATCACCCCTCGGCTGGTGGTGTGCGTGAACCTGCTGGACGAGGCGGAGAAGGACGGCGCGGAGGTGGATCTGGAGACGCTTTCCCGGCTGCTGGCGTGCCCGGTGGTGGGCGCCGCCGCCCGCAGCGGCCGGGGGCTCGGAGAACTGACCGCCGCCGTCACAGCGGAGACAGAATGTGATAAGCCCTGTGACACATGGCGCATTTCCTATCCCACTCCCATCGAAACCGCCCTCTCCCTGCTGCCCTGCCGGCGGCACCGGGGCCTTGCCCTGCTGTGCGGCGAAACGCAGCCCTCACCGGAAGAACAGGCAGCCCTGCAGCAGGCTTTGGTCCATTTAGACGGCCTTGCGGATCAAGCCCTCCGGGACACCGTCACTGCCGCCCGGGTGCGGCAGGCGGAGCAGATGGGCGCGGCGTGTCTGCGCCGCAAAAAAGCGCCCCACCGCCGGGACCGGCAGCTGGATAAGCTGCTGACAGGACGGCTTGTGGGCATCCCTGCGATGCTCCTTTTGCTGGGAGCGGTGTTCTATCTCACCATCTGGGGCGCCAACGCCCCCTCGGAGCTTCTGCAGACCACCTTGTTTTCCCTGCTGGAGCCGCTGAAAAACGGGCTGGCTTCTCTGGGTGCGTCGGAATGGCTGCAGGGACTGATAGCCGACGGCCTGTACCGCACCACGGCCTGGGTGGTGGCGGTGATGCTGCCGCCCATGGCCATTTTCTTCCCCCTGTTCACCCTGCTGGAGGACGCCGGGTATCTGCCCCGGGTGGCCTTCAACTTAGATGGGCTCATGTGCCGCTGCGGGGGACACGGGCGGCAGAGCCTGACCATGTGCATGGGCTTTGGCTGCAACGCCTGCGGTGTCACCGGCTGCCGCATCATCGACTCCCCCCGGGAGCGGCTCACGGCTCAGCTCACCAATTCCATTGTTCCCTGCAACGGACGCTTTCCCACCCTGGTGGTGTTCATCTCCCTGTTTTTCCTGGGAAATACCGCCGGACCGGGGCGGCGGCTGCTGGCGGCGGCGGTGTTTCTGGGGATCATCCTCTTTTCCGTGGGGATGACGCTGCTGTGCTCCAAGCTCCTGTCCGTCACCCTGCTGCGGGGACAGGTGTCCTCCTTCTCCTTGGAGCTGCCGCCTTACCGTCCGCCCCAGATCGGCCGGGTGCTGGTGCGGTCGCTTTTGGACCGCACCCTGTTCGTTTTGGGGCGGGCGGTGACGGTGGCAGCGCCCGCCGGGGCATTGATCTGGATTCTGGCCAATCTCACCGTTTCCGGGCAGCCGCTGCTGACGGTTTTATCCGATTTTCTGCAGCCCTTAGGCAGAATCATGGGTCTGGACGGCATGGTGCTGCTGGCATTTCTCCTGGCCTTTCCCGCCAACGAGATCATGCTGCCGGTGCTGGCCATGGGCTATCTCTCCACCTCCACCATGCTGGAGGTGGAGGCCGACCGGTTGGGTCAGGTTTTGACCGCCCACGGCTGGTCGTGGCAGACCGCCGTCTGCGCCACGGTCCTGTGTCTTTTGCACCTGCCCTGCGGCACCACCTGCCTGACCCTGCTGAAGGAAACCGGCAGTAAAAAATGGACGCTGGTGGGGATGCTGCTGCCTCTTTGCACGGGCATTCTCCTGTGCTGTTTGCTCAACGCGCTATTCCATTTCCTATGACATATGCCAGCGCAGCGGACAGCACAGCCTGCAAAGCCTTGCCCAGAAAATACCGCCCCATTTTCAGTTCGGTGCCGCTGAGCACCGCAGCCGTCTGTCCGTGGACGGACAATCCGCCCCACCCCAGCATGGCCGCCGCCCAGACAAAATCCCTTTTTCCACTGCCCAGCCGCGTCACGCCAACCGTGAGCTCAATGAAGCCCAAAAATGCCGGATGCGCCAGCCCCGTCAAGTCCGTCAGAAGCGTCTGCGCCACCAGCGCAAACACCACGAAGCCACAGACGCGAAGCATGGCGGCTGCGGATTCCTGGACGGAGCGGATGAAGGCCGGGAGAATTTTTTCCGGAGGCGGTTGAGGGTGAAACCCTCCTCGGCGGGAGTGGCAGCTCCCCCGCAGCAGCATTCCTACCAGCCCGGCAGACAGAGCGTGGATGGTATATAATATCGCCCCCACCCGTAGACTCCGAAAGCAGCCCAGGCCCACCACACCCAGAATGAAGGACGGCCCCGCGTTGTTGCAGAAGGAGAGCAGATGCTCCGCCTCGTCCTTTTCTATCCGACCCGTCCGGTAAAGCTGGCCCACGGTGCGTCCCCCTACAGGGTAGCCGCCCAAAAGCCCCAAAAAAAACGCGGAGGCTCCCGCCCCTCCCACGCCCAGCAGCCGTTCCGTCACCGGGGCAAGGCGGCGCCCCGCACTCTCGGCAAAGCCTAAAGATGTAAAAAGTCCCGACACCACAAAATACGGGAACAGCGCCGGGACCACCGAACGGGCGCAGAGCAAAAGCCCCTGCCGCACCGCTTCGGCGGCAGCGGCGCTGCATACCAGTAGCAGCACCATGCTCCCGGACAGAAAAATTCCCTGCCACATTCGCTTTCTCAAAGCCTCGCCCCCCTACGGCATCACTGTATGCGCCCGGGGAGCGGGGCTTGCCTGCTTTTGGCGGGACAGGCAAGTTTTTCTTTTTGCGGGCATACGATTTTCCCGTGGAGGTGCGCCATGCAAAAACGAAAACTATCACAGGTAGGGCGGGAAGCGGTGGAACGGCTGAATCTGCCGCCGGAGGTGGCGGCAGGTGTGCCGCAGCTGGAGCTGTACGGCAACCGGCAGATCTATATCTCCGGCCACAGGGGAGTGATCTCCTACAGCACGGAGGATGTCGCCATAGCCGGCGGCAGCCTGACGGTGCGCGTAACCGGCAAGGATCTGCAGTTGGCGGCTATGACGGACAGCGAGCTGCGTCTGACGGGATTCATCAAACAGGTGGAGCTGATAGAGTAATATGTATAAGCGAGCGGTTCATTTTTTGCAGGGCAGCGGATGGGCGGAGATCCAGTGCGCCTGTCCGGAGCGGGTACTGAATCTGCTGGGGGCAAAGGGCATCGTATTCTGGGACCTCACATGGGAATCGGAGATCTGCCTGCGGCTGCGGATACTGCTGCGGCAGGAGGACCTGCTGCGCAAGGTGGCCGAACAGACCGGAGCAGAGGTCACCGTGCTGCGGCGGCGGGGCGTACCGGTGCTGTGGGGGAGATTCAAGCGAAGATATGTGCTGCTGGCAGGCCTTGCGGCCTTCTGGCTGCTGCTGTTCGGCGGGAATCTCTTTATCTGGGAGTTTCGGGTCAGCGGCAACAGCACCGTGCCCACGGAGACAGTGCTCCGAGCCCTGGAAAACTACGGCATCACCATTGGGTCGCCGGGTCTTGAGATCGACCAGGAGGATATGCGCAACCATGTGCTGCTGGAGCTTTCGGATGTGTCGTGGCTGACGGTGAATGTAAAGGGCTGCGTGGCCTATGTGCAGGTAGTGGAGCGGCAAAGGCCGCCGGAAATTGCCGAAAAAGAGGGCGTGTGGAACATTGTAGCCAAGCGGGATGGACTGGTGACGCAGGTGCGTGCTCTGGACGGCAAAGCACTGGTGGCCGCCGGCAGCACCGTGACGGAGGGGCAGCTTCTGGTGACCGGAGTATATGAGACACGAAACGAACGCACCTACATGACCCACAGTTTGGGCACGGTGGAAGCCCGGACATGGTATGAGCTGTCCGTATCCGTGCCTCTGGAGATCGCCGAAAAAAGCGGGGAAAAGCGGGTTAAGACGGCTGTTTCCGTGGACTTTGGCAAAAAAAGAATAAAATTGTGGGGCAGGGGTAGCATATGCGGCGCAAACTGTGATAAAATAACATATTATCATCCGCTGTCTCTGCCGGGCGGGCTGCGGCTGCCCGTGACGCTGGTACGGGAAACGGTGACGGTCTACGAGGGCCAAACCGTGCGCCGCAGCCGGGAGCAGGCACAGAAGGAGGGGGAAGCCCTCCTTCTGCAGCAGCTCAAGACGCAATTGGACGAGGACGCAGTCGTGACGGAGACCAGATTCTCCGCCGCCGTGGAGGGCGATAGCCTGGTGGTGGTGCTGCAGGCAGAGTGTCTGGAGCAGATCGGCCGGCCGGTGCAGGTGCAGGCGGAGGAATAGTGCTAAGGAGGGAGCGCATGGAGCAGCGCATCAGTTTGGAGCGTATGGAGGAGGCGGTGAGCCTTTTCGGCTCTTTTGATGAAAATATCAGACTGCTGGAGAATGAATTCCACGTATCCGTGGTGAACCGGGAGGAGCAGCTCATCATCAGCGGTGAGCCGGAGGACACTATGCTGGCGGGGAAAGCCATCGAGGCCCTGCTGCGTCTCATCTCCCGGGGAGAGAGCGTGGGGGAGCAGCATGTGCGCTATGTTGTCGGCCTGTGCCGCAGCGGACAGCTCGACCGCATCGACGAGCTGACAAAGGATGTGGTGTGCATCAGTGCCAAGGGCCGTCCCATTAAGCCCAAGACCATCGGCCAGAAGGACTACATAAAGACCATTCAGGCCTGCCCGGTGACCATCGGCGTGGGCCCGGCGGGCACGGGCAAGACCTATTTGGCCGTGGCGGCGGCGGTGGCGGCCTTCCGGGAGAAGGAGGTCAGCCGTATCATCCTCACCCGCCCGGCGGTGGAGGCCGGAGAGCGGCTGGGCTTTCTGCCCGGAGATCTGCAGAGCAAGGTGGACCCCTACCTGCGGCCCCTGTACGACGCCCTGTTTGATATGCTGGGGCCGGAGACCTATCAGAAGTATTTGGAAAAGGGCAACATCGAGGTGGCGCCCCTGGCCTATATGCGGGGGCGTACCCTGGACGACAGCTTTATCATTCTGGACGAGGCCCAGAATACCAGCCGGGAGCAGATGAAGATGTTCCTGACCCGCATGGGCTTCGGGTCCAAGGTAGTCATCACCGGCGATGTGACCCAGATCGACCTGCCCAGCGACAAGCCCAGCGGCTTAAAGGAGGCCATGAAGGTCTTGGACGGCGTGGAGGGCGTGGGCATCTGCCGCCTGACGCAGAACGATGTGGTACGGCACATCATGGTGCAGCGGATCATTGAGGCCTATGCGAGGTTTGAGGAGAAAAAGAAAAAATGAGAACGACACACTATATCCCCGTCACCGCCGACATGGAGGGAGCTGCGTCCCAGCGCACCTACGCCCTCATCCGCAGAACCATCCGCACGGCTCTGGCGGCGGAGGGGATGGCCTTGCCCTGTGAGATCGATGTGCTTTTGACCGGAGACGAGGGCATCCATCAGATCAACCTGGATATGCGCAATGTGGACAGGCCCACGGATGTGCTGAGCTTCCCGGAGCTTGATCTGAGACCGGGAGAGCTTCCCACCATTGAGGACGCTGACCCCGGCACGGGGCTGATCCCGTTGGGCGACATGGTGCTTTCCATGGAGCGCATTGCCGCCCAGGCCCGCGAGTTCGGCCACAGCCGCAGCCGGGAGACGGCGTATTTGGTGACCCACTCGGTGCTGCACCTGCTGGGGTATGACCACCTGGACGAGGGGCCCATGAAAAAGCAGATGCGCTCCCGGGAAGAAGCCATCATGAAGCTGCTGAAGTTGGAGCGGTAAGGACGGATGTCCTCCCCCACGCACAAACACATAAATCAAAAAGCTCAAAAGAAAGTTGAGGATCACCTGTGAGTAACATTACGAAAACCGCTATGATCACCGTATGCGGACGGCCCAATGTGGGCAAATCCAGCCTCACCAACGCTCTGGTGGGGGAGAAGATCGCCATTGTGTCCAGCAAGCCCCAGACCACCCGCAACCGCATCTACGGCGTGGTGAACCGGGGGGACACCCAGTTCGTCCTGCTGGACACCCCGGGTCTGCACAAGCCCCGGAGCCGCTTGGGTGACTATATGGTAAAAGTGGTGCGGGAGAGCCTGGCGGAGGTGGAGTGCGCATTGCTGCTGGTGGAGCCCATCGCCCATGTAGGGGAGCCGGAAAAGATCCTGCTCCAGCGCATCCGGGAGGAGAACCTCCCCTGCATTCTGTGCATCAACAAAATTGACACTGTGGCGAAAAAGGACGACCTGCTGGCGGTCATCGCCGCCTACAGTGAGGCGTATCCCGATTTCGCCGCTATCGTCCCCATCTCCGCCCGCACCGGGGACGGGCTGGAAGAGCTGATGGGCCTGCTCTCGGGCTATGCCCAGGAAGGACCGCAGCTCTTCCCCGACGGCATGACCACCGACCAGCCGGACAGCCAGGTGTGCGCCGAGACCGTGCGGGAGAAGATGCTTCTGTGTCTGGACAAGGAGATTCCCCACGGCACGGCGGTGGAGGTAACCCGGTTTTCTGAGCGGGATAACGGCATCATCGACCTGGATGTGACTATCTACTGCGAAAAGGCCAGCCACAAAGGTATCATCATCGGGAAGCACGGGGAGATGATCAAGCGCATCAGCTCTCTGGCCCGGCAGGACATAGAGAAATTTATGGGCACCAAGGTCTACATGGAAACATGGGTAAAAGTAAAAGAAAATTGGAGAGATAACGCGAACTTCATCCGTAGCCAGGGCTACGACGAGGGCTGACGGCAGAAGTTTCCACGCATGAGCCGCCTTTCCGTTCCGCAAGCTAACGGATGGAGGTGGGCACCGTGAGCGACTATTGGAGTTTGTTTTTGGAGACGGGGGCGCCGGAGTTTTATATGCTCTACCGCTCCTGCCGGGAGGATGAAAGATGGCAGAACAAGTGAAAACCGTGACGCACGGACTTGTCCTGCGGGAGACGGAAACCAAGGAATCGGACAAGATCCTCACGGTGCTGACGGCGCAGGAGGGAAAAATCTCCGTCATCGCCCGGGGGGCGCGGCGGAAGAACAGCCGTCTGGCGGCGGCGTGTCAGCTCTTCGTCTGGTCCGAGATGACCTTATACAAGCGGGGAAACTGGTACTATTTGGATGCCGCCGAGCCGGTGGAGCTGTTCGGGGGCTTGCAGACGAATCTGGTAAATTTTTCCCTGGCGGCGTATCTGTGCGAGCTGACAGAGTTCGTGGCCGGAGAGGACACTCCGGCGCAGTCTCTGTTGCGCCTGCTGCTCAACGGGCTGTACGCCCTGGCGTATCTGGGAAAGGCTCCTTCTCTGGTGAAGCCGGCCTTTACCTTCCGGCTGCTGGCGCTGTCGGGCTTCGAGCCTATGACCGAGGGCTGCGCCGTTTGCGGGGCGGAGACAGCGGATGCGCCGGTGCTGGATGTGGTGCAGGGCATGGTGCATTGCCGCAAATGCGGTGCCGGCGGGGAGGATCTCCCTCTGTCTCAGCCGTGTCTGGCGGCGCTGCGGCACATTCTCCACGGGCCGGACAAGAAGCTCTACTCCTTCTCTCTGCAAAAAAATGACCTGCGGCTGCTGGACCGGGCAGCAGAGGCCTTCGCCGCGGCGCAGCTGGAGCGGAGCTTTCGGACGCTGGCATACTATAAATCCATATTGCCCCGAGAGGAATACTTATGAATACATTATTTGAAAAATCCATACGCACACTGGAGCTGCCGGCAGTTTTGGAGATGCTGGCGGCTCTGGCCGTCAGCGACGCGGCCAAGGAGAAGTGCCGGAATCTCACCCCGGTGTGCGAATTGGAGGAAGCCCTGCATTTGCAGGCAGAGACCCAGAGCGCAAGGGATCGGCTGGGCCTTTACGGCAGTCCCAGCTTTTCCGGCGTGAAGGACGTGTCCCGGGCTTTAAGCCGTGCCGACCACGGAGGCGTGCTGAACACAAGGGAGCTGCTGGATGTGGCGGATCTGCTGACGGCCTCCCGACGGGTGTCGGAATACGACCGGGAAAAGCAGGAGGAGAAGACCGTGCTGGACCACCTGTTCTCCGCCCTGCATACCAACAAATTTTTGGAGGACAAAATACACGGCGCCATCTTAGACGAGGAGACCATCGCCGATACCGCCAGTCCGGAGCTTGCCGACATTCGCCGCAAAATGCGTCTGGCCTCCAGCAAGGGCCGGCAGATCCTGCAGCGGATCATCTCCTCCCCCTCCTACGCCAAGGTCCTGCAGGAGGCTCTTATCACCCAGCGGGACGGGCGGTTCGTGGTGCCGGTAAAGGCCGAGTGCAAGGGCAGCATTCCCGGCCTTGTCCACGACATTTCCTCCTCCGGCGCAACGCTGTTTGTGGAGCCTATGGGCGTAGTGCAGGCCAACAACGAGCTGAAGGAGCTGCAGGCCCGGGAGGAAAAGGAAATTGACCGGATCCTGCGGATCCTCTCCGGCGAGTGCGCCGCCCAGATGATGAACATTCTCTATGACTACGATATTCTGGTGCATTTGGATGTGATCTTCGCCCGGGCGCAATTAAGCTACCGGATGAGCGCCTCCATGCCCATATTGCAGCGCAAGGGCGGCATCGTTCTGCGGCGGGCACGGCATCCCCTGCTGGACAGTGCCAAGGCGGTGCCCATTTCTCTGGAGCTGGGGAATCAATATGACACGCTGGTCATCACCGGCCCCAACACCGGCGGCAAGACCGTGACATTGAAAACCATCGGCCTGCTGACCCTCATGGCCCAGTGTGGCCTTCAGATTCCCGCCGAAGACGGCTGCCATCTCCGGGTGTTTGACCGGGTGCTGGCAGATGTGGGGGACGAGCAGAGCATCGAGCAGAGCCTGTCCACCTTTTCCGCCCATATGTCCAACACCGTGGAAATTCTGCGTCAGGCGGATGAGAACAGTCTCCTGCTTTTTGACGAGCTGGGAGCGGGCACCGACCCGGTGGAGGGGGCGGCTCTGGCCATTGCCATCATCCAGAGCGGCCGCAGCAAGGGATCGCTCATCGCCGCCACCACACATTACGCCGAGATGAAGACCTTCGCCATGACCACCGCCGGTGTGGAAAACGCAAGCTGTGAGTTCGATGTGGCCACATTGCGCCCTACTTACCGCCTGCTCATCGGCATTCCGGGCAAATCCAACGCCTTTGCCATCTCCCGGCGTCTGGGACTGGATGAGGCGGTCATTGCCGCCGCCAAAGAGCAGATGGACAGCGAATCCATCCGCTTTGAGGATGTGCTGACCCAGCTGGAGGAGAAGCGGCAGCGGCTGGAAAAGGCCCAGAACGAGGCCGACCGCCTGTGGCAGCAGCGCCAGGAGGATGCCCGAAAAGCCCGGGTTTTCCGGGAGCAGATGGAAAAGGCCAAGGAAAACGCCCGGAGCAAGGGCGAAAACGAGGCCCGGCGCATTGTGCGGCAGGCGCAGCAGCAGGTGGACGAGATATTTGCCGAGCTGGACGCCCTGCGCAAAAAGATGCAGCAGCAGGCAGATCATCAGGCCATCAACGACGCCAAGGTCTCCGCCAAAAAGCACCTCCACGCCGCTGAAGACGCCCTGCATCTGCGGGAGGAGACGGCGGAGCCGGAGATGGCTCCCACCCGCCCCATCGTGGCAGGGGATCTGGTGGAGCTGCCGGGCGTGCGCACCGCCGCCACAGTGCTGCAGGTAAATGGGGACGGCAGCCTTGTGCTGCAGGCCGGGAAGATGAAACTGACCGCAAGGCCTGAGCAGGTGCGCCTGCCGGAAGAGCAGACGCAGCAAAAGAAAAAGCAGCAGCCCGCCCCCCGCACCACGTCGGCGCCGCAGCTTCGTCTGGAGCGGCGGGCGTCCTCGGAGCTGGATATTCGGGGCTACGAGACCCTGGAGGCCGAGAGCGTGGTGGAGAACTATCTGGATGCCGCTGTTATGGCCAAGCTGGAGACGGTGACCATTATCCACGGCAAGGGGACCGGCGCCCTGCGCAAGGCGGTACACGAGATCCTCAAGCGCAGCAAGACTGTGAAGAGCTTCCGTCTGGGACGATACGGCGAGGGCGAGGCCGGGGTGACGGTGGTGGAGCTGAGATAGAACCGCCGAAACTCCCTTGGTTTTCCGACACACAGATGGCAGTCTGCCCCGGCGCGCAAATTCCGCACTTGCAGTCCGATGAGTATTTCCCCGCGCATATGTCGCCGGCAAATATGATTCGGGTCCCCCGCCGCCTGCGGACGGCAAACTCTGCGAGGCTTTTTTATAGATTGCGGCCGGGGTGACGGCGGCGGAACCGAAAAGGGCCTGTTTTGTGGGAAAAGTAGAATTTTACCTGCGTTTCGTCGGGGTTTTTCGCTTTTTTCGTGGTTTTAGCCATTGCATTTCCCGACTCTATCCGTATAATTAGAGATAGTTATAATGGAAAAGATTACGAACAGCTTGCTGTGCGCAAAGGAGTAGAGGAGTATGTATACACAGGAAGTCACTGTGAAAAACGAAGTCGGGCTGCACGCCAGACCCGCCACCTATTTTATTCAGAAAGCCAATGAGTTCAAGTGCGGCATCTGGGTGGAAAAGGATGAGCGCCGCGTCAACGCCAAGAGTCTGCTGGGTGTGCTGAGTCTGGGCATCGTAGGCGGCACCACCATTACCCTCATTGCCGACGGCTCCGACGAGAAAGAGGCTGTGGAAGCTCTGGCAGAGCTGATCAACAGCAACTTCGGCGAATAAACCACACCAAAAGCGAAGCGGTTTGGGCCGCTTCGCTTTTACTTTTGAAAAAATGCTTGCATTGGATACTGTTATATGATATAGTATAAGCAGTAAGGTATGTTTTCTCAGAGTGGACTTCCCGGTCCGCTCTTTTTGTTGGCTAATTTGCGTTCCTTAAAATTGCGGAAATGCGAGGATTTTCGATGAAAAAAGTGACGGAGATTGTGGCGGAACTGGCCGCACCCGTGGCGGCGGAGTTCGGCTGCGAGCTGTGGGACACCGAATATGTCCGGGAGGCCGGGCAGTGGTTTTTGCGGCTTTATCTGGATAAGGCCGGCGGGGTGGACATTCTGGACTGCGAAAATGTGAGCCGGAAGGTCAGCGACCTGCTGGACGAGGTGGATCCCATCGAGGGCAGCTATGTGTTCGAGGTGTCCTCTGCCGGGGCCGAGCGGCAGTTGAAGCGGCCGTCGGACTTTGAGAGATTTATCGGCAGTCCCGTGCTGGTGAAGACCTATCAGAACCGGGACGGGCGCAAGGAATTTCCCGGGGTGCTCAAGGGCTACGAGGACGGAGACATTTTGCTGCAGATAGGCACACAGGAGCTGCGTTTTAATAAAAGCGAGGTCGCCATGGTGCGGCTGCGCATCGAATTTTAATTGATTTTTCTAATACAGAACAGGAGATTCAGCTATGAAATGTGAAGAAATCTTTGCCGCACTGGCGCTGCTGGAAAAAGAACGCGGCATCCCCCAGGATTTTATGCTGGAGAAGATCGTGCAGGCTCTTGTCACCGCCTATAAGCGGGATCATGAGGACGTGGAGAACGTGGTGGTGGATGTCAACGAGGAGAAGCATGACCTGAAGATGTTCGTGGAAAAAACCGTGGTGGAGGAAGTGGAAAACCCCGCCGCCGAAATATCCGCCGAGGAGGCAAAAGCCATTTCCGCCAAGTACCATGTGGGTGACACCGTGCGCTTTCCGGTGAAAAATGTGGACTTCGGCCGCATTGCCGCCGGCAATGGCAAGCAGGTCATTATCCAGGGCCTGCGGGAGGCCGAACACGGTATGATCTATGACGAGTTCAATTCCAAGCAGCACGAGATCCTCACCGCCACCGTTCTGCGTGTCGACCCCCGCACAGGGAATGCCACCGTGCGTCTGGGCTCCGGCACCGACGCCACCGACGCCGTGCTGACGCTGGGTGAGCAGGTGAACGGCGAGGAATATTACGAGGGGCAAATACTGAAGGTGTATCTGGTAGAGGTGCGCCGGGGCAGCAGAGGTCCGCAGATGCTCATCTCCCGGACGCATCCCGGTCTGGTGAAGCGGCTGTTTGAGCTGGAGGTGCCGGAGATCTTCGACGGCACGGTGGAGATCCGTTCCATTGCCCGGGAAGCCGGCAGCCGCACCAAGATGGCCGTGTATTCCTCCGATGAGAATGTGGATCCCATCGGCGCCTGTGTCGGCCCCAGGGGCCAGCGGGTGAACGCCATTGTGGAGGAGCTGCGGGGCGAGAAGATCGACATCGTTCCCTACAGCGAAGACCCGGCGGAGTTTGTGGCTGCCGCTCTGGCTCCGGCTGATGTGATCAGCGTGCAGCTGGCCGAGGAGGGCAAGGCCTGCCGGGCCATTGTGCCGGACGATCAGCTGAGCCTGGCCATCGGCAAGGAGGGGCAGAATGCCCGTCTGGCTGCGCGGCTCACCGGCTACAAAATCGACATTAAGCCCGCTTCCTATCACGAGGAGGCGTAAAAACACGGGTAAGGAGGGCGCACCATGCAGAAGCAGCGCAAGATCCCCCAGCGGCAATGTGTGGGATGCCGCACCATGAAGGATAAAAAGGCGCTGGTGCGCATCGTAAAGACCCCTGAAGGAGAGATCTGCATAGATTCCACCGGCAAAAAATCCGGCCGGGGGGCCTACATCTGTCCCGATGCCTCCTGCCTGCAGAGGGCTATGAAGTCCAGAGCATTGGAGCGGGCCTTCGAGACCGCCATAGGCGAGGAGATTTACGCGGCGCTGCAGGCGCAGATCGGGGGATGAATATGGAGCGGATCCTGTCCATGCTGGGCTTGGCCCACAAGGCGGGCCGTGTGGAGATCGGCGAGGAGCCGGTTGGCTCCTCGGCCCGTGCCAAGAAGGCCCGCGTGATCCTGGTGGCCTCTGACGCCGCCGCCGGCTCCGTGCGGCGGGCTATGTCCTTTGCAAATACCGGAAGCTGCCTGTGCCTGGTGATCCCGGCGCAAAAGGACGAGTTGGGGCGGGCCCTTGGCCGCACGAGCTGCGCCATGGCCGCCGTGACGGACGTCGGTTTTGCCGATGCCATCGCCAGGAAGCTGGCGGCCCTGGATCCGGAGCGGTTTGAAAGCGCCGCGGGACGCATTGCCATCAAGGCGCAGCGAGCCCGGGAGCGCAGGCAGGAGCAGCTCAACCACGAAAAGAACCTGCGCACGGGAAAGAAAAAAGTGGAAAAACCCGCACCGCCTGACAAAAAGAGACAGGCGGAGGAGGAAAAAGCTCCTGCGCCGGGACAGAAAAAAAATACAAGACCCGGCCCCAAGGAGCGCAGTGCCGCCGCCAGGCAGCGGCAGAAATCCCAGGCCCGTGCCCGGTTTGCGGGCAGCCGCCCCGTGAAAAAGGGAAAAGGCTCCGGGCGCAAGGATCGGTAAATCGCTGCACGCAAGTGCATTCGTATCACAATGATGGAGGTGGCTTTATTTGGCTAATATCGGGAACAAATACAGGGTGCATGAGGTGGCAAAGGACTTCGGCCTGCCCACCAAGCAGATCACGGAGATCCTGACCCAGTATGCGCAAACCCCAAAAAATCATATGCAGGTGCTGGAGGATGGCGAGCTGTCGCTGATATTCGAGTATCTGACCCAGCACAACCCGGTGTCCGGCATTCACGTGATCTTTGCGGAGGGCATGAAGCCCGCCGCCGACAAGAAGCCGGAGCCTGTCACGGAAAAGAAGGCTGAACCGAAGAAGGAGGCCCCCAGGGTCTCTGCCGCCCCCAAGGCGGAGCCTGCCCAGAAAAAGCCGGAGGCGAGGCCTGCCCATCAGCAGCCCTCCCAGCCGGTGAGCCGGGTGCCCAAGACCAAGGTGGTGGATACCAGCAAGGCTACCAACATCAATCTCGCCAAGTACGACGAGAAGCTGCAGGACATGGCCGACAGCCGTACGGGTGGGCGCCGGGACCAGCAGCATACCCAGGGCAGGGAGAAGTTCCGCAACAGCAAGCAGCGGCGGGACAACAATTTCGTCAGCAACAAGCGCAAGCAGGAGGAGGCAGACCGTCTGCGCCGCCTGCAGCTGGAGGTCATCAAGAAGACCCCCGTTACCGTGCAGATCCCCGACGAGATCAGCGTGGGTGAGCTGGCAAGCCGCATGAAGAAAACCGGCGCAGAGGTGGTCAAGTGCCTGATGAAAAACGGCGTCATGGCCTCCCTGAGCCAGATGATCGATTATGATACCGCCGCCATCATCGCCGAGGAAATGGGCTGCAAGGTGGAAAAGGAAGTGGTGGTCACCATCGAGGAAAAGCTCATCGACGACCACGAGGACAAGGCCGAGGATCTGGTGCCCCGTGCCCCCGTTGTGGTGGTCATGGGCCATGTGGACCACGGCAAGACCAGTTTGCTGGACTATATCCGCAACGCCCATGTGGCCAGCGGCGAAGCCGGCGGCATCACCCAGCACATCGGTGCCTATCAGGTGATGGTCAACGGCAAGCCCATCACCTTCCTGGATACCCCGGGCCACGAGGCCTTTACCTCCATGCGTGCCCGCGGCGCCATGGTGACGGATATCGCCATTCTGGTGGTGGCCGCTGAGGACGGCATCATGCCCCAGACCATTGAATCCATCAACCACGCCAAGGCCGCCGAAATCCCCATCATCGTGGCCATCAACAAGATGGATAAGCCCGAGGCCAATCCCGAGCGCATTAAGCAGCAGCTCACCGAGTACGGCCTGGTGTGCGAAGAGTGGGGCGGCGAGACCATTGTGTGTCCCATCTCTGCCAAGACCGGTATGGGTGTGGAAAATCTGCTGGAAATGCTGACCCTCACTGCTGAGGTAGGCGAGCTGAAGGCCAACCCCAACCGCGCCGCCCAGGGCACGGTCATCGAGGCGCGGCTGGACAAGGGCCGCGGCCCCGTGGCAACGCTGCTGGTGCAGAACGGCACGCTGAAGCAGGGCGACATCATCATCGCCGGCACCTCCGTAGGCCGTGTCCGGGCCATGGTCAGCGACAAGGGCCAGAAGATCACCTCCGCCGGTCCCTCCGTGCCCGTGGAGATTACGGGTCTTTCTGAGGCTCCCTCCGCCGGCGCCACCTTCAACGCCGTGGCCGACGAAAAGCTGGCCCGTGAGCTGGTGGAGCAGCGCAAGGCAGAGGAAAAGGCCAGAGCCAACGCCCCTGTGAGCAAGGTGTCCCTGGAGGATCTGTTCAACCAGATCCAGGCAGGCGAGATGAAGAATCTGAACCTCATCGTCAAGGCCGATGTGCAGGGCAGCGTGGAGGCCGTGAAGGCATCTCTGGAGAAGCTCTCCAACGACGAGGTGCGGGTGCGTGTCATCCACGGTGGTGTGGGCGCCATCAACGAATCCGATGTGATGCTTGCCTCCACTTCTCAGGCCATCATCGTGGGCTTTAACGTGCGTCCCGACGCGGCCGCCCGGGACAGCGCCGCCCGGGCCAATGTGGATATGCGGATGTATCGTGTCATCTACGACGCCATCAACGAGATCGAGGCCGCCATGAAGGGCATGCTGGCCCCCAAATACCGGGAGGCTCTGCTGGGCCATGCCGAGGTGCGCCAGACCTACAAGGTCTCCGGCGTGGGCACCGTGGCCGGCTGCTATGTCCAGGACGGCAAGATCCAGCGCAAGGACTGCCAGGTTCGACTGGTGCGGGACGGCATTGTAATCCACGAGGGCGTTCTGGCCTCCCTGCAGCGGTTTAAGGATCAGGTGAAGGAGGTCGCCTCCGGCTACGAGTGCGGCATGACCATCGAGAAATTCAACGACATCAAGGAAGGCGACATTATTGAAGCCTTTACCATGGAGGAAATCCCTCAGTAAGGCGTAAATTTTTAAGACGAAAACGGGCTCTATCGCCTTCCTGCGCAGCTTGTCTGCGCCCGCACGCAAGTGCGTCCAAGCGTTTTGCGGAGCAAAACCTTGCTTTGGCGGAATTTATTTCTGCCAAAGAGAATCAAATCCGGGGCCCCCATGAAACCCGTTTCATGGGGCAGGCGACATTATTGAAGCCTTTACCATGGAGGAGATTCCTCAGTAACGGAAGAAATCAGCCGAGGGGCGGGCGTTTCGCCCGCCCCTCCTTTCACGAAAGGAGAGTGCGTACAATGGCATCCAATCGCATCGGACGCATCAACGAAGAGATCCGCAAGGAGCTGTCCGCCCTGCTGCGGACGGTAAAGGATCCCCGGGTGGCGGAGGCCATGCTCACCATCACCCATGTGGACACGACCCCCGACCTGCGCCAGAGCCGGGTCTATGTCAGCGCCTTGAACTGTAAAAACGAAAAGGAAATGATGAAGGGCCTCAAGTCCGCCGCCGGCTTCCTGCGCCGTGAGTTGGGCAGCCGCATCGATCTGCGCTACACCCCGGAGCTCCTGTTCATCGCGGACGACTCCATCGCCTACGGCGCGCACATTCTGGATATGCTCAGCCATGTGAAGCCCGCCAACCCCGAAAACGAAAACATTGTACTGCCGGAGGACATCAAATGACCATTCAGGAAACGGCAGCCATGCTGCAAACCATGGACCGGGTGCTGCTGCTGACCCATGTGCGCCCCGACGGAGACACCATCGGCTCCGCCGCCGCCCTGTGCTGCGCCCTGCGGGACATGGGCAAAGCCGCCTGCCTCCTGCCCAATGAAGGCACCACCGAAACCTATCTCCCCTACGCCGAGAAGTACTGGGCGGAGGAGGATTTTCAGCCCGACTACGCGGTATCCGTGGACATCGCCTCTCTGAGTCTGCTGCCGGAGAACGCGAAAAAATACGCCGACTCCATCTACCTTGCCATCGACCACCATCCCTCCAACGAGGGCTTTGCCCCCCACTGCTGCGTGCTGCCGGAAATGGCCGCCTGCGGGGAGATCATCTATGAGCTTGTGAAGCTGCTGACGCCGGTAACCCCGGACATCGCCCTGCCCTTGTATGTGGCCATCTCCACAGACACGGGCTGCTTCGTGTATTCCAACACCTCCGCCCACACACATCGGGTGGCGGCGGAGCTGATGGACACCGGCATCGCCGTGGCCGGCGTGAACAAGGCCCTGTTTCGCACCAAGAGCCGCACAAGGCTGGCCATGGAAGCGTGGATGGCGGAATGGGCGGAGTACTATGACAACGACCGGGTGGTCATCATGCAGATCCCCCTGTCCCTGCGCCACGACTACCGGGCCACGGAGGCGGACATTGAGGAGCTGTCCAGCCTGGCGGCTCTGGTGGCCGGCACCGACTGCGGTGTGACCCTGCGGGAGCTGGAGGGCGGCAAGGTGAAGATCTCCCTGCGCACCGGGCCGAGGGTCAACGCCACCGAGGTGTGCGCCCTGCTGGGGGGCGGCGGACACGCCGCTGCCGCCGGTGCCACTGTCAGCGGCACATTGAGCGAAGCAAAGCAGGCCGTTTTGCAGGCCATTGACATGGTGGTGGGAGAGTAAATGGCAAACGGGATCGTTATTATCGACAAACCCCAGGGCTGGACAAGCATGGATGTCTGCGCCAAGCTGCGGGGCATTCTGAAAACCAAGAAGATTGGCCACGCCGGGACCCTGGATCCCATGGCCACCGGCGTGCTGCCGGTGTTCGTGGGGCAGGCCACCCGGGCGGTGAGCTTCGCCGAGAGCGGCGAAAAGGAATACATCGCCGGGCTGCGTCTGGGCCTCACCACCAACACCCAGGACACCCAGGGGGAAGCTCTGTCCCAAACCGCCGTTGTCTGCCGCCGTGCGGCGGTGGAAGCAGTGCTGCCCCGGTTCACCGGGGATATTGAGCAAATCCCGCCCATGTTCTCCGCCATCAAGATCGGCGGGCAGAAGCTGTACGATTTGGCGCGGCGGGGGAAAGAGGTGGAGCGCAAGCCCCGGCCGGTGACGGTTTTCTCCCTGGAGGTGGCTCAGCAGGTGTCCGAAACGGACTACATTCTGCGCATCCGCTGCTCCAAGGGCACCTATGTGCGTACCCTGTGCCACGACATCGGGCAGGCGTTGGGCTGCGGCGGGTGTATGTTTTCCCTGCGGCGCAGCATGGCCGCCGGGTTCACTCTGGAGGAAAGCGTGACCATTGAGCAGGTGCAGGAGGCCGGAGAAGCCCTTCTGCGGCCTACGGACAGCCTGTTTCGCCAATACCCGGAATACCGGCTGCGGACACAGAAGCAGGAGGAGCGGTGCCGCAACGGCAATCCTTTCTTCATCCGGGAGCCGCTGGCGGAGGGCATCTACCGCATTTACGGAGCAGACGGCACCTTTCTGTGTCTGAGCCGCCTGCGGGAGGACACCATGACCTCCCTGAAAAACTTTTTCGGAGCGTGAGTGATTTTGAGCCATACAGTCATTGCCCTGGGTTTTTTTGACGGGGTGCATCGGGGCCACGGCGCCCTGCTGGAGAAAACCGCGGAGCGGGCCAGACAGTTGGGGGCCGATCCGGTTGTGTTCACCTTTGACCGGCCACCCAAGGAGGTGGTCACCGGAAGGCCGGTGCTTCTCATCAATTCCCCGGAGGACCGGCGGGCGCTGGTGCGGCGGATCTACGGCATTGAGCGGGTGGTCATGGCTCCCTTTGACCGGGAGATGATGACCCTGCCCTGGGACAAATTTATAGAGGAAAAACTCGTGCGTGACTTGGGCGCCGTGCATCTGGTGGCCGGCCACGACTACCGTTTCGGGCACAAAAATCAGGGCAATCCCCAGCTTTTGCTGGATAAGTGCGCGGAGCTTGGCCTGGGCTGTGACATCATTCCCAAGGTGGAGGTGGAGGGCATCACCGTAAGCTCCACCTACATTCGCACGCTGGTAGAAGACGGTGACATGGAGCGGGCGGCCATTTTTCTGGGCCACCGCCACTGCATGACGAGGACCGTGTGCCACGGTCAGCGCATCGGGCGCACCATCGGCATCCCCACGGTGAATCTCACCGTGCCCAGCCATGTACTGGTGCCCAGGCACGGGGTATATATAAGCCGTGTGTATCTGCCGGGCGGCCAGAGCTGCGCCGGGGTCACCAATGTTGGCACCCGGCCCACGGTGTGCGAAAACGGCAGTGTATCCGTGGAGACATTTCTGCTGGATTTCGACGGAGATCTCTACGGCCAGGACATTCGGCTGGAATTCTGCAGGCGGCTGCGGGGAGAGGAGAAATTTGACTCCCTGGATGCTCTGCGGGACTGCATACGGAAAAATATCGAGGAAGCGAGAGAATATTTCCGAGAAAGCCGCATAGAGTAAGCATAGACGCGCCGGATCAAAATTTTTCCGGTGCGCTTCTTTTTTCAGTGATTTCCCGACGATTTTCCCCCGGAGCGGCAGTCTACAATGGGGCGGAAGGAGGGGTTCGCATGAAAAAAAGACGGACCTTCACCCTGCCGCCGGGCGCGAAAAAGGCGGGGGCGTGGCTGAAATGGCCGCTGTTGGGTTTTTTGCTGTGCGCCGGGCAGGTGGCCGGATTATATGCGCCCTTTGCTCTGGCGGCGGTGTCCATTGCGGGCGTCAGGCTGCCGGGGCTTGCCGCCGTCACGGGTGTGGCAGGTGGAGCGTTGGTGTTTCTGGACTTTCAATCGGGGCTGCGCTGTACGGCGGCGGCTATACTTATTTTTGCCGCCAACACCGCACTATACGACCTGCCCGCCTACAAAAAGCCATATTTTCGGCCCTTATGCACGGCAGGTTTTTTCCTGCTGGTGCAGAGCATCTATCTGTTGGGTCGCAGTGGGCAGAGCTGGCTGCTGGCCCTGTGCGCCGCGGCAGCGGCAGCGGGCGCGGCGTGGCTGCCCGCGGCAAAGCAGGAGAAGTGGGGTTATCTGTGCGGTCTTGCTCTGGCGGCGGTATCGGTGAGTGCCTTTGGATTCTCCATAGGACGGGCGCTGATGATGGCGCTGCTGCTGACGATATGCCGGGGCTGGAGCGTCTCTCAATGCGTGGCGCTGGGAGGCTGTCTGGGTCTGCTGGTCGACCTGACGGCTGCGGAACCAACGGTGTTCTATGCACTGGTATTTGGTGCCGGAGGCGCCGCAGGAGGGCTTGCCCGGCGGCTGCCCCGGCTGCCCATGGGGATCTGCGCCGCCGGAGTGTGCGGCGCCTTGGGTCTTCTGTTCGGGCAGGATGTGCTGCCCATCACTCTATGGGAGTCCCTGGCCGGCGCGGTCCTGTATGCCGCGCTGCCGGAAAAGCTGCTGCCAAAGCTATATGCCTCCGGAAAGCGGTCCGAGAGCGCTCCCCAGTCCACACCCTATGCCCGGCCTGCAGCAGCCCTGCGGGCACTGTATGACAGCTTTTTCCGGGGCGAGCAGCCCCAGCCGCCGGAGAACCCCTCCGTGCTCTTTGACCGGGCGGCCCAGGAGGTGTGCAGCACCTGCGTTTTAAGATCCGATTGCTGGCAAAGCCATTACAGCGACACCTACAGTGCCTTCAACGATGCCTGCCCTAAGCTGCTGCGTCGGGGCCGGGCGGAGGCGGCGGATTTCCCTCTGCACTTTTCCTCCCGGTGCGTGCATTTTCCCGCGCTGCTGCAGGCCATTGACCGCCAAACCCACGACTATCTGCTGCGCCAGCAGTTCCACCGGCAATTGCAGGAGGCCAGAGACAGCGCGCGGGAGCAATACGCCTGCTTTTCGGAGCTTTTGGATCAGGCGGCCATGCCGGTAAGCAGCCAGAGCCGCATAGGATACCGGGTCAGCTCCTCCCTGCGGCCCCGGGCCGGGGAGCGTTTGTGCGGCGACCAGGTGGATAGCTTTGAGGTCGGCGACGGCGTATATCTGCTGCTGTGCGACGGCATGGGCAGCGGACAGGAGGCGCACCGGGAAGCAGCCATGACCGTGCGGCTGCTGCGGCAGTTTCTGGAGGCGGGCATCCGGCCCGGGCCGGCCCTGAAGACCCTCAATGCCGCCATGAAGCTGCGGTGCCAGACCAGCGGCGGATTTTCCACCGTGGATCTGGCTGTGATGCAGCGGCAAAGTGGCTGTGTGGAGCTTTACAAATGCGGCGCGGCTCCCTCCTATCTCAAGCGGGGCGGCAGCGTCCGGAGGCTGTACTCCGACGCGCCGCCGGCGGGGCTGTCGGATTCCCCCCTGCCGCCGGATCAGGTGAAGATCCCGGTGCAGGCGGGAGATTTTCTGGTGCTCATCAGCGACGGCATCGCGGACCGGAGCTGCGACGAGTGGCTGCTGAACCTGCTGGCGGGCTGGAACGGCAGCAGCGCGGACGAATTGACAGCGCTGATCCTGTCGGAATCCCGCTGCAGGAAGGGTTTGGCGGACGACTGCGCCGTTGCGGTGCTGCATTTGCCCACTGCTGCGGAAAATCAAAAAACCGCTGTATAATTTGAAGGCTCCCTGCCCATACTGAAACCATCCGATCCACATGAAGGAGGGCAAAGGTCTTGGTCAAGGGTATTTCCAGGCGGGTCATCGTGGTTGATTCTCCCGATCCTCGTGTTTTCGATCAGGCGATCTTCATTCTGCGCAATGATATTCTCTCCGAGGACGGCGTTTCTTCCCGACAGCTGGTAAACCAGGCGGTGCGCATCGCCAAAAGCTATACCCGCTCCCAGGGCTTGCCTCCTCCCAAACGGCACCGCATTACCCCGGCCATCGCCGCCATGCTGGGCGGCGGCCTTATGGGCCTTGTGTGGCTGGTGGTGGCTCTGCTATAACTTCACTGTGCTTTTCTACCATTTTTTCTCCTCACTTACGGGCGGCCAAGTTGGTCGCCCGGCTTTTTTTGCCATCTTCCCCCGGGATACTTTTTATGCTATACTGGGAAAAACTACGAAAGAGTGAGGCAGAGCTATGTACATCGGACCGGTTTTCATCCCCAATCCCCTGGTGCTGGCCCCCATGGCCGGGGTGACGGATCTGGCGTTTCGCCGCACCTGCCGGGAAAAAGGCGCCGGACTGACGGTGACGGAAATGGTCAGCGCCAAGGCCCTGTGCTATCAGGACAGGAAAAGCCGGGGTCTGCTGAAGCTCGCCCCGGGAGAACATCCCGTCAGCGCGCAGATCTTCGGCAGCGATCCTGTGTGCATGGCGGAGGCGGCCCAGATCGCCGCGGAGTTAAGCGGCGCGGATCTCATCGATATCAATATGGGCTGCCCCGTGGGAAAAGTGGTGGCAAACGGTGACGGTTCGGCATTGATGAAGGACCCTGAAAAGGCCGCGCGCATTGCCGAGGCGGTGGTAAAAGCCTCCCCGGTGCCGGTGACGGTGAAGATGCGCCGGGGCTGGGACAAGGGCAGCATCAACGCCGTGGAGCTGGCAAAAATGCTGGAGCAGGCGGGGGTTTCCGCCGTGGCCGTGCACGGACGCACGCGGGCGCAGATGTACGCCGGGGCCGCTGATTGGTTGACCATCCGGCAGGTGAAGCAGGCGGTGAGTATTCCGGTGATGGCCAATGGGGACATATTTTCGGCGGAGGACGCGGTGAAGATCTTGCAGTTCACCGGGGCAGACTTTGCCATGATCGGCCGGGGCGCATTTGGAAACCCTTGGCTGTTTGAGCAGGCGTTGGCGGCTCTGGAGGGACGGGAGATCCCGGCCCTGCCGCCCCTTTCCCAGCGGTGCGACACAGCGGTGCGGCAGATCCGGTGGGCCGCCGAGGACAAGGGGGAGCACATTGCCATTCTGGAGGCCCGGAAACAGTATGCCTGGTACCTCAAGGGGGTGCCCCACGCCAACTACTACAAGGAGCAGATCGTGCGGATGAACACCCTGGAGGATGTGGACCGCATCACCGAGGGCATCAAGCGGGATCTGCGTTGAGTGCCATCGGTTCGTCGGATAAGTCGCTGAGGCGCTGCCGGTGGCAGAGGAAGCAAGGCTGTTTCGGAGAAACGCCCCGGCTGGCGGACACCATAATGCCCAGGAGTCGGGGCATAACAGGGGCAAATATCGGCATATCCGAGGTGCGAAAAATGGCAAGGGCCGGTCGTCTGAACAACATCCGCAACAGAGCTGCGGAAGCAGTTAATAATGCCTTAAGCAATTAAGAGAAAAGGGTGCTGTCGGTGCGACGGCTCCCTTTTCCTCACTTTGTTTATTTGGGGTGCGCATGGTGACGCACATTTCCGGTGTAAAAAGCCGCAAGTCCGGCCAGTAACATCGGGAAAGAAATGCCCTTGATTACTACCTTTTCTCCTTTAGATACTGTGACCGCATTTTTTAGATAAAAGGCATCCCGCCTGCTTACCTGAACGAAAATCGTAAAATCATATCCGTGTCGGCACGTTGTTGCTGCAAGGTTGTTCCCGAAAAAAAATATCAATGTATAATTTGTCGTCCTCGTACCTTACAGAAATCGTGCCGTGCATTTGCTCGACGAGCGTGCGGGCAATGGACAGGCCGAGGCCGGTCGAATTCCCCGCAGCCTCGGAAGCAGCTCCTCGCCGCTCAGACCCGGAAGCATCAGATCGAGCAGCACAAGGTCGGGTTTTGTATTTGCCACGGTCAGAAGCGCCTCCGTGCCGGAATAGGCCCGCATCGCGCAGTATCCCGCGCCGGTCAGCGTCTCCTGCAGGAGATTCCCAATGGAGGGTTCATCGTCCACAATCAGAATTTTTTTCATGGCTGCATGCCTCGCATTCTTTCTCAAGTCAAATATATTCTAATGGGTTTGCCGCTCACAGTACGGAAAAGTCCCCCCTGCCCTTATAGGCTTGTAAATCTGCCGTTTTCGGACTGAAATCGTGTATGGGGGGAGCTGCGGTCGATAAGCAGCTGGCCTTCTGCCGTCATGCAGGATTCGATCCATACTCCATGTCCCGTCATTTCCCAAACAGGAAGGAAGAGGAAGAGAGTATAACATATCATTTCAAAAGCATCCTCCTGTGTTGTCGGAAAATGGCTCATCCCTTTTCATTGCTTTAAAAATCTCTTGTCATAAAAACCGAAGGATTTTTCGCCGGCAGCTTTAATAGTCCACCTTCATCAGGCACAGACCCTCCGGCGGGGCAGTGGGGCCGGCGAGCTTGCGGTCTTTACTATCCAATATTTCCCGGACATAGGCCGGCTCCCAGCGGCCACGGCCCACCTCCAGCAGGGTGCCCACCAGGATGCGGACCATATTCTGCAAAAAGCCGGTGCCGTGGAAGGTGAAAAGGATGCGGTCCTTGCGCTCCTCGATTTGGATGGTGTCCACCAGGCGGACGGTGGATTTTTTCATTCTGGGATTTCCGCAGAAGGAGCGGAAGTCGTGCTCGCCCTTCAATATTTCCGCCGCGCGGCGCATTTTGTCCACATCCGGAGAGAAGTCCAGCAGCGTCACATACTTGCGGTCAAACACCGGCTTCACCGGGCCGTCGAAGCAGGTGTAGCGGTAGGTCTTGCCCAGGGCGTTATACCGGGCGTGGAAGCGCTCCCCAGCCTCCTTCACCTCCCGCACGGCGATGGCATCCGGAAGATAGCGGTTCATATAGTCCCGAATTTCCTCCGGGCTTTCGGCCACATCCAGCCGGACGCTGGCCACCATGGCCCGGGCGTGGACCCCGGCATCGGTGCGGCCGGCGCCGATGACGTCCACCGGGTGACCCTGGAGACGCTCCAGGACGGTTTCCAACTTGCCTTGTATCGTTTCTTTATCCGGCTGGTGCTCCCAGCCGAAAAAGCGAGTGCCGTCGTAGGCCAGTGTTAATTTATAATTTTTCTCCATAAAATGCCCCTCCGTTTTTGAAACTGGCGAAAAAGCTTGCAGTCTGCTGCGCGCATAATTTTGCCGCCTTGCGGCAAAATTCCACACTGGCAGCCTGAGAGGTATTTTTCCCCACGCACAGGTCGCGGCGAAAAATGATTTCAATTTTTCGCGTCTGCGGACGCGAACTCTGCGAGGCTTTCTCGAAAAATGCCCCTCCGTTTCTACTATAATCATAGCAGAAACGGAGGGGCTTGAACAGTCTTATTTTATTACAGCCAGCCCATGAGCTTTACAAAGCTCCACAGGAGCTTGCAGCCGTAGAAGATGATGACGGCGCCGCAGACCTTGTTGATGATATGCAGCACCTTCTCGTTGAACTTGGATCCCACGAAGGAGATGATGGTGGAGATTCCCGTAAACCACAGGACCGAGGCGCTGGCAAAGCCGAAGATGAAAGACAGGTCGCCGCCTTCCGGCAGGGTGGCCCGGAAAGCCCCCAGCATCATGGTGCCGTCGATGATGGCCTGAGGATTCATCCAGGTGACCACAAAGGCGGAGGTAAAGAGCTTCCAGACGGGGATATTCACATCCTTGCCGCCCTCCAGACTGGCCTTGGAACGCAGCAGGCCGATGCCGATCCAAAGGACGATGAGGCTGCCAATGCCCAGGATCACCTTCTGCAGCCACGGCACAGCCTGCATCAGCGCTCCGGCGCCCAAAAAGCACGCCACGCCCAGAGAAATATCCCAGAAAATGACGATGAGGGCGGTTAAATACACCCGGCTGCGCCTCTGGGTCAGGGCGGAGTTGATGACAAACAGATTTTGCAGGCCTATGGGAGCCACATAAGCAAGGCCCATGGTGAGGCCCTGGAGATAGATGTTCATAAATTCCTATTTACTCCTCTTTTCTTACTTGATATAATGAGTATAAACCATTTCGGGAAAAATACAAGAGCGCAGATTATCCTGTGCAAGTAAGGAGGAGCTGACCTATGGCTCACTACGACTGCCCCTGTATGGAGACGTGTCCCCTGCACCACGCCATGCAGCTCATCGGCGGCAAGTGGAAGGTGCAGATCCTGTGCGCCGTGTGTAACGCCGGGACCATCCGCTACAATGCCCTGCGGGGCAAGCTGGACGGGGTGAGCAACACGGTGCTGTCCTCGGCGCTGAAGGAGCTGGAGCGGGACGGATTGGTGGAGCGGCAGGAATATCTGGAGGTTCCGGTGCGGGTGGAGTACCGTCCCACGGAGCGGTGCCGCAGCCTGCTGCCCATTCTGGAGGCTCTGTCGGACTGGGCAGAGCAGGATATGCAGTGAGGTGGCGGGTATGGCAGATCTCAATACGGATGTGCGGTATATAAGGGGCGTCGGGGAGACCCGGGCCAGGGCCCTCCAAAAGCTGGGCATTTTCACGCTGCGGGATCTCATCGGCTATTTCCCCCGCCGATACGAGGACCGCACCCTCACCCGGCCCATCCGGGAGCTGGCCGTGGGGGAAACCGTCTGCGTGCGAGCCATGCTGGCAAGTGATCCCACCGCCCACCGCATTTCCGGCGGCCGCACGGTGGTGAAGGCCCGGGCGGTGGACGAGAGCGAAGCGCTGGAGCTGACATTTTTCAACCAGGAGTACCGAAAAAACAGCCTGCACCGGGGCGATACCTACATCTTCTGCGGCAAGGTGGAGGGGAACCTCCTGGTGCGGCGGATGACCAACCCCATTGTGGAGACGGAGGGGCGCCAAACCCTTACGGGGCGCGTCGTGCCCATTTATCCCCTCACCGCCGGGGTAAGTCAGGGTCTTTTATATAAGGCTGTGGAGCAGGGCCTGGCGGAGTGCCGCCACCTGCTGAGTGACTGCCTGCCGGACAGCGTGCGGCAGGCACATAGTCTGTGCCACAGCGGCTTCGCCTATGAGAATATCCATTTCCCCCGGTCGCCGGAAGCGCTGGACTTGGCCCGGCGTCGGCTGGTGTTTGAAGAGCTGTTTCTCCTGACCTGCGGGCTGCAGCGGCTGCGCTGCCGGCGGCGGGATGTGTCCGGCCCTGCCTGCCATGGGGCGGACATGGAGAAATTTTACGGCAAGCTGCCCTTCCCCCTCACCGGGGCACAGAAACGGGCCATCGGTGAGGCCGTGGCAGATATGGTCTCGGGCCGGCCCATGAACCGCCTGTGTCAGGGGGATGTGGGCAGCGGCAAGACCATGGTGGCGGCGGCGTGCGTGTGGTTTGCCGCCCAAAGCGGCTGGCAGTCGGCGCTGATGGCCCCCACGGAGATATTGGCCCGGCAGCACTATGAGAGTTTAGGGCCGCTGCTGGGAAAATTCGGTCTGCGATGCGCCCTGCTCACCGGCTCCGCCAGGGCAAAGGAACGGCGGGATATTCTGGCGGGACTGGCGTCGGGAGAAATTGACCTGTGTATCGGCACCCACGCCCTCCTGACGGCGGATGTGACCTATCAGCGGCTGGGGCTGGTCATCACCGACGAGCAGCACCGCTTTGGTGTGGACCAGCGGGCGGCGCTGGGGCAGAAGGCGGAAAACCCCCATATGCTGGTGCTGTCCGCCACGCCCATCCCCCGGACCCTGGCGCTCATAATCTACGGCGATCTGGATGTATCGGTGATGGATGAGCTGCCCCCCGGTCGGCAGAAGGTGGATACTTTTGCCGTAGACGAATCCTACCGCCGGCGGATCAACAAGTTCATCCGCAAACAGGTGGCCCAGGGGCATCAGGTGTTCATCGTGTGTCCCCTGGTGGGCCAGGAGGATCAGATCCCCGACGAGCGCAAGGCCGCCGCGGCCTACGCCAAAAAGCTGCGGGAGGAGGTCTTCCCCGACCTGCGGGTGTGCCTGCTCCACGGGAAGATGAAGCCCAAAGAAAAAGAAACGGTCATGGAGGCCTTTGCCGCCGGAAACGGTGATATTCTGGTGGCCACCACGGTGATCGAGGTAGGCGTGGATGTGCCCAATGCCACCTGCATGGTGGTGGAAAACGCCGAGCGGTTCGGCCTGTCTCAGCTCCACCAGCTCCGGGGCCGGGTGGGCCGGGGACAGGCGAAAAGCTACTGCATTTTGCTCTCGGAGCACCCGTCGGAGGAGACGAAGCGGCGGCTGAAGGTGATGACGAAAACAAACGACGGCTTTGAGATTTCCCGGGAGGATCTGGCCATCCGCGGCCCGGGCGACTTCTTCGGCCAGCGGCAGCACGGCCTACCGGCTCTGAAAATTGCCGATCTCAGCTGCGATATGCGGCTGTTGGACGAGGCCCAGGCGGCGGCCAGAGATTGGCTGGCGGCAGACCCGGAGCTGTCGGCTCCGGAGAGCCGGGAGCTGCGGCAGCGGATCGAGACGCTGTTCGCAGTGAACGCGGAGGGGCTGAACTGAAAAGGCTGCCGGAAAATTCTTTTGGAATTTTCCGACAAAAGGCTCGCAGTCTGCTGTGCGCATAATTTGTGTGCCGGTGGCGCACAAATTCCACACTGGCAGCCTGAGAAGTATTTTCTCTCACGCGCATGTCGCGAGAGAAAATGATTGGATTTTTTTGCCGCCTACGGGCGGCAAACTCTGCAAGGCTTTTGAGACACGATGAAAAGACACGGAAAGCATGCGCTTCCCGTGTCTTTTTTTATAGGTGTTTTTTGCGGCTGCGGCCCAAGGTCAGGAGAGCCCCGGCGGCCAGGGATGCGCACAGGACATAAAGAGCTGCGCCGGTATCGCCGGTGGCAGGCTGGGAAGTTCCGGGCCGGAGCGTCACCGTCAGGAGGCCGTCTGACTCCACGGGCGGCAAACGGTAGGGGCCTTCTTGCAGGGCCCGGGTCACATCCCGGCCGTTGTAGTCAGCTTTTTCCAGGACGGCCCCCGCCGGGAGGCAGAGGGTCAGGGTGGGGCTTTGGTGCCGGGGGATGGCTATACGGGCCCCGTTTTTATAGGACACGCCGTCCACCGTCACCCGGATGCCCGCATCCAGGGTCAGGGTCAGGGTGTGGGAAGCGGGCACCTGGGTAGTCAGGGTGGTGTCCGCCGCCCAGGCCCGGCCCGGGAGGGCCAGCAAAACAGCCGCCAGCAGGGTCAGCAGCAGGGAGGCCGTTTTCTTGTTCATGCAGGCCGCCTTTCGCCTCAGCCGGAGACCACTTCGGCGGTGAAGGTGATGGTGGCGGAATAGTCGCCGGCCAGGGCCTTGCCCCAGTCGGTGCTGGACATACGGACATAAGTTTTAACCATGTCAACGGGATTCGATGAATATGTCGACTCTACTTTAACAAATTCTTGAACTCCTCCTGTGGACAACCCTTTGAAAACTATGGATTTACCGGATCCCACATCAACCGAACCCAATGAATCCCCTGCAAGACTAATAGAAAACGGAATTGTTGTAGCAACGGCTTCCGATGCGAAGGCATCATAAGTCAGTGTGACTTTGAGGTCTTTTCCGCTGGCAAAACCCACGCCATCGGTTACGCTGATACTGCCGATGTTGGTGCTGGTCTTCCCGAATGGAATCTCCTGGTCCGCCGGGATGTTCAGGGTGTAGGTGGCGGCGGGAACGCTGGTGGTGAGGGTGGTGGTGTTGGCGGCAAAGGCCGGGACGGCCAGGGAGGCGGCCAAGGCCAGGACCAGCACCAGGGTGGTGAGCTTTTTCATGGTGAATTTCTCCTTTTCATTTTTTATTGAACCCAGAGGGTCAATTTCGTTTCGGCGCCGTTGAGAGGCGTTTTCTCCCGGTCCAGGCGGAAGCAGGCGTAGCGCAGGGTGGCCCCGGGATAGGCGCCCGGGTCCAGGGGCCGGGAGAGGGTGATGGGGGCGGAGGTTTTGCCGGGCTTTATGAGGTCCGACTGCCACAGGAGGGTATCATCCGCCAGGTACAGGGAAATCTGAAAGTAGCAGTGGTTTTCTGCGGGGTTGGGCAGGCGGAGGGACTGCTTTTTGGCCCCGGCCTGCAGGGTGAGGCCCTCGTAGCCGGGAATGGCGATCTGGGCCGGGCCGTCCTCCGCCGGGGCGGAGGGCTCCGGAGCGCCGCCCCGCAGGAAAAACAGCGCGACCAGCAGCGCCAGGGCCGCCAATAGCAAAATCATGGGCCAACGGCGGCGTGCGGCGGCCCGTTTTCCTTTAGTCATGGCTTTTGACAGGTCACCGCCCACTGGCGGAAGTTCTTGCATCTTTGGTCACTTTTGCGCTCGATGTCTATGAAGCGGCTCTCCCGGCACAGGCACTTGCCGAGGCCCTTATGGTCGGTTTGTGGCTCCCCGCTTTCGCTGGGTGGACCTAAGCTGCGCCCTCCCACCCAGTATTCGCAGTTGGCACAGATGATCCGAGTAGATTTACTACGCATATTCCCACCCCTTCTTCCTCCATATAGGAACTTTTTTTCCTATAAAATACACCTTTTCCTCCTACTTGTCAAGAAAAATAGGGGGTACAATTCCTATATATAATATAGGAGTGGAAGAATGATGCTGTTATTTGACATGATGACCATTGGAAACCGACTGCTGGCGGCACGGAAGCGGCTGGGACTGACCCAGGCGGAGGTGGCCGAGCGGGCCGGGCTCTCCGACCGCACCTACGCCGACATTGAGAGGGGCGGGGTGAATATGCGGATAGAGACCTTTCTGCGGATATGCCAGACCTTGGCTGTCTCCCCGGATGACATTCTGGTACAGGAGCATACCTCGGCGGCCCTGCGGCAGGAGGAGCTTTTGCGGCGGCTGGCTCACCTCAGTCCGGCGCAGCAGGAGACGGCTCTGCGGCTTTTGGAGGTATATCTGAACTCCCTGTAAGGCGGCGGGCTGTCTTGCCCCGGGAGGCGGGGCGTGGTATACTAAGGGGCGCAATGTGATTTTTTTCGGGAAGGAGGGGGCTCCGTGACCAAGGACGAATTGCGGGAAAAGGCCAATGACCTAACGCTGGCGCCGGGGGTCTATCTGATGATGGACAGCGGCGGGCAGGTGATTTATGTGGGCAAGGCCAAGAAGCTGAAAAACCGGGTGAGCCAATATTTTCAGGACACCGCCTCCCACAACAGCAAAACGAAAATGATGGTGTCCCAGGTGGACCGGTTCGACACTATTTTGGTGCGGTCGGAGTTTGAGGCCCTGGTGCTGGAAAACTCGCTGATTAAGCGCCATATGCCCCGGTACAACATCCTGCTCAAGGACGACAAGGGCTATCCCTTTGTGCGGCTGGAGAGGGGGGCGGCATATCCCCGGTTCACTCTGGTGAGCCGGACAGAGGAGGACGACGCCCGGTACTTCGGCCCCTTCGGCGGACGGCGGGAGACGAGGCTGGCCATTGAGGCCGTGTGTGGGGCGCTGCGCCTGCCCACCTGCGCCCGAAAATTCCCCCGGGACATCGGTAAGGAGAGGCCGTGCCTGAACAAGCACATCGGCAAGTGCGACGGCTTCTGCCAGACGGATGGGCCGGGCCAGGAGGAATATGCCCGGCGTATCGAGCAGGCCGTGGGCATTTTTACCGGACATTACAAAAAACTCACAGGCGAATTGCAGCGGGAAATGGAGCAGGCGGCGGAAGCGCTGGATTTTGAACGGGCCGCCGCCCTGCGGGACCGGATCCGCTCCGTAAGTGTTCTGGGCAAGACCCAGCAGGTCATCGCCGGAGTGTGCGCCGACACGGATGTATGGGGGCTGTACCGGGGCCAGGTACGCTGGGGCTTCGGCGTGCTGCACCTGGAGGACGGGAATCTGCTGGGCCGGGAGGTGAAGGTGCTTGCTGCCGGCGCAGAGGAGGACGAGGGCGAAATCCTGTCCGCCGTGCTGCGGCAATATTATGAGGGCCGAGGCGCCGTGCCCAAGGAGATCTGCGTGGCCGCCCTGCCGGAGGACAGGGAGGCACTGGAGGAGGTTCTGGCCCAAGGCTGCGGGCACAAGGTGTCCCTGCGAGTGCCCCGGCGGGGGCAGAGGGCAGAGCTTTTGCGCATGGCTCAAAACAACGCCCGGGAGGAAACAGAGCGCGTCACCTCCGAGACTGAGCGCACGAACAAAACATTGGAACAGTTGGGGGATTTGGCCGGACTGTCCCATGCGCCCCGCAGAATCGAGGCCTACGACATCTCCAACACCGGCAGCGCCGACATGGTGGCGTCCATGGTCGTCTTTTGCGATGGAAGGCCCCTGAAAAAGGAGTACCGGAAATTCCAGATCAAGACGCTGGAGCATCCCGATGACTATGCCGCCATGCGGGAGGTGCTGGGTCGCAGGCTGCAGCGGTATCTGGACGGCGATGAAAAATTCAGTCCCCTGCCGGACCTCATTCTCATGGACGGCGGGCAGCAGCACGCCGCCGTGGCGGAGGAGGCGCTGGCGCAAAAGGGCCTGTCCGTTGCCGTTCTGGGCATGGTGAAGGATGACAGACACCGTACCCGGGCGCTGATGACGGCACAGGGGCAGGAGCTGGGCATCCGGTGCAGCCCGCCCCTGTTCACCCTGGTGGGGCAGGTGCAGGAAGAGGTGCATCGCTTCGCCATCACCTACCACCGGAAAAAGCACAGCCGCAGCGCGGTGCGCTCCCGGCTGGACGGGATAAACGGTCTGGGTGAGGCGCGCAGAAAGGCGCTTTTGAAACAGTTTGGCTCGGTGAGAGCCGTTATGCAGGCGGAGCTTGCGGAATTGGAAGCCGTTTTGCCCAAGGCCGTGGCCGGAGCGGTATATGACCGGTTTCACGGAGAAAAAACAAAAGAAAAATGACCGCCCACAGGCGGTCATTTTTTTGATATACCTTATCATTCCTCAGGATGGTCACGCAGATATTGCAGGCGTTTCCATGCCCGGCGGGCCAGAAGAAAGCCTCCGATCCCCAACACGGCGCACAGCACGCCCAGCAGAACCATCCACCACTGAAAGGCGGTGACCTCACACAGATAGGCAAAGATCCGATACGCCAGCAGCACCGCCACGACCCCCGCAAACAGCAGCCCCACCAACAGGTCGGTCTTGCGGCAGGAATCTATGCGTTTCATGGGCGAATCCCTCCATTCACGCCCCGAGGGGCGGCAATTTCATGGGGTAATTATACAGGCAGAGGCAAACCCTGTCAAGTGGGGGAAGGACGCATGAAATAAGAGGTCCCTCTGCCCCACAGGGCAGAGGGACCATGGAAATGCTATGTGAAAAATCAGGTGAAGAACAGTGCCCAGCCCAGGAATCCCAGACAGGCCACCGCACCGGTAAAGAGCAGTACCACAACCAGATAGCCCATAATGTCACGGGCAGAGAGCTTGGCAATGCCCAGCGCAGGCAGAGCCCAGAAGGGCTGGATCATATTGGTCCACTGGTCGCCCCAGGCAATGGCCATGGCGGTACGGCCGGCCTCGATGCCCATTTCCGCGCCGGCGGGCATCATGATGGGGCCCTGAACGGCCCACTGGCCACCGCCGGAGGGAACAAAGAAGTTCACGATACCGGCTGCCAGGAAGGACAGCATGGGGAAGGTAACATTGTTGGAAATATCCACAAAGAACTGGGAGATAACGCCTGCCAGAGACACGTCCTGCTCGTTGGTGGCCACCATCATGCCCATAATGCCCGCATAGAACGGGAACTGCAGCAGGATGCCGGCGGCACCGGCAGCGGCCTCGGCAATGGCGTCCACATAGCGGCGCAGGTCGCCGTGGAGCAGCAGGCCCAGGAACAGGAAGATCATGTTCACGATGTTCAGGCCAAGGGTGAAGCCGTTATTCACGAAGTAGTAAACGATGTATGCAAAGCCGAAGACCACGGTGATGAGCCACAGGATCTTGGAGTGCTCCAGCTTCTCGGCGGGAGTATCCTTGCTGTAGGTCTTCTCCTCCTCGTCCAGCAGCAGAGCGGGGTTCACGGTGACGGTGTGATCCTTGTCGGGATGCATGGCGTAGTTGACGAGGGGCATGAGGAGCAGGATCACGCCGCACATGATGAGGTTCATGGGGTGGAACACAGTCTCCGTGATGGCTGCCTGATAGGTCACCTCACCAAACTGCTTGCCGGCTACCAGATCCAGAGGAATAGAGCCGGACAGACCTGCATGCCAGATAACGAAGCCGGAATAGGCGGAGGCGATGAGCAGGGGATAGTCCACCGTGGGGACACGGCGCACCACTTCCTTGGCCAGCAGGGCGCCGATGACCAGGCCGAAGCCCCAGTTCAGCCAGCAGCAGATTGTGGACACAAAGGTGGTGACCAAAATAGCCTGCTTGTTGGTGTGGCACAGGCCGGCCACGGCCCGCAAAGCCTTCTTGCAGGGACGGGCGGAGGCCATGGCAGAACCAAACACCAGCACCAGAGCCATCTGCATGGAGAAGGCCAGCAGGTTCCAGAAGCCTCCCTTGGCATCACCCCATTTTGCGATGATCTCAATGGGGCCCATGCCCGTAGCGCACATGGCCGCCACGAATACAATCAGGGTCAGGATGATGGCGAACAAGAACGCGTCGGGAAGCCATCTGTTGACGACGCGCACGCAGCCGTTTGTGAATTTCTTAAACACAGCGTCACACTCCTTTTCTTCCGTACGATTGTGATTTTTTCTTCGACGTAATGCCGGTGGGTTGATAATATTTTAACGCAATAAGAAAACATTTACAACCTAAAAGATGAATTTTTTATTAATGATCTTGTAGATTTTTTGTCAATCTTTTTTGTGCACCATGACGGAGGCCGCCGAAAAAACAGTCAAAAAACCACATTTGACTGATAAACAAGCAGAACGGGGGCTCACGCAGGGCATATCTCCTGCGCAGATGAAAGATTGTTCCTTTTAATATTTGTACTTGGAGTAGCAAATTGTTGTTCACTGTTTTTTCTGCCGGACACGCGGCAATATGCTGCCCGGCGGCGTTCTCCCCGAAGACGTGAAGTCGCCATGCGGTGAGCCCGGAGGCTTTGCAGGCGGAGCTGCCGGGGTGCCGGTTTTTTTGTCCCGGCGGAAGGGTGGAAACTGTTTACAATGCAGGGGGACTGTGGTAGCATGAATACAATAAAAATTTACGGATACAGGGGGCATAGCCATGAACAGAAAGCGGATACGGCAGATGAATACGCTTTTGCTGCGCCGGCTGCATAAGCGCCCGGCGGCGGAGTTCTTTGAGCACCGGGAGGCTTTTTTGCAGACTCTGGAACAGGAAAACTTTATGCAGCGCTTTGCCCCGCTGTTGGGGGAGGAGAGACTCCGCTGCAAATGTGTGCTGGAGCTGTGCCGGGAAGAGCTGAAGCAGCTTTGTCCCCAGGAGCCCCACGAGGGCTGGCTCCGCTATGCCTATGACTTTGCACGGCGGCTTCTCTTCCCCGAGCCGGGGACGGATCCCTCCTGCGCTGCGGGCGCCGTGTTTCTGCTGTCTGTGCTGCAGGTGCTCTTTTCTGCGGAGCAGGAGCTGCTCCCCTTTGACCCCATGTGGGACTTTGCCTTTCCGCGGGAACAGGAGCTGGAGGACAGCCCCTGCGCTGCGGGCTACGGTCAGATGCTGCGGCTGTGGAAGCGGGAATATGTGTATGAAATGATGCGACTGGGGCTGGAGGCCACGCCCTATCGGGCTCTGGAGCACATTGCCGGCGTGCACCACATCGCTGTGACCATGGGACGGGCGCTGAAAAAAGCCGGCATTCCCGTGGATCTGGCCCTGGTATCCGGCAGTGCCGCCGGACATGATTTGGGCAAATTCGGCTGCCATCCCGGGGAACGGGTGCCCTATCTGCATTACTACTATACAGCCATGTGGTTTCGCCGGCGCAAGCTGACGGAGATCGGCCACGTGGCCGCCAATCACTCCGTATGGGATCTGGAACCGGATTACCTGTCCGTGGAAGCCCTTCTGCTGATCTACGCGGATTTTCGGGTCAAGCAGGTCCGTGGCCCTCACGGAGAGGAGATCACCCATACTTCCTCCCTGGCAGAGGCGTTCGATGTGATCCTGGGAAAGCTGGATGAGGTGGATGAGCAGAAACGCCAGCGCTACCGCCGTGTATATATGCGCCTGCGGGACTTTGAGCGTTTTCTGGTGGAGCAGGGCGTGGATGTCAGCCTGCAGGGGCAGGATTTGCCTCCCCGGCAGGAAAAGCACGCGGCGCTGATGACGGATGAGGAGGCTTTGGAGGCGCTGCGGCTGGTGTGCGTGGAGCACAACATCCTGCTTATGAACCGCCTCACCGGTTTGCGCAGCTTTGCACAGCTTCTGGAGCAGGCACGGGGGGAAACGGATTGGCGGCGTCTGCGTGCCTACTTAGGCGTCATTGAATCCTACTCCCTTTACCTGCAGGCTCCGCAGAAGATACAGACCCTGGCCTTTCTCTATGAGCTGCTGATGCACCGGGAGGGTGATATACGACGGCAGGCAGCCGCGCTGATGGGGGCCATTATCGCCAACTTCAATGCCGGCTATGTAAAGGAACGCCCGGCGGGCAGCAAGCCCACGGATACCGCCACGGATCTGAGCCAGTGGAAGCAATATCTGGACCAGATCATTTTCCCGGATCACAAGCTGATGCCCCAGCACCAAAGCTGGATCGGCTACACGCTGAAGTTTGTTGTGAATTCTCTGCTGCAGCACTGTCCGGGACGGGAGACCCGCTTTTTGGATATTCTGCTGGCATACTGCCGTCCGGCAGGCCGCATGGATGCTGCAGCGGCATTTCAGCTGCTGGATACATTTGCGGCGCTGCCCATGGAGGTCTGCACCCACGCACAGCTGGAAGCCCTTCTGTGCTTCGCCGAGGGTTATGCATCTTCCCGGGAGTTGACCGTCCGCACGGCAAGCGCACTGCTGCTGCGGGAACTGCTGCCTTACATGCCGCAAAAAGAACGCATTCACTCCGCTCTGGAGAAAATGGATTGCGCGGATCGCGTCTCCCTGGCCTTGCTGCGCAGCCGCCTGCTGTGCCAGGAGCCCATGTGTCTGCCGGATGAGACTATCTCGGAAATATTCCTGGATAATCTGAAAACCGCCACGCCCTGGATCATCAAGCGGGTCAACATACTCCTGCTGACAGAGCACGCCCGCATGGGCGGCACCCAGATGCTGCATATCGCCGCGCATTTTTCAAACCTCATCAAGGTCAGCGACCGGGTGACCGTCCGCCACAGCGCCGGCGCGGCGCTGCTGGAGCTTGCTCCGCTGCTGAGCGTGGACCAGCGAAATGAGATCGCGGTAGAGCTTTGCCGCGGTCTGGAGCTGGGGCAGCAGGAATTCACCAAATATATTCCCGAATATTTGGGCCGCTTTGCCCTGTGGCTGCCGCCGGAACAACTGGAGGAGATCCTGTCCGGTCTGACCGCGTCACTCTCCTCCTCAGAGGAGCACATCGTGGACTCCGCTTTGGACACCGTGGCAGTGCTTTTGGAGTCGTATGCAGACTACTATGACCGCTTTCCTCAAGAGGGTGAGAGCAGTCATCTGCGCGCGCAGCGGCTGCTGGGCATGCTGATGAAGGGTACGGCAGGCATCGAGTCCGGAACGCGTCAGGAGGCGATGTATCTTTTGGGCCGATATGTCTTCGGCTCTTCCGTGCTGGATGAAGACCAGAAGCGCCGGGCTCTCCGGCTCACAGTGCGGCGTATTCTGTCCCTGTGCGCGGAAGAATGTGAAAGCGGCCTAAGCTTTTATTACCGCGCAGCCATGCTGGGAAAGCTGTACCGTTTTCTGGTGGAGCAGGAGCTCCTCCGCGGAGGTATCCCGTTTGATCCTCCCCGTCCGGTAGCCTTTTTCCCCGGCACCTTTGACCCGTTTACGCTGTCTCACAAGGGAATCGTCTGCGCCATCCGGGACGCCGGGTTTGATGTGCTGCTGGCGGTGGACGAGTTCTCCTGGTCCAAGCGCACCCAGCCCTACCGCATTCGCCGGGAGATCGCTGCCATGTCTGTGGCGGATCAATTTCATGTGCACATCTTTCCGGAGGATTTCCCGGTCAATATTGCCAACCCCCAAAATCTGCGTCAGCTCCGCCGCGCGTTTCCCGGCCGACCGGTCTCCATCGTGGTGGGTAGTGACGTGGTGGCCCATGCTTCCTCTTATCAAAACCCCCCGGAACCGGATTCCATCCACGGCTTTGACCATGTGATCTTCCGCCGGGCGGGGGCAGACGGCGCCGCCGATTACAGCTGCATAACCGGCAATGTCCTGGAGCTGACCCTTCCGGAACAATTGGAGGATATCAGTTCCACCCGGATCCGGGAGGCTGTGGACGCCAACCGGGATATATCCCATCTCATTGACCCTGTGGCTCAGGAATTTATTTACCGCCACAGCCTCTATCTCCGCGAGCCTTTGGACAAGCCTCTGCTGCGGACGGAGGAGCTGGACTTTATTCCCTGCGCCGCTGATGACGCGCGCCTGCTCCGCGTGTTTGAGCAGGTGACTTCTTCGGACGGGGCAAAGGACCTTCTTAACGAGCTGCGCCGCAGCGGCGACGATGTGCTCTTGGTATGTTACGGCCAGAAAAATGCTGTTCTCGGTGCCGCCAGCTATTGCTGCATGGACTCGCAGCATCTTTTCTCCCGGCTGGGCAGTGCCGAGCTGGCCGCCTTTGTGCGGCAGAACGCAGGCGGACGGACCCTGCTGGTGAGCGGATTGTTTGTGCCCCGCACAGCCCAGCAGGGTGAACTGGGCCAGCTGCTGCTGACGGAGGTGCTGACGCTGGCTCTGGGCCGGGAATACACATATGCCCTCTACAGCCCCTTCCGCGGTTTTTCTGATCCCTGGGTACGGGAGCTGCTGAGTTTGCAGGGTTTTGTAGGCATTCCGGAGATCGGCGGGTGTACTGCCCTGACAGTGGATATGCGCTGCCCCATCATATTAAGCAACAATGTCAGTACTACTATCAAGCCGCCCCTTTCCGCGGCGCCGGCCGTGGTGTCGGCCGTTGCGGCGGCTCACCGGCGGCTGCAGAAGACGCTGACCAAGCTGCAGCCGGGAAGCCTGGTGCTGAGCCTGTCCGCCGGCGTGATCTATCACCGCCTGCTCCGGCGCATTACCGCGTGCAACGGTGTGCCCGAGGAGCCGACCAACCCCCGGCGTCTGGGCCCCGATATCTGCGTGCCCTACGGGAAGCTGATGCGCGGTGTCATCGTGCCCAACACGGTGACCAAGACCCTACGCACCGACAAGGTATATGAGCCGGATCTGTCCTCGTACTCTATTGAGGCCTATCCCGACTATTCCCCTCTGGAGGATCAGGTGCGCACCATCCGGGCCTTTGACCGACCCGTCATTCTGGTGGACGATATGCTCCACGACGGCAAGCGTATCCGCCGGCTGAACCCGCTGCTGCGCAAGACCGATACCAAAGTGAAAAAAGTGCTGGTGGGCTACCTCACCGGGACCGGACGGGATCTGATGGAGCAGCTGGGCTACGATGTGGAGGGCGCATATTACCTGCCCAACCTCCGTATGCGTTTCGTGGAATCCACCCTCTATCCCTTCATCGGCGGCGATACCGTCCGACGCAGCGAGCGGCCGGACGGCGGCCTGCATCCCTCTGTGAACCGCATTTTACCCTACTCCCTGCCGGAGTTCACGCCTCTGGATCCGGACACCGTGTGGGAGCTGAGCCTGTGCTGCCTTGAAAATGCCCGCAACATCCTGCTGGCTTTGGAAACGGAGTACCGCCGGGCCTTTGCCCGCAATCTGACTCTCAGCCGTCTGCGGGAAGCGGTGATCCTGCCGCTGTGCCCCGATAAGGGGAGCTGTATGACCTATGATCTCAGCCGCGCGGCGTCCACTTATCTGGAGGATGACATTGAACTGCTCCGTCGGATGCACTCAGACCACAGGGAGGAAAAGGAATGAACTACTATCTTTACCGGGGCCACACTCTCTGCGCCCGGGAGGTGCTGCCCTATGAAAAGCTCTCCGCCCTCCCGGCAGCCGGAGAGGTGATTTTCCTCTTTGCCCGGACGCCCCTTATGGGACGGGAGACTTTCCCCGTGACAGACGCCGCCCTGCTGACAGACCGGGAGGGTGTGGAAACGCTGGACGCCCTCACCCCTGCGCCGGAGATCCCGGCGGAGCTTGCGGCAGCCATCCGTGACGGCCGTGTGAGGGCAGTCAATCGGTTGCATCCACGCTGGGAGGAACTGCTTACTCTCCCTCCCCGGCAGCAAAAATTCCGGGTCAATCTTCTGGCTCTGGGCGATGTGGGCAGCACGCTGCTCACGGGACTGCGGCTGCTGGGCGGTGATGTGATCTCCTCCATTGGCATCTGCGACCTGCGGGAAAATGTAGCTCAGCGCTGGGAATTTGAGTTGAATCAGATCAATCTCCCTGCCCCTTATGACACGATGCCTCCCGTGGAGGTGATCTCTCCGGAGGAGCTCTTCGCGGGAGATGTGTTTCTCTTCTGCGCTTCCCGATTTGTCCCCGACGCGGCCGTGAAGGACGGCGATGTCCGCATGGCCCAGTATCAGCTCAACCGGGAACTGGCGGTGCTGTATGCAAAAAAGGCCCGCAGCGCCCGGTATAAAGGGCTGTTCTGTGTGGTCAGCGACCCGGTGGATCCCTTGTGCCGGGCGGTGCTGCTGGAGAGTAACCGCGGAGAAAGCGGGGAGCCGGACAACATGGGCCTTTTCCCCCATCAGGTGCGGGGCTTCGGTCTGGGCGTTATGAACGCCCGGGCAGCCTATTACGCGAAAAAGAACCCCCGCTTTGCCGATTTTCTGACGGATGGACGCAGCTTCGGTCCCCACGGGGAGGATCTGGTCCTCGCCAATTCCATCACGCGGTATGACGACGCCCTGTCCCGGGAGCTGACGGAGCTGACCGCTCACGCCAATCTGGAAATGCGCCGCATGGGATTCAAGCCCTATGTGGCCCCGGCTCTTTCCTCCGGCGCGCTGAGTCTGCTGCTGTGCCTGCGGGGACAGTGGCACTATTCGTCTGCATATCTGGGAGGCGTGTTTATGGGCGGACGCAACCGTGCGACTGCGTTCGGTATAGAATTTGAGCGCCTGCCGCTGCCCAAAGCCCTGCTTGCCCGCCTGCGGGGAACAGAGGCCAAGCTGCGGGCCATTGACTGAAAGAAGGGAATGTGCATGTCACTTACCGTGCTTCTGCCCGAAAATGCATATAGCGGTGCCCTGCGGGCAATGCTCGAGACACTGCTTCCACCGGGCAGCGAATTTGTGGATCCCGATGACGGCATGAATGCCCTGCAGGGCCGGCGGCTGCTTTTTGCCGTGGCACTGGACGAGGGCGGCTGCAACGAGGCGTATTACCGGATGCTCTCCCGCCTGCGGCGGGACAGCCATCTGCTTTCGGGATGTGTGGCCGGCGTTGTGGTCACCGGAGTGGGCGAGTTTTACACAAAGGATGTGGCCCGGGACATGGTGTTTGCTGCCAATCAGGCGGCCTGCGCCTTTTTGGGACGGCCGCTGGTGGAGGCCACCGGCTCCTTGCGTAATTTCCGGGTACAGGCCCAGATCAGCGGCGTGGACGAGCAGACCGCCTTTCATGCCGCCGTTCGGGAGCTTGCGGAGCGGCTGGAGCACTGGCAGCAGCCCGCTCCCATCCGCCATATTCTGGCTCTGCACGCCTCCCAGCGCAGTACCTCCAACACTTTGGCCTTCTGGGAGCTTGTGCGCAAGGAGCTGCCCGGTGAAATCGAGGTGCAGGAGCTGGGCCTGCGCAATGGCACCGTCCCGGACTGCAACGGCTGCAGCTATACTGCTTGCCTGCATTTCGGCGAGCAGGGAAGCTGCTTTTACGGCGGCCCTATGGTGGAGGAGGTTTATCCCGCCGTGCGCCGCTGCGACGCGCTGGTGATGCTCTGCGCCAACTATAATGACGCCCTTTCCGCCAACCTCACCGCCTGCGTCAACCGTCTTACAGCCTTGTTTCGTCAGCAGCGCTTCTACGGTAAGCGTCTGTTTGGCCTGGTGGTTTCCGGCTATTCCGGCGGCGACCTGCTGGCAAGACAGTTGATCTCCGCGCTGAATATGAACAAATCCTTTTTTCTGCCGCCCCACTTCTGCCTGCTGGAAACAGCCAATGAGCGGGGAAGCCTTGTGAAGCTGCCGGGCATAGAAACGCGCGCCCGAGCCTTTGCCCGGCAGATGGTGCAGTCCTGAAATCTGTAAAAGGAAAGAGCAAACTCTGAGGAATGAAACGCACCCCATTTGTTAGGCAGTATGATATACTATCTAACAAATGGGGTGCGTTTCAAATCACGGGTGTGTTTTGTTTTTTTAATCGCTTAAAATCACTGATATGACTGGACTCGCAAGCGATTTGCTTACTTCCCGCTTTCGCGAATGGTGCCCGTTGTCAACAAAACAGGTAGCGTTCGTGCCAACGATACGGAAACTGCAATCTAAAGGGTAGTCCGGCAAGTAAAACTATGCCGGCCAGTTTGTTGTTTTTTATGACAGAACCCGAAAATTGCTGTGGATATCCGGCATTACATCGCCGTACTGCTTGAAGTACTCCAGAAGCAGGTCGGACATCTCGGTGCCGATCTCCCGCACTACGGGGCATCCTACATAGCAACCGTATCCACCGGTGCCGCTGGCACGATAGCTGTTCAGACAGATGGTGAACACATCGTCCGCCTTTACCGGTGTTCCCGCCACGGTCAGTGAAGTCACCCGCTGACCTACCGGGCGGGAGATATCATAGGTATAAGACACCCCGGCATAGTAGTCGTAGTTGTAATGTTCCACCTTCGGCTCCAGAAAACAGTCGGAGACCCGCAGAGAACCGTCGTCGTTCCGGGTAAAGTACTCGGCGCTGCGTTCCAGTGCCTGCCGCAGAACCGCCCCGGTGATTTGAAGCACTGATAATGTGTTGGTGTATGGATAGGCGATCAACAGATCCCTCCGCCGCACTACCTGGGGTAGTCCCGCCACGTCGTTGGCCAGGCTGGCGGCCGACAGCTGCGCTCCGCTGGCCCAGAGCTGCACCGCGTTGAACAGGTCGGGTAGGCCGCTACCCTCCGCTGCCATATGCAGCGGCGTATCCGGCTGCAGGGGCCTGGGCAGGTGGCCCACCACCTGATCCAGCCAATTCTGGGCACCATGTTCCATGCCGGCAAACTCCTCCAGCCATTCCCGACGGCAATCGCCGCCGGCGGAGATGGTTTCGCTGGTGAATCGCTTCTCCGTGCCGGAGACTGCGGCCTCAACCCGGAGAAACTCCTGCCCCCGGTCGGCGGGCTGCACCACGAAAGTGCCGTTTAGCGTCTGGCCGTGGACGGTCATGTGCTGATGACCCGTCAGCAGGATATCGAAATCCAATTCCTGACACAGTCGGTAGGCCACGTTTTCGTGGGTGGAGGACAGCACGCGGCCTGTGGCAAGATCCCGCTCAAAGCCGCCGTGATAGATGCCCAATGTTATGTCTACCTGTCCTCTCAGCGTCTCCAGCGCCGCCCGGGCGGCGAGGAGGGGATCGCTGATGGTGATGCCGGACAGATGCTCCGGCCGCTCCCAGATGTTTACATAGTCGGTGACAATGCCCACGATGCCGATCCGCAGGCCGTTTTCCAGCGTATGGATACGGGCGGGGAAGCGAACGCCCGCATCGTCCCACCGGACATTCTCGCAAACGCAGCGGGCGCGGAGGGCATTGAGATAGGTGTCCAGATAGGACATACCGTAGTTGAAGTCATGGTTGCCCAGCGTTACATAGTCATAGCCGCAGCGGTTCATCATCTCGGCAAAACGGCTGGCATCGCCCAGCGTATCGTGGCAGAAAGCCCCCAGGGGAGAGCCCTGCAGGATGTCGCCGCCGTCGATGATGAGGGTGTTGCCGTCCTTATGGAACTGACTGGCGCATTTGAACAGGCCGATGTCCCGCGCCTCCCGGCTGCGGTAGTCAGTGGGGTAGATATAACCGTGGAGGTCAGAGGTGAAATAGATGGTAAAGCGTTTCGTTTCCATGGTTCACCCCCGTGCCAGTTTGACGCGGATCCCGGAGGAGATCCATTCGATGATCAGCACCAGAACGATCAGACCCAGCAGAATGGCTCCCACCTCATTCCAGCGATAGGAACTCATGGCAAAGATCAGCGGTGCGCCGATACCACCTGCGCCCACCAGTCCCAGTACCGTGGCGTCACGCAGGTTCATGTCGAAACGGTAGATGATGGTGGAGGTAAAGTCCGCCGTCAGTTGGGGCAGAATACCGTAACGGATCTTCTGGAAGGTGGTACAGCCTGCCGCATCCAGAGATTCCAGAATACGCTTGTCCAGATCTTCAATGCTCTCGATGAACATCTTGGAGACCATGCCGATGGAACACAGGGACATGGTGAGAAGCCCCGCAAAGGGTCCGGGGCCGGTGACGCGGATGAACATCAGGCCATATACAAAAGCAGGGATGGTGCGGATGGCGGCAATGATCACCCGGCCGATCAGGGCGATAGGCCGGGGCACCAGATTGCTGGCGGAGATGAAGGACAGGGGCAGGGAGATCACCGCCCCCACAATGGTGCCCAGAAAAGCAATACAGAAGGTCTCCAGCAACAGGTAGGGCACGCCGTTGGTGCCCAGCGTGAACAGCAGCTTGCCGGAGGGTTGGAATATACCGGAGAGGATATTTTTCGCCACCTCAAGGCCGTTGCTGGTGGGCGTGCTGATGCGTACCGCCGTACCGGACCAGGCCAGCAGGCAAACCACGATAAAGGCGGCAAGAAGCTGCCAAAGCCACGTTTTCGGCGCGGAGGCATAGGCCTTTTGAATTTTCTGTTCCATAATGCCTCCTTACGTCAAACGCTTGCGTAGCCAGTGGCTGATTCCTTCAATGGCCATTACCGCCACGAACAGGACGATCAGGATCATGCCAAGGCTGTCGTATTCCCGCCAGCCGATCTTTTCATTCATAATAAGGCCCAAACCGCCCGCACCCACATAGCCCAAAATAGAGGCATAACGCACATTTCCCTCCAGACAGAACAGGGACACAGACAGATAGGTGGGCAGCACTTGGGGGAAAACCGCGGTGGTAAATGCCCGCAGTCGCGTGGCTCCCAGGGCCTCCATGGCCTCATAGGGCCCCATGTCCACCGTTTCGATGATCTCAAAAAGCTGCTTGCCCACATAGGCGAAGGTGAACACCGCAATGGCACAGGTGCCTGCCATGGTGCCCAAGCCGAAGATATAGGTGGCGATCAGAGCGCACACCAGCGTGGGCAGCGTCCGCACCAAACTGAGGAACAGCCGAACAATAAACACCACCACACGATTGGTCACAATGTTGCTGGCTGCGGCGATGGCGAAGGGGATGGCAAGCACCGCACCTACAAAGGAGCCCAGAAAGGACATCTTGATGGTGTCCCACAACGGCTGCCAAATTTTAGCCAGATACCCGGTATTGGGCGGGATCATGGCCTTGAGAATATCAAAGAATTTGCTGCCCTTCTTCACCAGCACCGCAAAATCGAAGCCGGTGACATAAACAGACAGCGCACCCAGCGCCAGCACGACCAGCAAGATCAGCGGCGCACGGCTGCGCTTTTCCTCCACCACCGTGCCGCTGGGCAGCGTATACCGGCGGGGCTTGAACAGACGGTCGTACAGGTTCATAGGCTTGCCTCCGCCTTGCTGTCGTCACCGTAGATCGCGTCCAGCACCTTCTGATTTACATTGGCGGATGGGCCGTCATAGACGATCTTGCCGGCGCGGATACCGATGATGCGATTGGCATACTCCAGTGCCAGCTCCACATGATGGATGTTCAGCAGAATGGAGATGCCCATCTCCCGGTTGATGCGAACAAAGTCCTGCATCACCTGTTTGGCTGTGACTGGGTCGAGAGCTGCCACCGGTTCATCTGCCAGAATGATTCGGGGATCCTGGGTCAGCGTACGGGCCAGCGCCACTCGCTGCTGCTGGCCGCCGGAGAGCTGATCGGCCCGCATATAGGCCTTGTCCAGAATGCCCACCTTGTCCAGGGATTCCAGTGCCTTGATCTTGTCCTCTTTCCGGAACACCCCCAGCAGCACCCGCCAGAAGGGCATATCCGGCACGCAGGCGGACAGCACATTCTTGATCACGGTGGTACGGGTCACCAGGTTGAAAGACTGGAACACCATGCCGATGCCCCGGCGGAACCGGCGCAGACTCTTGCCGGACAGGGTGCTGACATCGGTGCCGTTTACCGTCAGTGTGCCGGAGGTAATCTGATGCATTCGGTTCATAGACCGCAGCAGCGTGGACTTGCCTGCGCCGGATCGGCCGATGATGGCCACAAACTCGCCGTCTTGAATGGTTAGATTTACATCATCCAGACCCACTGTGCCGTTGGGATATACTTTGGATACATGGTCGAAAATGATCATATAGTTTCCTCTTCTCCTGTAATAATAACGCGGGGAGGACAGCGGAAAGCTCAAGCCTTACAGTCCTCCCCGTGTTTGGAAAAGTGCTTTAGTTTGCGGCAGTCAGTTCCTGGATGAGCTTCTGCGCGGCACGCTCATTGTCATAATCGGAGGCCTGTGCCACCTGATAGCCGTTGTGGCTGTAGATCGCAATGACCTTCTTACCTGCATCGGTGTTGCCGATGTTGATGAACGCCTGCTGCAGAGCTGCGATCAGGTCGCTGTTTATGATCTCGGAGTTCTTGCTGACGGAAATGGTGTCGTTGTAGATGGGGGCGGTGACACCGATGATGCCGGTCTCCTCCCAGATGGAGCCGCTACGGCCGAACTCGGTGTTCCAGCGTTCGGCATAGTCACGACGGGCGTCAGCATAGGTCACGAGAACGTCCACCTGACCGGAAGCCAGACGGGCAAAGGCGCTGGCATAGGAGTCAGACTGCACGGCGCTCTTCAGATCAGAGATGCCCTTGTCGTAGTGATCCTGTAACCACAGGGCAGGATAGATGTAACCGGCGGGGGAGGAAGTACCCATGATGCTCCAGTTGGCGCTGTCCAGATCCTCCCAGGTCAACTCCTTGCCGTTGTTGACCTTGTTCAGCAGCTCCTGACCCTTGCCGGAAGGACCGGCGATGAACAGGGCACGGTAGGAAACAGCCTGCTTGTCAGAAGCCTCGGTGGGCTTGCCATCGTTCCAATCCTTGGCGTTGTCGGAATCCTTGCTCAGGCCGTCACGGGTAGCGGTCAGAATGACTTCGGCGCCGTCATCGTACAGCACATAGGTGCCGCCGGGGATCAGGCCCACGTCGATGGTGCCGGCCACCAGGCCTTCGCCAACGGCTTCATAAGTGGTGCCGACGGTGATCTCCACCTCGCCCACCTCGTAGCCCTGAGTGGCCAGTTCGTCCTTCAGCATCTGCTTCAGAGGCTCGGTGACGGTGATGATCTCCTCAGGCTCGCGGGAAGGAACAAACGCGACCTTCAAAGTCTCGATCTTCTTGGAACTCTCGGTGTTGCCGCCTTCCCCACCGCCGCCGCAGGCCACAAGAGACAGAGTCATGACCAGCGCCAGCAGAAGTGCAAAAATCTTCTTCATTGTCTTTCCTCCATTTTATCAAGTTGTTCCTGTGTCCGGGCAGGCTGTCCGGCACGCTATACCGCATGATACACAAAAGGTGTACCATACCGTTAAACAGTATAGCACACCTTTGTGAGGAAAAGTTTTTTGTTTTGGTAAAAAAAGTAATATCTTGTCAGCCTTGGTTTCCGTTGAAATAAAAGGCCACCAATTCCTCAAACGCCAAAATCACATGACCGAAGAAGGTGTTGGGAAGGCTGCCCGCCAGCGTCTGCCGGGAGCCATCCACCACGAACACAATGTCCGACATCCGGGCAAGAGTAGAGTCGCTCCGCTTGGTGAAGGTAACGATCTTGTGCCCGTGCTGTCGGGCATGGCGCACATCGTTCAGCACCGGCCCTGTTTCGCCGCTCTGACTGACGGCGAACATCACCGGGGCGGTTTCCGGGCTATCAGGCAGATGATGGGCATGGCGGAAGAGCATATAATCGTAGAAATGCACATTATTGAATACCATGAAGCCGCAGATGGACAACCGCTGCGCAATATAGGAGCCCACAATATTGGAGAAGCCCTCGCCGGTGGTAAACAACTTCGCCTGACGGGAGTGACTCAGCAGTTTGCGGAACCGGGCAATCAGTTCGTCGGAGTAGTTGTCGATGAGACTTTTGAGGCTTTCCGCGCTGCGTTCCTCTCCGTGGGAGTCAAACTGGCGGCTTAGATAGTAGTACAGCTCGCTGTACCCGTCAAAGCCCAGTCGCTTGCACATTTTGACAATAGTAGTGGTGGAGAGATAATTCTCGTTGGCAATCTGCTGGATGCCGACCCGCTTTTCCCCCCGCTCAATATGTGCGGTGATGCTGGTGATTACTTTTTTTTCGTCCTCAGAAAGTAAGTTTGTCAACAGAAAATAGCCATCTCCCATAGTATGATCCTTCCCCGTTGTGATTCCATTGCTTGCCTTGCCGTTTCTATTATAACAAAATCCGGCCTGTCACGCAATACGGCGTGGGAGAAATAGGACTATCGTAATGTGTCATATTACATCCGAGATGTCCACTTCTCTCCACGCCGTATTTGCCGAGGCGATCAGCCCACAAGAGCTTGCTCTTTATGCAATTTGTTTTGGCTCAGGCAGTTTACTTGGCTTCTTTTATGGCAGCCTGGGCTTCTCTAATTCGGTTAGTGATGAGGAAGAGTCCCCAAAGATTACCTCGGGGTTTGCATCTTCCTTGCCGTTTACATGGCATTTCTGCGGGTCATTTCCGCCGAATCGAAGATACCATTCAAAATGGTCTTCAAAAACAACGATTTTCTCAACATATCGCCTTCAATAAGAAAGTTTACTTGACCGCCGTTGTCGATAAACAAATCGGTATCTTCAGTCAACACGGGCGTATGAGTATCAAGCACCTCATCGATTTCCTCACGGTGCTCCTCAAATACCAAACCGTATTTCTTTCCGTTAACATCCTTTGCAAGCTCAGAAAGATAGGTAAGCAAACGGGCAGTGTTATCATCCTGCTCAGCGGTTGCGATATAGTTTCTTATGTCTTGTATTTTATCAAGCAAATCTTCACGCTTTTGCTTTGAAATATTTGTACTCATTTTATCCTTATCCTTTCGAGAAAACAATTCTATATAATTCGTCAAGAGCTTCTTCAGAAACTTTAATTGGTCGTTTATTCCAGTTTTCATTCCACTGTGAAAGAGCTGTATCGGTTAATGTAATCATTTCTCCCAATGCTTTTTTAACATCATATTGAATTGTTAGCTTATCTCGAGAGTCTTGGGCAAAATGTTCAATGACTTTTTTCTTTCGCTGCGGGCATTTGCTACGCAGCATAGTGGTCATCGATAATTCGTGATATATCCAAGGGGAAATTGTAGTTTCTTTTTTGTTCTTCTTTTCTATTTTTTCTAATTCATCAGCCATATTTATGGAATTCGGAGTGTTAAAAAAAATAACACATTCGGTATTGTCCATCATTTCAGTCAATGCAGTAGAGAGCATCATATGAACATGACTGGTGGTATAATTTCTTAATTGATAATCATATGTTTTTCTTTTGGGATCATAGCAATATTTTTTATCAATTTTGTTTAATAAATCATCACAATAGCCCCATGAACACGAATCAATAAAAGCTTCTAAGCCAAAACAATCGTGTAACCATCCAGCAAATGCTTTAACTCTATTAAGATCATTGTGAGAATGAGAAATAAATATATCTTTCGGAGTGATTGAAAACCAATGTTCTTTCAATTCTGTTCCGTTGATAATACCATCTTCAGTAATATATTCGGCAAGACAGTCTTGTACTTCTTTTTCGTGACTGGCAAACAATTCCACGCCGCTTGTATAATAATGGTTAATTACGCTGTTATAAAAAGCACCAGACGGAGAATAATTAAACTTTGCAAACATATTTCATCGCCTCTCATTAGATAATCTTACAAAATATGAATAGACCAGTTATAATCGCAACGTAAAACAGTATTTCAGATGGAAGTAACATGGCTCTAATAAAGCAATATTGCCATCCTTTGTATTTATTCAGAGGGATTTCATACTCCTTTATTGCTATTGGCTTTTGATTTTTCCCATTGCTGACTCCAATTAAGTCATTATAAATGCCTATAAACTTTCTTTCTTTTGGTAAATAAAGTGAATCCAAACACCAAAACAAGAATGTGGAAATAATAGAAGCGTAAATGTATATTTTATTTCCGGAATTATTTTCTGAAATTGTTGACACAAACAAAGCAATTAGTGCAGATGCTAAAGTGATTGCCCATCCTTTCATTTGAAAAGAACACTGATTCATTCTTGTAATGTTGTTTTGTATAAACTCTAAATGCTTTTCATTCATAATTACACCTTATACCTCTAATATCTCCTAATAGTCTTTTTGCAAATTTTGTCAGTATCATTATCTCACATTCTATGTCCCATAAACTGTACTTACAGTGTATTTATCTCGTCTTCAAGCTTCTTTACCGCTTCCAAGATAACACCGAAGTCCGGCTTTTCACCGTAAATCATATTTTTCATGTGTTCGTAGTCGTCTCTCAGAACTTTGATGTTTTTCTCTGAAGGAATCAATTTCATAGTACCCGGCTTTGCCTCGTCATACTTTGCCCAAGAGCAGCGATAAAATTTATCCTTGAAACGTACTACCTTGTCGAGCAAATCTAAATCGGCAAAGGCTTCTGTCTTTACAGACGAATTTACCATACAGTACAAGTCATAGTAATGACGGGAATACCTTGTGGGAACCGTGCTGTTTTCGGGACGGTATGCCTCACGGTGAAGAATCGTAACCTTTTCCCAAAAAGTGCGCTTTGGCAGTACGGTCAAGATTTCGGTACTCGGCTGTTTAAACAGTCTACCATATTGCTCGGCGGCATAGGGAGTTATCGTTTTTTCAGCGGCAGGAGTCCACGCCGCAAGTGCACCGATTTCAAGACGGATAACCGGCAGGATGGCAGTGTCATCAAAGCTACGGTTATAGGCGAACACAACGGTCTGCGGATCTTCGTCCTCTATGTAACAATTCACATTACAGCCAAGCTCGTTTTTCAAATCGGCAATAACGGCAGGCATAAATTCATTTTTCAAGAAAGCTTCGGTTTTCGTGCCGGCTTCCTTGTTAAAAATATCTTGTTTTGTATTGCTTCGCTCTGCCCACGGCTCGTCCTTTTCATAACCGAGAACACGCCAGTCAAGAATCAAATCAATGTCTTCGGAAAAACGTTCAATGAGTCCATAGGATTTTGAAAGACTTGTGCCGCCCTTGAAAGCGATATTATTTTTCCACTGACAGCGGTGAAAAAGATAATCGAGCATAAAGCATACCCAAAAATCCTTTTCAATAATAGCGTCGGTCATGCCCATTTTAGCGGCAGTATTGTGGAAAAGTGCCTTTTTGTCTTTTTCACTTAACCTTGCGATATCTCTCATTTTTCTTCATCCTTACAAATCACTTTGATAAGTTCTAAAACCCATGATGTTGCAGATTTCGACTCTGCCAACATCTTTTCTTTTTCTTCATCGGTCAATATCTTTTTCAGACGCAATATTACTTGCTCGGTGATGTTTTCTTTGCCGAGCGCTTTTAATGCCTGAATGGTTAGCGCTGTTTTATAGGAAACCTTTGATATTTCCTTGTTTGTGGTGCGTTTGAATTTGATTGTTGTATTATCGAAAGTGTACTCTTTGTATGCACCGTCGGAAACATATACCCACTGAGACGGGACTTGCGTTGAAAGTCCCAAAAGATTCAGAGCCGTATCTCCGCAGGGAACAATAGTCCACCCGAAGTTACGTGCGAGAGCGTGAGCCACCTTGTTCGGTGAAGGGGCAACGGCTTCGCCGAGCAGTTCGCTAAACTCCGGCTTGTAATACACGCCGAACAATATCTTTTTTATTAAGCCCTCATCCGCAAGGCGAATAAGCCCCATGTTCACTGTTTTCTTATCGGTTATATCGGTAAAGTCTGTCGAAACAAACACCGAACCTTTTTCGGCTTTTTCGATATTGCCTCGTATTTGATTCAGATAATCCGGACGTTTCATAAAGCATAACCTTTCATAGAAAATTTCCATTGTACAAATTCAATTTTATTATATACTATTTTCTACGAAAAATCAAGCGTTATGGGAAAATTGTATACTTTATTTTCTACGAAAGGCAAGGGGTCATTTGTTTGTCAAATATTGATATTGGCGAAACAATAAACGGAGCCATATTTCAGGCCCCGCAGTTTATTAGTTGTAAATCACCTCGCTGAGAACGATTTCTTCCGCACGATTGCGGATGCTGTTCATAGAACGAATCCAATCTATTTCATTGGCGGATTTCAGTTCTTCGTTGATGCCTTCACTATCAGCCAATTGTTTTACCAGCTTATCGAACATATCCTTTGCATCTTTGTCAATGTCTTTGATGTACTGTTCGAGTGTTCCGTTCATTCGCATGACGTTGATGACCGTAGTGAAGTGCTTCTTCAGATAGTTGTAGTGACGCTGTCCCCAAACGCCGACACGGGTAATAAATTCATCTTTCATAGCAAAATCCTCCTTTGCAAGTACATTGTACCGCAACGGAGAAAAAAACAAAAATGTGCGATTTGGATTTACAGAAACATATTGACTAATCACGGTTTTTGAACTATAATACATTTGTCAAGTGATAATGTGTCCTTTAGTATCGAAGATTCGTAGAATGAGAGTACGAATTAGATCCGGAAGGGTTTGGGCACTTGACAAACAAATGAGTAAATCATCGAAACTATTGATTCCTTACAAATTCTCATTATGGAATCAAGAAAGCAGTTGTGTTGGTTGACTGTAGTTGTCCCCCTGTTGTTTTGTTGCTTTACACCACATTACGAACCGATAGTATTTCATCGGTCTTGTTTTGTTGCGTGTAAAGCAGTATATCTGTAATCGTCGTCCACGCACAATGCAAGTGCGTGGATTTTTTCGGTTCAGAAAGGAGAAAAATATGAGCGGTAAAAAAGTATCGGGGAAGACTCATACCAAAGAGCAACTGGACAGTTGGGCAAACCAGAACAATCCAAACAATAAGGCGTATCGGTCAAATGCTAATAATCACGCTAACCAATTGAATCCAAATCGAAAAACACATCAGCAGATTCACAACTCTAACCGTAGGCATAAAGATCAAATCTGGCCCGAATGGGCACCCGACTACCCGGAATATGATGATTAAAAAGGAGAATCAAAATGAGCAAACATTTCTTTGATTTTGAAGATGGCGACTTTGCCCATACGATATCGGATAATATGGCTATTGATTCCGATGGTGATCTTCTGATGAGAATGGGCGATAACATGGCGATGGATATGGATACTGGTGATATTCATATCATATCATCGTGGTCTAACGATGACGAAGACGACGATTAAATAGAATCATACCTCAATGCAAAAATCCCTCTGCCGGTTTCCCGACAGAGGGATTTTTTTAGATATAAATTGAAACCTTTACATCTTTCCAACTTGACGTCTTGAAGTGGTGCACATCCGAAACTGTTTCCAGATACTTATGAGCATACGCTTTGTCAATCGTCAAATCGGCGATTTTGAGGAAGGAACAATTACTTGTTTCCCTGCTCTTTAATAGCAGCCTGTGTCGCCCTTATGTACGGCAGGGGAACATTCCCCTGCTACGCTGATCGTGGCTGTGCTTTTTCTTTTTCCTCCCACCGTGCAATGCAGCGGATCGTCGGGATTGCCATTGAAGCGGAGATACCAATCAAAGCCGTCCTT
>SFGJ01000081.1 GCA_004557655.1 Clostridiales bacterium | reverse complement strand
TCGCCTGAAAGAAAACATGGGAACACTGGAGACCTGGGCGGATAAAACAGGGAAGGCATTCAAATCGATGTGGGATGCCATTCTGGATATCGGTCGTCCTGAGTCCTCAGCGGATATGCTCGCCAGTGCACAGAAGGCATTTGATGAGGCGGATAAAAAATGGCAGTGGTACCAGAGCCGGAGCCAGCGCCGGGGAAAAACCGCCTCTTTCCGGGCCAACCTTCAGGGCGCATGGAATGACCGGGAAAATGCCCGTCTGGGGCTGGCAGCGGCCACGCTGCAGTCGGATATGGAAAAAGCCGGTGAACTGGCCGCCAGGGACCGGGCCGAACGGGACGCATCACAGCTGAAGTATACCGGAGAGGCGCAGAAGGCGTATGAGCGTCTGCTGACGCCGCTGGAGAAATATACCGCCCGTCAGGAAGAACTGAATAAGGCCCTGAAAGACGGGAAAATCCTGCAGGCGGATTACAACACGCTGATGGCGGCGGCGAAAAAGGATTATGAATCGACGCTGAAAAAGCCGAAGTCGTCAGGAGTCAAAGTGTCAGCCGGTGAGCGTCAGGAAGACCTGACGCATGCAGCCCTGCTGGCGCTTGAAACCGAGCTCCGGACGCTGGAAAAACACAGCGGTGCGAATGAGAAAATCAGCCAGCAGCGTCGCGATTTATGGAAAGCGGAAAATCAGTATGCGGTCCTGAAAGAGGCAGCCACGAAACGGCAGTTATCTGAGCAGGAAAAATCCCTGCTGACCCATGAGAAAGAGACGCTGGAGTACAAACGCCAGCTGGCTGAGCTGGGAGACAAAGTTGAACACCAGAAACGGCTGAATGAGCTGGCACAGCAGGCTGCGCGGTTTGAACAGCAGCAGAGTGCGAAGCAGGCGGCAATCAGCGCAAAAGCCCGCGGACTCACCGACCGTCAGGCGCAGCGGGAGTCGGAAGAGCAGCGCCTTCGTGACGTGTACGGTGATAATCCGGATGCGCTGGCGAAGGCCACATCTGCACTGAAGAACACCTGGTCTGCGGAGGAGCAGCTTCGTGGAAGCTGGATGGCCGGTCTGAAGTCCGGCTGGGGCGAGTGGGCAGAAAGTGCGACGGACAGTTTTTCGCAGGTTAAAAGCGTGGCCACGCAGACCTTTGACGGTATTGCACAGAATATGGCAGCGATGCTGACCGGCAGCGAACAGAGCTGGCGTGGTTTCACCCGTTCTGTGCTCTCCATGCTGACAGAGATTTTTCTGAAGCAGGCCATGGTGGGGATTGTCGGGAGTATTGGCAGCGCCATGGGTGGTGCTTTCGGTGGTGGGGCGTCTGCCTCCACGGGGACGGCCATTCAGGCTGCGGCGGCGAACTTCCATTTCGCGACCGGAGGATTTACGGGAACCGGTGGCAAATACGAACCTGCCGGTATTGTCCACCGCGGGGAGTTTGTCTTCACGAAGGAGGCAACCAGCCGGATTGGCGTCGGCAACCTGTATCGTCTGATGCGCGGGTATGCGGAAGGTGGTTATGTGGGCGGTGCCGGAAGTCCGGCGCAGATGCGGCGGGCGGAAGGCATTAGTTTTAATCAGAACAATCACGTGGTGATTCAGAACGACGGCACCAACGGACAGGCGGGGCCGCAGCTGATGAAGGCGGTGTATGACATGGCCCGCAAGGGGGCGCAGGATGAGATTCAGGCGCAGATGCGTGATGGCGGCGTCTTTTCCGGAGGCAGGCGATGAAAACATTTCGCTGGAAAGTGAAGCCGGATATGGAGGTGAACTCGCAGCCATCGGTGCGTGAAGTGCGTTTTGGTGACGGGTATTCGCAGCGTATGGCGGCGGGGCTGAATGCTGACCTGAAAACATACCGTGTGACGCTTTCCGTGACCCGGGAGGAGGCCCGACATCTGGAGGCATTCCTGGCAGAGCACGGTGGCTGGAAGGCGTTTCTGTGGACACCGCCTTATGCCTGGCGGCAGATAAAGGTGACCTGTGCCGCCTGGTCATCACGGGTTCGCATGCTGCGGGTTGAATTCAGCGCGGAGTTTAAGCAGGTGGTGAACTGATGCAGGATATTCACGAAGAAAGTCTGAACGAGTCGGTTAAATCAGAGCAGTCACCGCGGGTGGTACTCTGGGAAATCGACCTGACGGTACAGGGTGGTGAGCGGTATTTTTTCTGTAATGAGCTGAATGAAAAAGGGGAGCCGGTCACCTGGCAGGGGCGGAAGTACCAGGCATACCCGATTGACGGCAGCGGCTTTGAGATGAACGGGAAGGGCAGCAGTGCCAGACCGTCGATGACGGTGTCCAATCTGTTCGGTCTGGTCACCGGGATGGCGGAAGACCTGCAGAGTCTGGTGGGGGCCACGGTGGTCCGCCGCCGGGTGTATGCGCGTTTTCTGGATGCGGTGAATTTTGTGGCGGGCAATCCGGAAGCGGACCCGGAGCAGGAGCTGAGCGACCGCTGGGTGGTGGAGCAGTTATCAGAGCTGACGGCCATGACGGCCTCGTTTGTGCTGGCCACACCGACCGAGACGGACGGGGCGCTGTTTCCCGGTCGCATCATGCTGGCGAACACCTGTATGTGGACCTACCGCTCTGATGAGTGTGGTTACACGGGCGGGGCGGTGGCGGATGAGTTCGATAAACCCACCACGGATATCCGGAGGGACAGATGCAGCAAGTGCATGCGCGGGTGTGAGATGCGCGGCATGGTGGCTAATTTTGGCGGTTTCCTTTCCATTAATAAACTTTCGCAGTAAATCCCGGTTTATGACACAGACTGAATCAGCGATTCTGGCGCATGCCCGGCGGTGTGC
>SFGJ01000080.1 GCA_004557655.1 Clostridiales bacterium | reverse complement strand
AATCACGGAAACCTACCGCGCCGCTCACAATTACCGTGACGAACTGGAGCCTAAATTCTATTCAGATGCCAGTTCTTTTCAAGTTACGCTCTATAATCTGAATTACGGAACTGCGGCAACCGCAAACAAGGTTACGATTGAGGACGAAAATGTTGCGATTGAGGTTGCGATTGACCAGCTGAACGCAAGCCAAGGTACGATTGCAAAGGCGAAAGCAGTATTTGCAAATATGGGCGCTGATGGCGTCTTTGGCCGATCTGACATTGCTGCTATCACAAAGGATTCTGTTACTGCCGCAGGCAATCTCATTACAAAACTGAAAAATGCGGATTTGATCGAGCCTGTCAGCGGCTTTGGAAAGGGTAAATATAAGTTTATAGCACCAAAAGAATAAAGATAATGCCCGTTATTGGCCATACTGCCAATAACGGGCATCTGTCATTCATATACAAGCTCAGTCAGAACGATTTCCTCTGCGCGGCTGTGGATGTTGTTCATGCGGCGCACCCATTCCATTTGGTTGGCGGCTTTGAGCGCTTCGGTCACATCTTCCTGCCTTGCCATATCGGAAACGATGATTGCCATACGCTCGTTACAGGCTTGGTCGATCTCGGCAAGGTGCCGATGCAGCGTTCCGCTTGTGAGCAGGTTTGTGTAGAGAATGGGGCGATGTTCTTTCAGATAGCTGCGGCGCATCCGCCCGTACTTGCCAATCTGGTATTCCGGCTCATCCGGCAGCGTAAGATTCGGGATAAGATAATCACCTTCCTGACGGTAAGTGCCGCCCATTTGCTCAAATATCGTTTTCATATAAATCAGCTCCTTTTTGTGTTGATTTCCAGCGGTTATAAGGATTATTCCGCTCCTTTCCTACAACTGCTGTTCCATTCACCACAAATGAGCCGCAGTCATATGTATTAGGTGGGAGAAACCACCCTCTACATAGTAACTCTTGATTTTTGATGGACCCTGACAGACCGTCCTGCTCATCGTCACGGGACAGGCGGCAGTACAGGGCTGTAATTTTATCCGGTTGTTTTGTCATAGTTCTCCTTTCCACAGCCGGATATGATTGAATTTGTAGGTGTGCTTATTCTACCATACCCGGCTGCAAACTTCAACGCTTTAATGTGGTAGCTTCAAATCTCTTTGTTATTATCATCGCTTTTCAGGATGATGCGCTGTACCTTTTCCGTGATGTTCTCCCGTGCATTCTCGCTGAAAAAGGCTCTTACGGCATATACCGTACCGTCAATTTCTCTGATGAAATTCAGCGGCTGCACATAGGCACTCCGCCGAAACCAAGCGATGCGATCCTGCTTCGGCATCGCTGCAAGATGGTCTGTAATACGGTCAATCTGCGCATAGATTTCGTTATTTCTGTCCTTCATCGTGCATCACGCTCCCTTCTTTGTGTTTTCTTTTGCTGCTGTGCTTCTTTCGCACGGATTTCATTGGCAAAGTATAAATCCGTCTTTTCCAGTATTTTGACGGAACGGGCTTCAATGCCTTGATTCAGCTTCAGCTGCTTTCGCAGTGTGGTAATTTGCTCGGTCACACCTGCCTTTTCCTGCCGCAGCGTTTCCTTTTCGGCTGGTGCGGCACGGCGGATCCTGTTTTGCAGCTTAGTGCGGCGGGTAATGAGAACGTCCATATCCCACTGGATTTTCTCCCGGTCTGCGTACAGATCGTCAAAGGTTTCAATGCCGTATTTGCCCATATACCGCACCTGCTCGGACAGCTCGTCCAGCTTCCGCAAGTCCTCCTTCAGATACGGACTGGTTGGCTTATAGTCGGTATTCTTCGGCAAGTATCCCAGCAGATAGCAGTAGTGCAGATACAGCTTGTAGATGTGGCTGGTCTTGTGGAACGGCTGAAACCAGTCCGAAAGCTCCTGCGGCATTTGGGGTGGGTAGCTGATATACGCCCTACGATTGCCGAAGGTGGCATACCTGCCCATAGAGCGGCGTATGTTCTCCGGCGTCCACCTTTCATCCAGAGTGTCCAGCCTTGTAAAGTGCTCATATTGGGGCAGGCGGAGTTTCCAGTGCTTGCCCGTGAAGTCGGTCACATACCCTTTGCGCCGCAGATAGTCCTCCATATAGTAGGGGGTTCTGCTGAACTCCATTGCCTCTCGCACATCGGCACGGTAGACATTGTAGCGGGTGGGCTTGCCGCTTTTCTCATCCAGCCATACCGGACGGGAGGGGGCTTTGCGGGGCTTCTCAATGACAGACAATCCATACTCCCGGCACAGCCGGTCGGAGATTTCCATCATTCGCTTTCGCTCGGCTTTGGAGTAGTTATATTTGCCGCCGTCCCGAAAAGAAACGGAATTAAAGCAGAAATGACAGTGGATATGCTCCTTGTCGAGATGGGTGGTGACGATGATCTCAAAGCGGTCGCCCCACATTTCCTTTGCCAGCTTCACGCCAATCTCGTGGGCGAGCTGCGGCGTGACCTCCTCCGGCTTGAAGCTCTGATACCCATGCCAAGCGATATAGCCATCTGTCTTACCGTAACGCTTCTTGGTTAAAATCATCTGCCGTAGCGCGGTTTCCTTCAGGCAGTTGAGGGCGGTGACATACTCGCCCTTCTGCGTAGCCTCCGGGCGCTGGACATAGGAAATCACATTATAGAGGTCTTGTAACTCCGGCGTTTTCACCGCCGTCTTTTCCGGGTTCTCCACATAATCGATGAGGTCCTTCAAGCGGCCTTTGATGTGCCAAAGAGATGTCGTTGCCATTAAATCACCTCCTGTAAGTCCAGCACCCAGCCATGAGCAAAACTCCAAAAGAGTAGTAATTGCAATGGCTCTCGGCCATGGCTGAAGCCGAAAATCACTCATATGGTATAGAAAGCGGAGCCCCT
>SFGJ01000079.1 GCA_004557655.1 Clostridiales bacterium | reverse complement strand
GCGGGTGCGGCTCGCGGCCGCCCGCGCCCCCGAAGGGCACGTCGCGGGCCCGGCACCAGGCGGTGAAGGCGCCGTACCCGGGCAGCCCCTCCCCGCGGCTCTCGCGCATGTATTCCGTAACATCTAAATCGACAAAAACGGCAGCATAAAGTCGACACTTCCCGCAAGGGGCATGCTGACCAGATCGCAGGGCTATCTTGGTGGTGCTTCGTATCTACCAAAGGAGGCCCGGAGAGGAAATGATCAGCATGACCGATAAGAATTCTATACGCCTGCTGTGGCGGCAGGGGGACAGCGTCGCCGAGATCGCGCGCAAGACCGGCGTGAGCCGGGACACCGTCTACAAGTACCGCGACATGGACGACTTCAGCCCCAAGCCGCCCGCGAGGCGGGCGCAGGGCTCAAAGCTCGACCCGTACAGGCCCCTGATCGAGTCCTGGCTCGACGACGACATGCGCAGCGGACGCAAGCAGCGCCATACCGCAAAGCGCGTCCACGACAGGCTCGTCTCCGAGTGCGGCGCCGACGTCTCCGTCAGCACCGTGGAGCGGTGCGTCAGGGAGATTAGGGCCCGCCGCTCGGCGGAGGCGGCCGACGCCCAGTACCTCGACCTCGTCTGGGGCCCCGGCGAGGCGCAGGCCGACTTCGGCGAGGCCGACTTCTACGTGAGGGGGATGCGGACCACGCTGAGCTTCTTCGTGATGACGTTCCCGTACTCCAACGTCGGGCTGGCCCAGGTCTTCCCGGGCGAGACGTCGGAGTGCGTCTGCCAGGCCCTGCGCAACGTCTTCGAGCACGTCGGCGGCGTGCCGACCAAGATCGTCTTCGACAACGCGACCGGCGTCGGCCGCCGCGTCGGCGGCGGGGTCCGGACGACCGAGCTGTTCGCCGCCTGCAGCGCCCACTACGGCTTCCGCTTCAGGTTCTGCAACCCCCGCTCGGGCAACGAGAAGGGCAGCGTCGAGAACAAGGTGGGCTGCGTGCGCCGCAACCTCTTCGTCCCCGTCCCCCAGCTGTGGGACGCCGGCGCCTTCAACCGCAGGCTGCTCGAGCGCAGCCTCGCCATGTCCGACAAGCCCCACTGGATAAAGGGCGAGCGCGAGCTCGATCTCTTCGAGGCCGACAGGCTGGCGATGCTCGGGCTGCCGGCCAAGCCCCTCGACTGCGTCACCTACGTCTCTCGCACCGCCGACAAGAAGGGCAAGGTCTCGGTCGGCGAGAGGGGCCGCCACCTCTACTCCACGCACCCGTCGCTCTCGCGCCGCAGGCTCACGGTCGGCCTGCGGGCGACGACCGTGAGCGTCTACGACCCCGACAGCGGCGAGCTCGTCTGCGAGCACCCCAGGGCCTACGGCAGCGCCCCGACCGACACGTCCGACCCCGCCTCGCAGCTCGCCCTGCTGGCGTGGAACGCCGGCGGCTGGGAGAACAGCAGGGTGAGGGAGGCGCTCCCCGACGAGCTCAGGGAGCATATGGACTCACTGGACAGGGCGGGCCTGAAGGCCGAGCTGAGGGTGATGCGCGACCAGGCGGCCACCTCCGGATGGGAGGCCACGCTGCAGGCGGTGCGCCTCGCCTACGAGGCGACCGGCCGCATCGACGAGGCGTCGGTCGCCGTCAGCGCGGCGCGCGCCGCCACGGGGACCGTCACCTACGACGAGCCCGTGGACCTCGGCGTCTACGACGGCTTCATGGGGGTGGCGTAGATGGCCAGGGCCGCATGCCCCGACAGGCGCCTGCTCGAGTCCTCGCTGAGGGGCAAGGCGCGCTCGATGCTGTTCTCGAACAGCGTCGTCGACGAGTTCTGCGAGGAGGCAACGCTCCCCGAGATGAGGGCGGTCGAGGGCCTGCTGGCCAGGCAGATGGAGGTCAGGGCCGCCAACCAGCTGGAGAGGAGGATGCGCAGGGCGAGGTTCCCCGCGGCCAAGTCGCTCGACGGCTACGACTTCTCCCAGGTCTCGTTCCCCGACGGCTACGGGGAGGCCGACCTCAGGTCGCTCGCCTTCATCGACGCGTGCCAGGACTTCGTCTTCCACGGGAAGACGGGCAGGGGCAAGACCCACCTCGCCATCGCGGTCGGCGCCGCCGCCGTCAGGGCCGGCAAGTCCGTGAGGTTCTTCACCGTCGCGCAGCTCGTGATGCACCTGGCCGACGCGCGCGACCGCGGCAGGCTGCGCAGGGAGCTCGACGACCTGCTGTCGGCGGACCTGCTGGTACTCGACGAGCTCGGCTACGTGCCGCTCGACGTCGAGGGGGCGAGGCTGCTGTTCCAGGTCATGTCGGCCCCCGAGGGCACCCAGAGCCTCATAGTCACCACCAACATAGAGTTCAGCAGGTGGGGCACGGTGTTCGGCGACGACAAGATGGCCGCGGCCGTCGTGGACAGGCTCGTCTACACGGGCAGGCTGGTGGAGTTCAACGGCGCCAGCTACAGGATGGAAAACGCGCTGATGCTCGGGAAGGGTGAGGCCGAATGAGGTACGCCGCGGAGGACTGCCCGGTGAACAGGATGAAGGACCGCGACGCCGGCGCCTGGGACGCGCAGGCGCTCTGCGGGCTCTTCCAGTGCCCGGGCTGCGGGCTGACGCCGGACCACCCGCTGATGACGGGCGAGCGGGGCGGGATGGAGGAGGTGCCCCCGGAGGACTGGGAGATACCGTTCTAGGCAGCGGGCGGGCCGGCCGCGACGGCGCCGGCCCGCCCGGAGGCGGTCAGCATGAGGGTGTCGAAATTCGACAGACGTATTTGTCGATTTTTACTTGACGGAACACAGAGATGACGCGCGTCGAGGTCGCCGCCCGGGAGGCCAGGATCACCAACCAGCGCATACGGTCGTCGGGGTTCCCCTACGTCAAGGGGCTGGCGGACTTC
>SFGJ01000078.1 GCA_004557655.1 Clostridiales bacterium | reverse complement strand
ATGCTGCATTGCGGCGACCCCATTTCCTACACAAATCTCAATTCAAACTATTGGCAATCCCATTTTTACAGTTTCGGGCGTCTGCCCTGACGCCAGAAAGGAGTTTTGACTATGGCAAGTAAACTTGACCGCATTGAAAAGGACATCCAGAAAACCAAGTCCAAGATCGCGGAGTATCAGAAGCAGCTTCGGGAGCTGGAAGCACAGAAAACCGAACAGGAGAATTTGCAGATCATCCAGCTTGTGCGCGGCATGAACATGAAGCCGGAGGAATTTGCCGCGTTCCTGCGTTCCGGCGCAATGCAGGCCGCCCCTGCTGTCACAGCGTACCATGAACAGGAGGACAATGCCCATGAAGAATAAAACCAGACGAATTTCCCGGATTCTGCCCGCAATTCTGGCCGTGATGATCTGTGTCACGGCCTTTCCTGTTACCGCCTTTGCAGGCGGTGCCGACCCGGCCCCGGAGTCTTTGCCGGAAGCTGCCGCCGAGGCAACCGGCGGCGTTAAGCCTGACGCGGAGAAGCCCGACAAGACGAATACCGCAGCCGCAGGCAAAACGGAGGATGATAAAAGCAAGAGCTTGACCGGCAAGGAGGCCGCCGACCTGCTTTCCTCCCTGTTCGGCTCCAAAGTAAACATCACCGCTACGGACGATGGCATCCAGATCACCACCAGCGGCACGGAGGAAACTACCCAGACCGGCACCGTGACTACAAACGGTGGAAAGCTGAACGTCCGCACCGGCGCGGGGCTTGATAAGACTGCGTTCGCCCAGCTCCCCAACGGAACGCAGGTGGAAGTGATCGGCACAGACGGCGATTGGGTGAAAATTCTTCTGCCGGAGCGCATCGGCTATGTCCATTCCGACTATCTGACCGTCAGCGACACCAAGACAGAAAGTACCGCCGAGGGCAGCTTCTCCCTCTCCCTTGATGAAGAAGAACTTGCCGCCCTGCTGGGGTTGTTCACCGGCAGCCAGACCGGCGGTAGCGCTGCCCTGACCCCGGACGGGAACCTGACGCTGATTGACGACATCGGCAGCACCACCCAAAGCGGCAAGCAGTTTATCACCGTGGAAACCAAGACTGGCAACATCTTTTACCTGATTATTGACCGGGACGACGAGGGAAAAGAAACCGTCCATTTCTTAAATCAGGTAGATGAAGCCGACCTGCTGGCGCTGATGGAGGACGGCCAGACAGGAACGGTGGCTTCTGTTTGCACCTGTACCACTAAATGCAAGGCTGGGGCCGTCAATACGAATTGCCCGGTTTGTAAAAATAACATGAGCGAATGTACCGGGCCGGAGCCGCAGGAAACCCAGCCGCAGGAAACCGAGGCCCCGCAGGAGGAACCGAAAAACAGCGGTTCCGGCGCTGGCGGCCTGATCGTGTTCTTTGTGGTAGCACTGGCTGGCGGTGGTGCAGCCCTGTATTACTTCAAGTTCAAAAAGCCCAGGGCAGATACCAAGGGCAGCGACGATTTAGACGAATATGATTTTGGTGACGACGAGGATTTGGAGGATGAAGCGCCGGAAACCGAAAATGAACAGGAGGACGAGGAATGAGTTATCAGTTGGTAATTGCAGAAAAACCGAGTGTTGCCCGCAGTATTGCGGGCGTGATCGGGGCCACGGAGAAGCACGACGGGTATTTGCAGGGAAACGGCTATCTGGTGAGCTGGTGTATCGGGCATCTGGTGTCCTTTGCTGACGCTGGCCGGTATGACGAGCGTTTCAAGAAATGGCGCTATGAGGATTTGCCTATCCTCCCGGAAATGTGGCAGTACATCATCCCCGACGAGAAAAAGCAGCAGTTTGACATTCTGCGCTCCCTGATGGAGCGCCCCGACGTGACCGGCCTTGTGTGCGCCACCGATGCCGGGCGCGAGGGAGAATTGATTTTCCGTTTTGTTTACCAGATGGCGGGGTGTAAAAAGCCATTCAAGCGTCTTTGGATTTCCAGTATGGAGGACAGCGCCATTAAAGACGGCTTTGCACACCTGAAACCGGGAACGGACTATGACCCGCTGTATCAATCGGCCCTGTGCCGGGCCAAGGCGGATTGGCTGGTGGGCATCAATGCCACCCGGCTTTTCTCCGTGCTGTACCACAAGACCCTGACCGTGGGCCGTGTCCAGACCCCGACCCTGAATCTGCTGGTGGAGCGCGACGCCAAGATCACGAATTTCAAGAAAGAGAAATATCACATCGTCCATATCGGTGTAGGCGACGCGGACGCAGTAAGCAGCCGCTTTTCTGATGCTGGCGAAGCAAACACCGTCAAGGCGGCCTGTGCCGGAGCGCAGGCCGTTTGTGCTTCCGTAACGCGGGAGAAAAAGACGGAGCAACCGCCCAAGCTCTATGACCTGACCACCTTGCAGCGGGAGGCAAACCGGCTCTTTGGTTTTACCGCCAAACAAACCCTTGATTACGCCCAAACACTCTACGAAAAGAAGCTGCTGACCTATCCGAGAACGGACAGCCAGTATTTGACCGATGATATGCTGCCCGTGGCCGAAAACCTTGTGTCCGGCTTTTGGGAGCTGGTGCCTTTCGCCAAGGGCCTGAACATTTCCCCGCAGTATGACCGCATCCTGAACAGCAAAAAGGTGTCCGACCACCACGCCATCATCCCCACCGCTGCATTTGTGAAGCAGGGTTTTGACGAATTGGCCGAGAGTGAACGAAAGCTGCTGTCCTTAATCTGCTGCAAAATTCTGTGCGCTGTGGCCGGGCCTTATGTGTATGAGGCCATCGCCGCCACATTCACCTGTGCCGGGAAAGAGTTTACCGCCAAGGGCAAGACCGTTCTTTCCCCCGGCTGGAAAGAGATTGACCGCCGTTTCCGTTCCTCCCTGAAAACCGATTCTGACGAG
>SFGJ01000077.1 GCA_004557655.1 Clostridiales bacterium | reverse complement strand
AATCAGGATGGCATTAGCATTCCAGAGAGGCAGCCTTGAAGGAGAAAAGGAAACCACACCCTGGGAAGCTACCTCACTGATGGAAAGATCGGCCAAGCCAGAGGGACCTCAAAGTCACCAAGAAAAGTTCAGCAGCAGGACTGAGGATAGCAACACAGAGCAAAAGCCACACAGATCATCTGAACCACCAGCCCAGACACTACAGTCTGATATGCTCATGGTGGGGGCTGGATGTTAAGCCTTAGACTCCAGAGGTCAGTCCCCAGGAGAGGACTGGGGTTGGTGGTGTGGGGACAGCCTGAGGGGCTAAGGAGCAGTGCACCAAGGGCAGGAGAGCAGTTCACCACAGGCTTGGGAGTGGAAAGCCACAGCAGAGGGAACTGGGGAAAAGGTCAGGACATGTAGGAGAGGCAAGGCACCATTGTTGGGGAGGCAGAGAGGAAGAGGACCAGACCCCCATAGGAAATTCCTTGAGCCAGAGCCTGTGTGTGTGCCTGTGGGCTCACAGAGGGTGGGGCAGTTCTGGCACAGGCTACAGGGGTCGAGGAGCTGCTTGCTAGTCTGCAGCAGACCAGACAGCTCTGGTTCAGGCCACCCATGGCACAAAGCCACTTGCTACTTGTGGCAGACCAGATGGCTCTGGTGTAGGAAGCCTGCATGTTGGGGCCACTTGCTAGTCTGTGGCCTACTGGGCACCTCTGGCACAGGCAGCCTTCAGCGTGAAGCCCTTCACTAGTCTTCAGGAGACCAGACAGCTCTGGCTCAGACTGTGCATGGCAAGAAGCCTCTTGCTCCTATATGAGGGATTGGGCATTTGTTCAAGCTACTGGTGGCCAGGCACCTCTAGTGTGGGCTAAGGGCATCAGGGGGCAAAGTGTGACACAGTGCCCACCAAGCACCCTACACTGTTCCTCTCACTCCCCTGGGAATACATCTGCCCTGCAGCTGCCACTGTCAATCACTCTGAGTGGAACCCAGACACTTGGTCACTGTCCCTTCCCTAGACCATACAACTAGGAGCAGTGGGTGCAGCACCTCCTGTGTGGTCTAAGTGGAACAGGGGGCTCCTTGCATGGCCTGCAGGAGGTGGGGGCAAACCACCACAGTTATCCCTGACTCTAGAGGTGGGTGTGGCCCACTGCCATTGAGGATACCTGAATAAAAATCACTTGCAGCCCCAACCACCTCAGAGGGCACCACAGAGAAGGACATTACGATGGAACACCACTTGTTATTGCTCTCGCTCCCCTGGAAGCAAACCCGCCTTGGTGCTGCCACTGCCAAAGGCTCTTGGCAGTGCCCAGATGCTTGATCACTCTACCTTCCCAGCAATATGCAACTAATAGCAGATTGTGCAGCACCTCCTGTGGGGGCTAAACAGGATGAGGTGCTCCTTGCATGGTCTATAAGAGGTAGGGGCAAACCACCACAGTTATCTCTGGCTCCAGAGGTGGGAGCGGCCTGGCACCACTAGGGGTCTGAGAACAGGCACCACTTGCAGCCCCAATCACATCAAAGGCACCCAGAGGAGGGCACTGTGACCAAACACCATCTGTTGGTGCTCTCACACCCCTGGGAACACACTGGCCCTGCTGCTGCCACTGTTGAATGCTCCAAGAAGTACCCATATGCCTGATCTCTGTCACTTCCCAGGATCCTGCAACTAGGAACCAGTCTGTGCAGCACCTCCTATGTGGGCTGAGTTGGGTTGCTTCTTGCATGGTCTACAGGTGGTGGGGGCAAACCACCACAGTTATCACTGATTCTAGAGATTGTCATGGCCCACTCCAACTAGGAGTCCCTGAATAAGCACCACCTGTGGTTCCAATCACCTCAGAGGAGGGCACTGCAATTCAACACTAGCTGTTGTGGCTCTCACTCCCCTGGGAACTCATGCACCTGCTGCTGCTACTGCCAAATGCTCTGGTCACCTTGTAGATCAGCCTAGAGCTCATTATCACTTCCCAGGGCCCTGCAACTAGGAGTAGCCAGTGCCACCTTCCTGCAGGTCCTTGCTGCTGATGAGAGACCAGCAAGCAGGCACAGACTACTGGCCCTACCCATTGCCTCCTTCTCCCTGAAAACACACTGAGCATCCTGGGGAGAGCAGCCTGCTCACACTGAAGAGAGAGACAGCAAATAATCAAACTCCTCCACCAAAAATAAATAGTAACCCCCCCCCAAATACAAAGGGGTGCACTTGCAGAAAAGTAGCCTTATGAGACTACAGTTTGGCATCCCCAAACTCACAGAAAAAGAAAAACACAAGGAAGATGAAGAAGCTCAGTAACCACTGCCCTTAGAGAGGAACTAAAAAATATAAGGATCCAAGAATAGCTAGAAAATTCATTTGCAGAGATGGAAACTGAGCTAAAGGCAATAAAAAGAAGACTGAATAATGCAGAGGAATGAATTGGCAACTTGGAAGATAGAACAATGGAAACCACCCAATCAGGACAGCACACAGAAAACCAAATGATTAAATATGAGAGCCATATAAGAGATCTGTCAGATAATATAAAGCAGGACAATCTATGTATAATAGGAATTCCAGAAGGAGAAGAAAAAGAAAAGGGGATTGAAAATATATTTGAAGAAATTATGTCTGAAAACTTTCCAAATCTAAAGGAAACTGATATCAAGATACAGGAAGCACAGAGGGCCCCAAACAAGTTGAACCCAAATAGGCCCACACCAAGAGTAACAAGAAACAGGATGGAGGAAATCACTGTTGGGAAGGAATCCCTTATATAAGCCAGTATACAGACCTAAAAGGAAAAACAAACCAAAAAAACCCTACCGTAAAAGTGACAGTAAACATAAGGAACAGCAAAAGGACAAAAGGGAGGATGTTAAAAAAGGACTTCGACATCCCCGAATGTGGGGAAGGAAAGTAAGGAAATTTAGACTTTTTTTTTAAGGGTGCACCTGCGGCATATGGAGGTT
>SFGJ01000025.1 GCA_004557655.1 Clostridiales bacterium | reverse complement strand
CATGGCTTTCCAGGGTACGTCGCTGGGTATTCAGGGCGGCATAGCCAAGGTGATCTCCAACGCCTACGGCGTGAAGGAGGTTCTGCTGGACGGCGAGCCCATGGCCTGCGGCGAGCGAGGCTTCAGCGCGCCCCAGGTGGATACCACCGCGGAGAGCGAGCATCGGGTGACGTTTGTCATGTATCCGATTTCCCCCATGCTGCGTGTGCTGGGGTACAGCTATTCCAATGATTATTCGACCGGGTATATTCGGATACTCGTTGATGACGAAATAGGGTATGGCATGGTTCATTATCCCGATGTTCCGGAATCAGGTAAAGAGCCGTTTTCGGTGACTTACTACATTAATGAATCCAATGTGGACACACTGACCACCATGGAGCTGCAGTATGACCTGATGCTGGAGACCAACGGCGTAAAGAAGCAGGTTACGACCGGCTACAAGGGCGCAAAGGTGGCACGGTGGGTGGATCGGACGAAGGCTATCGACACCATTTATCTGGATATCAGCCAGCCTCTGGTGCAGGGGGATTATACCAGCGGTGCCTTCACTGTGGATGGGAGTGCTCCCTACACCATCGAGGACAGGCGGGGCTACTGGGAACATGAAGATATTTGGGACCTGACCGGAAACGGCAGTGTTCCCGCGATATTGGGGGATCAGTATTATCGCTTCATCCGTGTGTACCTCAAGGACGGCTATGAGGGGTATAAATTCGATAAGAACAACCCGCCGAAGGTCAAGATCCGGGGCCTCAACCGGGAATGCGACAGTATATCTGTTTCGGTCGCCAGTGATGAAAGGTCCCTGGGGGTGTCCCTGGCCTCCCATCCCTCCGAGCTGATTCAAAGCGCCTGGGGTACCGTTGCCGGACTGCGGGCGGGAAGCCTGGTCGGCGGAGTGAACATCAGGCCGAAGGACAGCCATTTTGATTTTGAGATTAAGGAGATCCAGCGAATCAAAAACGGAGTTGTTTACAGCACCAGCCCCGACGAGATGATCGATCCAGACTATACCTATCGGATCAAGCTGGTGGGCACGGGCAAACAAGGAATGACATTCCACAACGGTCCGGAGCAGTACGATATCACATTTGGCTATTATGTCAACACGAATGTCAAGCTGCGGATGTACAGTGATCTCAACATTGCAGAAAATTATCTTGAAGTGCCGTATGATGCATCCGCCCAGGCATACGTAATAGATTTGGTACCGGAACCGGATGTGATTCATTATGACTATCTGTCTTTGGGCGTGCCACTTCCGTGGGCGGGCGAAAGACCGATATATAACAATAATCTGGTTGCGGGGCTGCCGGGCGGCGTTTCGGTTGTAAACTATACATGGTATGCTTCCGCTACGGGGGAGCGGATTCAGGCTGATATGACCTTTATCGCAGGCAGAAGATATCACGTAAACGTGATTTTACAGTGCGAAGAGGGCTATTACATAGCTGACGACGAGGAGCTGGATGCTTATGTGAATGGGGCAAAAGCGTATATAAGCGCGCAGGACGGGGACAGAACAACTCTTACCGTAGGATACTCCGTTCCCGTTGCTTCGGGTGTACACGGTCAGGCGGTGAGCTTCCGCGATGGCAGCGATGTGACCGTTTCCCTGTTTGCCGATGGCAGCGCAGAGCCCAAGTACACCGTATCGGTGCCGGGGGGAACAAAAGACAGCTCCGGACAATACACCACCACCTACGACATTCCCGAGGTTGCTCCCGGCACCTATACCATGCGGGTGTCGAAGAAGAATCATGTCACCCGGGAGTACACCGTGACGGTGAGCGGCGATGTGAAGACGCAGGATGTGAAGATACATCTGATGGGCGATATCAACGGCGACGGCAGAATCAGTATCGGTGATGTCAATAAAGCAAACCTTCACGCAAAGGGAAAAAAGATATTGCTTGGGTATGAACTCGCCTGTGCAGACATCAACGGCGACGGCAGAGTGACGATCAGTGATATTAACAAGCTGAATCTTCACAATAAGGGAAAGTCCCTTCTGTGGTAGCCCAACCGGCTTGTCTTAATGCCAATGCGCCTGCCCTATACGCCATATAGGGTAGGGGCTGCGGTTTAAGAATAAAAAATGCAGAGCAATCTGCACCGCCGCTCTTCGGAACTAAGCGAGACTTCGGAAGCGGTGCGTAAGAAATGTCCCGCAAATCTATTTTCAAAGGAGGAGCTTGGTCATGAACAAGCGAATCACATCCCTACTGCTCAGTTTCGTCATGATTTTTGCGATGTTTGCAACTGCGGCACCGGTATCAGCAGAGCCTGCGACATCGACATTTACCTTCACGGTCGAAGCTGACAAAACAACAGCAGGCCCCGGAGATACTGTCACGTTTACCGTTTATATACAGCAAACAGGTACGATGACTTGTTTCGCGGGCAAACTTGGCATCCCGTCCGGCTTAACATACGTTGTGGATAGCGGTGCTCTTACGGAGGGGATCCAGGAGAAACTTGGCCGGGACGAAGTTGCCTGGACCCAGGATCCCTATAAGCTCTTGAGTGCATTTGGCGCAGAGGATTTCACCGGGACAGATAAGATCGCAGTGATGACATTTCAGTGCACAGTGGATAACGATACTGCTGCAGGAAATTATGAGGTAACTCTGCTTGAACTTGAAGCGGACGGCGGTTCTACTGAGAACTACGAAACCAAAAATCCCACATGCATCCCTGCGACCATCACTGTCCCTGCCGCACCGAAGCCGGCAACGGGTATCACTCTTAACAAGAGTGAATTGACACTGGTTGCCGGTGCAGTGGATGACAGCCTGAAAGCGACGGTCACGCCGGCCGATTCTACCGACACGGTGGTATGGTCTTCTGACAAGCCCGCTGTTGCTACCGTTGATCCCGCCACGGGCAAGGTGACCGCCGTAGCCCCCGGTGAAGCGATCATTACCGCAACGGCAGGAACAAAAACGGCCACCTGCAAGGTGACGGTAAACTGTGGTCACGGCTCCTTCACCCTCTTCCCGGAGAAGGAATCGAACTGCACCGAGAAGGGCTGGGACGCTTATAAGAAGTGCGATCTCTGCGGCAAGCTGTTTGACATGAGCGATAATCCCCTTACCGGGATCCCGTACAGGGCCACCAACGACGATCATGATTTCAACACTTCTGAGTGGGGATACAAGGAGGCCGACGGCCACGCCCATGTCTGCAGCCGCAACGCGGCGCACCATGATACCGTAATGCCTCACACGGCAGGCCCTGCCGCAACGGAAACCACACCGCAGACCTGCACAGAATGCGGATTTGTGATGCAGGCTGCAACGGGCCATGTCCATGCCAACCATCTGACCAAGGTGGAGAAGGTGGACGCTACCTGCACCACTGACGGCAACAAGGAGTACTACCGGTGCACCTGCGGCAAGCTCTTCGAGGATGCTGCCGCCGCCACGGAAATTACCGACCACAGCAGTGTGGTGCTTCCCAAGACGGGTCATAGCTACACCGTGCAAAACAGCGATGAAGCTCACAGAAGATCCACCGCTGCAGATTGCCGCGAGTTTGACACCTATTGGTACACCTGCGCCAATGACGCAACCCACAGCGCCAAGGATGATGCCGCCGCTGCGGATAAGTTCTATAACGGCAAGCAGGGCGCTCATGTTTACGGCAGTGAGTGGGTCGATTGCGGGGAGACCGGTCATGCCCACAAGTGCCAGTATCACGATGCCTATGATGCAGTGCAGCCCCATACGCCCGATCATGAGGGCGGAGCGACCTACGATTACGCTGTGAAGTGCACCGGCTGCAGCCGTGTGCTTGAGCCGCAGCGGGAGAACGGCAGCATTCGCATCGAGGTTCCCTTCAAGCTCACTGTGAAGAAGACCGGCGAAATGGATCCCGGCCAGGAGACCTTCAAGTTCGCTATTGACAGATTCGGCGCCCCCACCGTCTATACGCTGGTGCAGGATACCGTGGAGACCAATGGCGAAAAGACCTATGAGGGTAAGTTCATTTTCACCATCAGTAAGGATCAGGCCGGCAATCTGTCCGAGGGCTTCGTTATCCACCAGGTCAAGGGCAATGCTGCGGGTTGGACTTACGATGAGAGCATCTTCTACGCCATGCCTCTGTTTGTCGACAGCTATGACAGCGTTCGGGGCTGGGCCTTCTTCAAGTTCGACGAGAAGGGCGAGCTGGAATACAACAATCCCATGGAGGAAATCGGCTTCACCAACAGCTATAGCGCCGAGAAGCCGGTGACGCCTCCTGCGCCGGAAACCCCCAAGAAGCCGGTGACGCCTCCTGCGCCGGAAACCCCCAAGACCGGCGACGGTAGCATGATCGCTTTCAGCATCGCGATGGCGATCGTATCCGGTGCGGCTCTGATGGGAGCAACCCTGTATTCCCGCAGAAGGAGCAGATAAACCATCTAACCGGAAAACCGTGCTAAAGGATTGAAGCAAAGGGCGGGACGGAAGCCATCCGCCTCCGCCCTTTCGCTTTTCCAAAGAAAATCAAGCAGTTGGTTTTCTTTGGAAAGGTAATGTCATACAGCAATCCACTAAGGTGCTCGGCTTCAAAAACCATCTGGACTTTGTAAAGGAGGAAAAGAGATGAAAACAAGTAAACGAAATCGATGGCTCAACTTTTTGCTGGCGCTGATCATGCTGGTGGGCTTGCTGCCGCTTTCTGTCCTGTCGGTGGGCGCTGAAAGCGGCGGCGAGGAGACGACCGGCGCCAGCCAGGAGGCAGCGCGGGCCTCTTCTTCGTCGTATCCCGCGCTAACCAATTTGGTCGAGGGAACGGAGATAATCTACGGTCACGTCTATTTTTTCTATAAAAACGGCAGGGTGGTGAGCCGTTCGGTCATTATAGACCCGGAGGATTGCATATATAACGAGAGATTACTCGAAGGCTATAAGAGCGATACAAATCTTCAGCGGGTCGTGTCATACGATAACGGCATTCTTATGTATTGGACACGTTATGAGAATGATTTCCTGGATCTTTCGGGGCTTGAGGGAAGGTCTCTGATGCTGGTTCTGTTCGACAATCTGAAGCTATCCGCCCTGTATGCCCCCGGCGTCGATCTGAAGCTGATGGTGACCGACGGCGTCCAGGTCACCTTCAACCACAGCACCCGGTATAAGAACAAGACCGCCTACTGCCCCCAAAACGGTGCAACCGGCGCGGTGATCGATCTGGCCCAGTCGGAGGGAAGCTTGAGCGGCTGCGGTACCTTTGAGCTGTGCGGAAACGGGGAACTGGGTATCGTCACGACGAGTGCCCCCAGGAAAACCAGCCCCGACTATGCCATCGTGGCGAAAAACACATCGGTTCTGGAGGATGCTGCACTGAATATTGTCTGCGGCAACAGCCACAGAGATGTGAGTTCCCTGATCCAGACGATCTCGCTCACCATCGACACCACCAGGGATGTTTCCCTTTCTATCAAAAATCCCCGGACCAACGCCGCCGCATGGAGCTGCCATATGAACAACTTCAAGCTCGTCAACGCAAAGAGCCTGAATGTCTATGTGCAGCGGGGCTCCGGCGGATGGACCTTATTCGGCAGCAACGGCGAAACCGACCCGGCGAAGGTGTTTAAGAATTACAGGAGCATCGGTAAGATCGGCGGGGAATGGTATATAGCCGGAAGAACCGACAGCAGCGGTTGCTATAATCTTACCATGGATCGCAGAGACTACATGCCGCAGATCCGCTTCAACCTCAACCTCCAGGAGGTGAAGGGGGGTCAGACGGTGTGGGGCCTGAAGGCCGGCCTGGGCTATGAGATGTCTGCGGATATTGTGTATATGCCCCAGTGGATGCAAAAGCTGAGGGATGCAGGCAGAGTCAGGTTCTATTTCTACGGCCTCCTGTGCAAGCCGGGTCAGGAAGAGGGCTATGAAGAAGACCCCTATGCGTATACGTATGATTTTTATGTGGACCGCACCGGAAAACACAGTGTAGAGTTCTACTGGGCCTGCAGGCCGTCGGCAGATAGTAACTATGTCAGACCGATGACAGAAGCGAGTGTCCTTTATCAGACACACATCGAATTTGATGTGCAGATGAACGAATCGGTCAGCGGCAAACAATACATATATAATGTTCATCTTCTGCAGGCGGGGGGCGAATTTACCGAAGCAACCAACGCCACCCACAAGATCTCCCTGGATCCGGCTACATTGGCGAAATGCTATACCGACGAGTCATATTCAACTGGTATCCCCTCCGAGTGGAGATATCTGGCCGATGAGGATGCGTATATTATGTACTTCTGGGTAAGACCGCGGCACGGATACGAGCTTGCCGATTCGACTGCGACGGCAGACAACGGAGTTACTCTGAATGTGCAGCATACAAAGGTTACAAGGAGGTCATTCACCAACTATGAAAAAAACCTCACTGTCAACCTTGTGGCAAAGCGGAAGCTGACGGATGTGCGCGGTACGCTCAGGAATTTCCGTCTCGGCATTGACGCCGGGTTTACGGAGATCGTATCGAATGAACCGAAAAAGTATACCTTCAAAAATACGGTGGTATACGATGTCGCCTATGGCTCTTACGGCGTAGAGGCCGGTCAATTGCGTGAAGGCGATACGTGTTATGTCTACTTCGACGTAAAGCCGGGGGTTGGCTATTATCTCCCCGAGAATGCTTCGGTAAAGGTGATCCAGCCCGCAGGCTACAGAGCCAACGGGATATTCGACTCTGCGGAAACATACAGCACAGTCTATAAGGGCGATTGGTACGACTATACACCGATAGGACGGAAATACCGGGTCTCTCAACTGTTGGAGCCGAACAGCGAGGGAGTGAAATACGGGACCGATATCCGTGTACAGGAGCCTAAGGCGGGGGACCGCCCCGCTGCCTTTGCCGACTATGAAAAACCGACAAGCCTGCCGTATAATATGAAGGTGCTGTCGATGCAATGGCTGGGACCCGATCACAAACCAATGAGGAAATTTGACAAATTTGAGGTTGGAAAATCGTATTTCCTCGATCTTCGTATCGGATTTGAGGGCGGCGAAGAAATGGGCTATGTATACCCGGAAAATTGGAAAGATTTCAAGGTGAACGGTAAGAGCGTAAACGCATGGATGGAATATGACGACAATACAGACGGGCATGTCTGGCAGGTGTATGAATCCTATAAGGTGGTTGACCCCAACGCCAGCGGCTCCGTCAGCGGCACGGTGAAGAGCTTTAATTCCGCTTCCGATAAGGTGACCATTCAGCTCATTCAGCAGGGATATGCAGAGCCTGCGTATGAAACCACGGTCTCCGGCGGAACGAAGGAGGGGAATCAATATACCGCCTCCTACACGATTTCCGGGATCGCTTCCGGTACCTATACCATGCGGGTGATGAAGAAAAATCATGTCACCCGGGAGTATACCGTGACGGTGAGCGGAGAAGCGGTGACGCAGAATGTGAAAATACACCTGAAGGGGGACATCAACGGCGACGGCAAGGTCACGATCGGCGATGTCAACAGAGCAAACCTTCATGCAAAGGGAAAGAGCACATTGACTCTGTATGAATTTGCCTGCGCAGACATCAACGGAGACGGCAAGGTCACGATCAGCGATGTCAACAGAGCGAACCTTCATATGAAAGGAAAGTCTTTGCTTTGGTAGTCTGATTGAGTTTGCTTCAACACCTCAGCTCCTGCCCTATGTCTGCATAGGGCAGGGACCGAGGCTTAAGAAGATAAAGCTATCTGTACCACCGCACCTTACTATTTGGAAAGGGCTTGTAAAAGCCCCTTTCCGAAAGGCGATGAACAGATAAAAAACGCATCGTCTTTCGGAAGGGTGAGAATTTTCATTCAGAGCGTATCTATGGAAACCAGGCAGGGATGCATTGTGCCACAGGAATACTTCGGAATAAGAAAGAGGAGGTCCATATGAAAAGAATTGTGCTGCTGTTTTGCACAGTAATGTTATTCATTTGCTCTTTGTGCGGATGTTCGGCTTCACCCGAAAAAAACCCTTCTATCCCAGGCGGGAGCACGATCCCCGGGGGCAACACCGCGAAGGATCCGGATGATAAAAACACAGAGGAGGCCGCTTTTGCGGCGCTGCAAAAGAAAATCGCACAGAGCGGCAGCGCAGTCGCCGTCGCCTTTATCGGCTATGTGGATAGCGAGAGCTCTGAGGCTGACCTGCGCGCCTATGTTGCGGGCAGCGAAACGGGAAAGGAATATCCCAGCCTATCCCGTGCGCCGCTTTACATGGCTGAGGGACAGGAGCTGTATGCAATTATACCGCCGAATGACAAGGGAACGATAATCGTGTACCCATCCATGATGACCGAAGACGGCGAGTATGCCGACGACAAGAGCAATCCCCTCCACGTGGGGGAGCCCGGCGAACCGCTATTGCTGCGGTGCAACCTCAGCGAGATATACTCCAATGTGCTGATTGCCGCTACTGACGGCGGCGGGGCCATGGACTTCCGCCCGTCGCTGTCCATGGAAAACGGGCACCTGCAGGAGATCGCAGGGGTGTACGATTTCTCAACATACGAGGAAGTGCCCGATGAGCGATCCATTCAAATCGCAACAGAGCTTCTTCTGGAAACGGACGAGGTAAAGCAGGCGGTCATGCAGGGAATGAAGGTTATGTATACCGGAAATACCCAGTGGATCGAGGGGCGCCCCTGCCTGCTGTTTGCCCTGGGAACCGACAGCGAGGATCAGTTTGTCAGAGAACGTTATTACGGCGTGTGCGACAATCTCGTCTATAGCTACGATGCCATAAGCGATACGTGGTCTACTGTCGGGCGGCAATAAAAACAAGGGGAGAACAATCATTCATATCCCGTGGGGGTCCACGGAAAAAAGAAGTGATCTGCCGGCTCCGGTCGGAAAAGTATATGGATCATTCTCACAATTGGAAAGGAGCTTTTATTATGGGACTTATTAAAGCGGGTATCGGTGCATTGGGTGGCACTCTTGCCGACCAGTGGAAGGAATTTTTCTACTGCGAGTCTATGCCCAAGGAGGTGCTGGTCACCAAGGGACAAAAGCGCGTCAGCGGCAGGTCCTCCAATACGAAGGGGAGCGACAACATTATTTCCAACGGCTCCGGTATTGCCGTGGCCGACGGGCAGTGCATGATCATTGTGGAGCAGGGCAAGGTGGTGGAGATCTGCGCCGAGCCCGGCGAATTTACATACGACACCTCCACGGAGCCCTCCATCTTCTCCGGTAATCTGGGGGACAGCGTCCGCGCCACCTTCCAGACCATCGGCAAGCGCTTTACCTACGGCGGCGACACCGGCAAGGACCAGCGGGTGTACTATTTCAACACCAAGGAGCTTATTGACAACAAATTCGGCACGCCGAATCCCATCCCCTTCCGTGTGGTGGATTCCAAGATCGGTTTGGATGTGGACGTTTCGGTGCGCTGCTCCGGTGTTTATTCGTATAAGATCGCAGACCCTCTGCTCTTTTACACCAATGTCTGCGGAAATGTGGAGAAGGAGTATACCCGGGACGAGCTGGATAGCCAGCTGAAAACCGAGTTTGTCAGCGCTTTGCAGCCGGCCTTCGGTAAGCTGTCCGACCTGGAGCTGCGCCCGAATCAGATCGTCAGCCACAATACCGACCTGGAGGATGCCATGAATGTGGCGCTCTCTGCCAAGTGGGGCGAGCTGCGCGGTCTGAAGGTAGTCAGCATTGCCCTGGGTTCGGTCACGTTGCCGGAAGAGGATGCGGAGATGATCAAGCAGGCCCAGCGCACGGCCATCATGCGGGATCCCACCATGGCGGCAGCCACGCTGGTGGGCGCACAGGCGGATGCCATGAAGACGGCGGCAGGCAACCAGGCAGGCGCTATGACCGGCTTTATGGGCATGGGCATGGCCATGAATGCCGGCGGCGGCATGAACGCACAGAACCTGTTTGCCATGGGACAGCAGCAACAGCAGCAGGCGCAGCAGCAGGCTCCGGCGGCACCGGCAGCCCCGGCAGCGGGCGGCTGGAAATGTTCCTGCGGCGCAACCGCCACGGGTAAATTCTGCCCGGAGTGCGGTGCCAAGAAACCGGAGCCCGTACAGGCCGGCGCATGGAAATGCAAGTGCGGCGCTACGGCCACCGGCAAGTTCTGCCCCGAATGCGGCTCTCCCAAGCCGGCGGATTCCGAGGGCTGGACCTGCACCTGCGGCACTTTGAATAAGGGTAAATTCTGCCAGAGCTGCGGCGCCAGAAAACCCGAGGGCGCACCGCTCTACCGCTGCGATAAATGCGGCTGGGAGCCGGAGGATCCGACGAATCCGCCGAAGTTCTGCCCCGAATGCGGAGATATATTCGACGATAACGATAAAAAATAAAACTGCTGCTTAGCGGGAACCGTATTAACGGAAGTGTTGTTTCGGCCAGGTATGAACGGCTTAGACAAAAAGCCGTTCATACCGCCGAAAGGCTTTTGCGCAGCAGGATAAGCTTCCCTGCCGGCAAGACGGCAAAGAATTTTTGTGTGATTTGTTAAAGAGTGGTTTTGCATTTGCTTGCAAAAGGAGATCCTGTTATGAGTAAAAGAAATAAAGACATTAAAATGACCATATTTATCATGGTCGCCGGCATCGGCTTGATAATTGCGGGTGTAATCGGAATTGTTACAAGCAGAATCGACAGCAGGGAATATAAAAGCTCAACCGATATACGGAAAATTCCAGCTGTCATTGTTGACTTTTCGACCAAGGACGATAAGGATGATTCCGGTGATGTTCGTTATAGAACATATAAATTTAAGGTTTCATATGTTATTGACGGAAAAACCTATAAGGGAAAATGTGAAGAGCGTGTCTGGTCAAGCGACTACTCAAAAAAATATGCCTATGATAAATTGAGAAAAGGCGACACAATAGACGTCGAGGTTTATAAAACCTCAAAAGGTGATTACAAGCTTTCGCCTGAGGGAAGCCCCGTTGATTTTCTGCTCTATTGTGCGGCAATCCCCGTCGGCTTGTTCTTTGTTGTCATAATGATATGCGACGTTGTAAAAGACAACCGAAAAAAGAAAAGCGAAAACGAAATGATCAGCAAGGAATAAATCAGAGGTACTTTTATGGATTTATCAGTAGCGCTGATTATTGCGGCTTCCTTTGCTATTTTATGTACATTCTATATCGGTAAAAGGATACTTACCATAGATTTTTCGGAATACAGCTCCAAAAACTCTAAAAAAGCCAAACTGGAAAGATTGCTTGCGAAAAAGGAAACGCCCCTTCAGAATTCAAAAATCCGAAGAGATATGAGAAACGCCTTTGAAAGAATTCTGATACCGCTGGGGAATGCGGATCAAGACCTTCTTCCGGCAAGAATGGATATGGCATTCCGGAAAAAAATCGTCAGTCAGATCAACAGACTTCATAGGAATAAGCTTTGCCGCAAAATTTACGTCACAGATGTTGTTCCCATTCCTAAAAACAACTTTGAAACATGGAGCGATGACGGCAGAGAATGGCGGGAATCGGTTTTAATGTGCAGCACACTGGAGCGTTTTGAGTCAACCGAAGGCAACATGGTTCAGAGCGAGATATACCGTAAGAATTCATATCTCAGAATACTTCAGTCAAGACACGTTCGCCGCACCGATCAAAAAGAAAATAAGAAAAGCTATTATAACGATATGTTGAGCATAACCTGCCCGTCCTGCGGTGCAAGAGTCAAGCTTGACAGTCAGCAGGTTACCTGTGAATACTGCGGCGCCGTTATAAAAAACGAGTTTTACGATTGGCAGACCGAGTCGTTTGAGATTTATGAATCTATCAGTACAAACCTGAAAAGTTTTTTACAGCTTCTTGTGTCCGGCTCCATACTTTTCTTATGTGTCTTTCTGTGCTTATATCTGATCAAGGACACCGAGATTTCCCTTGCCGCCGGCGTTGGTGCAGCGGTTCTGACTTTCGGGGGAATCGTTACACCGATCATCTGCGGGAAAATCAGGCAAGAAAAGCTTGCCGGAAAAATTGTAAGGTATTCCGAGAATTATCTCAGAGCCTGCTTAAACGAACACTTTTGGGAGAATGAAAACGACGAAGACCTGCTTGATTTCAGCGTTGGTACAATTAAGCTTTTAAAAGTTGCCCACACAGAAGAAACAACAACCGTTACGGCTGACATTTTCGGAACAAAAACCTTTCTTCCCGAAAATCAGAAGCCGTATACAGAAAGATTTAAAAAGAGGTTGCTCATGCAAAGGGCAAGATATCCCGAAAAGCGAAAAACGGACGGCGAGTTCTTTACCGAAAAGGATTGCCCGTCCTGCGGCGCCAATTTCATGCCTGATGAAAACAACTGCTGTTCGTTCTGCGGGTACGGCTTACAGGTCAACAACGCAAAATGGATTGTACAAAAAAATTAATAAGCGGAGGATCACATTATGGGACTGTTTGACAAAAAATACTGCGACATCTGCGGTGAGAAAATCGGACTTCTCGGAAACCGCAAGCTGGAGGACGGGAATCTCTGTAAGGATTGCGCAAGAAAGCTCTCGCCGTTTTTCAGCGAACGGCGGAGCTCGACGGTGGAGGACATCAAGCGCCAGCTTGCTTACCGTGCGGAAAACGAAAAGAAGCTTGCCGGCTTTGCCCCGTCGATCACCTTTGACGGGAGCAAAAAGGTATACATCGATCCTATAGGGGAGCGGTTCATCGTTACCGGGACCTCTAACTGGCGCAGCAGCAATCCTGACCTCATTGCATTTTCTCAGGTGCTGGGAGTGAACACGGATATCCGGGAGAATAAGGAGGAGATCTTTTACAAGGACTCTGAGGGAAATGAGAAGAGCTATGTGCCGCCCCGCTATGCCTGCGACTATGAGTTCAATGTGACGATTCGGGTGGATTCTCCATGGTTTAGTGAGATCGAACTGGAGCTGAGCGACGGCAACCGACCCGACAGCCCCTATACGGACCTGTACCGCCAATATGAGCAGAGAATGCACGAGCTTGCAGACATTCTGATGCGCCGGGATAACAGAAACCGGGTTTGGGACGGCGGCAGTACGATGAATCGGGTGGATAGCACGGGCATCCGTCAGGAAAGACCTGCTTCCGCGCCCAATGCTATGGGCAGCGAGACATGGGTATGCCCGTCCTGCGGCGCACAAAGCAGCGGAAAATTCTGCGCAAACTGCGGCACCCCCAAGCCTGTAGTCAGCTCCGGCTGTACAAACTGCGGGTGGAGACCCTCGGCGGGACAGGGTATGCCGAAATTCTGCCCGGAGTGCGGCAGGCCGCTTCGGTAAATCATGAAGCGCAAGGCGCGCATTGCTGCAGCGGTTGTGCTTGCATTCCTGCCGATTTTCGGGCTTTTGGGCTGCGGCGAAAGTGAAAAGTTTACTGCTGATGATCTTGTTTTGATCCATACCGTTTATTACGGAACGGAAAGGAACCCGGTGTATTGCTTTGCTTTAAAAAAGGAAGAAAATGGCTGGTTATTCTCTGCGGATTGCCTTGTGGGAGAGCAGAAGGAGCACTATGCCTCCTTCGAATCGTTTCCGGTACCGGCGGAGGATGCAGCGGGATTCCTTCAGATTATTAGCGAGGATGGCGAGATAAAGAAGCTTTACAGGCATCGCAATCCAATACGTTTTTTTCACATATCTGACGCACCGGCATGCAGCCTGGGAATGACTTTCTCTGACGGAAGCACGATGGAGAAGGAAGCAATACTCGGCGACAGGGCGCTTAATTATCTCTATGTGCTTGCCGACAGATATTATAAGGCGGCTGAAGGCTCAGCAGAGACTCCACCAGATACAGCAACGAGCTGAATATCATTATGCAAAAGCAAGAAAAGCTAAAAACAAACCGACGTTGTCAGAAAAAGGAGGAAAATTATGGCTAATCAATGTGCTATCTGTGGTGCGGACATCAATCTGATCCAAACGCAAAAGCTGTCGGACGGCAACTGCATTTGCCGCAAGAACTGCAGGAAAAAGGGCTTCAAGGTGTATGACTATGTGCATAGCAATCTTCCGGGTGTCAAGGCGCATCTTGCACAGGTGGAGCGCGGCACCAAGCTGTGGGAGCACTATTTCGTTCCGAGGGAGAAAGCAAAGGATAAGAGCAAAAAGCTGAAGCGCTTAGGCACCTATCTCTATGTGGCAGAGGATATCGGGCTGATGGCGTATGTGCAGAACGATTACAAGTTTATGATGTTCGGCAAGACCACCCGCGCCTGCGTGTACCGCATTGCCGACCTGCGCAGCTATAAGTATGAGGAGCAGCTCGTTAAAAACGGCGATAAGAGCGAGAAGAAGCCTTTTGCAAGACTCAGCTTTACCAATACGCAGGGCCTTTACGAATTCGTTCTCCCCATGAACAACAGAAAGGATTTTGAAGCGCTCAAAAAATACTTCGATACGCTGTTCGGCGTACAGAATACACTCGGCAACGCCTCGAACGTTTGGAAGCAGCAGATGACCGCAGTTAAGGATATCGCGGCAGGATTTTCTGCCACGGTAAAGGGAGAGGCCGATGCCGGCGACAAGGCGGCGCAGGCAATCGACTCCCTGGATGCCGCAATCTACGGCGACCGCACCGAGTGGATTCAGAAAGCAGATGCGGCCCTTGCGGCATTTAATGGGTGAATTTCTTTAAGAGAGGAGATCTATTCATGCAAACCTTGCAGGAATATAAATGCCCCTGCTGCGGCGGCGCGATAGCCTTTGACAGCACACTCCAGAAAATGAAGTGCCCTTATTGCGACACGGAGTTTGAAATGGAGGCGCTGAAGGGCTACGACGCCGAGCTGCAGAGCGAAAAATCAGATAATATGGAATGGGAAACCACGGCCGGTGGAGACTGGCAGGAGGGAGAAACCGACGGCCTGCGCTCGTATGTGTGCAAGTCCTGCGGCGGCGAGATCGTAGGCGATGCCAACACAGCGGCTACTGCCTGCCCCTTCTGCGGCAATCCCGTGGTGATGATGGGCCAGTTCTCAGGCGCTCTCAAGCCGGATCTTGTGATCCCGTTCAAGCTGGATAAAAAGGCGGCAAAGGCGGGGCTGATGAAGCACCTGACCGGGAAGCGGCTGCTGCCAAAGATTTTCAAGGATCAGAACCATATCGACGAGATCAAGGGTGTCTATGTACCCTTCTGGCTTTTCGACACCGATGTGGATGCGCAGGTGCGTTACCGGGCCACAAAGGTCCATACATGGAGCGACAGTGACTACGATTACACCGAAACCAGCCACTTTATGGTGCATCGGGGCGGCAGCGTCGGCTTTGAGCATGTTCCGGTGGACGGCTCCTCTAAAATGGCGGATGACCTGATGGAATCCATTGAGCCGTACAATATTTCGGATGCGGTGCGTTTCCAGACGGCTTATCTTGCCGGCTATGTGGCGGATAAGTATGATGTGACCGCCGAGGAAAGCGTTGACCGGGCAAATCAGCGGGTCAAGCGGTCTACCGAGGAGGTATTTGCCGAGACGGTAGAAGGGTATACCACCGTTACACCGGAAAACACCAATGTGCAGTTCCATGGCGGAAAGGCCCGGTATGCGCTTTATCCGGTGTGGCTTTTGAACACCACATGGAACGGCAACCAATATGTCTTTGCCATGAACGGTCAGACCGGGAAATTCGTCGGTGACCTGCCGATGGATAAGGCTGCGGCCAAGCGCTGGACGTTTTTGCTGGCGGCGATATTCTCAGTGGCTTCCTACGGCGTTGCGTGGGGCTTGCACCTGATAGGGCTGATTTAAGGAGGGGACGGAATGAAAAAGAAAATACTGACACTGTTGTTCTCGCTTATTCTGTGCCTTTGTATAGTGACTCCCGCCTTTGCAGCGCAGACGGATGGCTTCGCGAGCGAATATGAGCGCGTGCAGGACTTGGCGGGGCTGCTCTCCGGCAACGAGGAATCGTCGCTTGTGACAAAGCTTAATGAGCTCAGCGAGCGTCAGAAAATGGACATTGTCGTGCTGACCACTGACACGCTGGACGGGAAAACTCCGCGGGACTATGCCGATGATATTTATGATTACGGCAACTTCGGCTACGGCGAAAGCAGGGACGGCGCGCTGCTCCTTATCAGCATCGAGGACAACGACTGGTACATATCCACCTGCGGCTACGGCATTACGGTCTTTACGGACGCGGGCATTGAGTATATCGGCAAGCAGATAAAGGGAGATCTGTCCGACGGTAATTTTGCGGGCGCCTTTGATAAATTCGCCGATCTTTGCGATGACTTCATCACACAGGCAAGAACCGGCGAGCCTTACGATGTAAAGAATCTGCCCAAGGAGCCACTTTCCCTTATCTGGATCCCTATTGCCATCGTTGTGGGCTTCGTCCTATCCCTCATCATAGTGGGCAATATGAAAGCAAAGCTGAAAACGGTCCGCTTCCAGGCGGCTGCAAGCAACTACATAAAGGACAACAGCCTGAACATTAACGAGAGACGTGATCTGTTCCTGTATAACACTGTCACACGCACAGAAAAGCCCAAGAACGATGATTCCGGAGGCGGGAGCAGCACCCACACCTCTTCCTCCGGCACGACCCACGGCGGCGGGGGCGGCAAATTCTGATGCAGCTTTCCCCCTGCAAAAAATACTTTATAAAGGAGAGATAACCCGTGAGTATCTTTGATAAGCTGAAAAGCACAGCCGGGCAGGCGGTAAATGCCGCCGCACAATCCCTGGGCAGTAAGCGGGAGAGATTTACCTTTGCAGCACTGCCGGAGAGCCTTGCCGAAATGCAGGCACTTCCCGAGGCAAGCCTCGACACGCCCTTCAAGACGGCGGCACTTACAGTTCTCGCTTTGTGTGCATATGCGGCAGACAAGAGCATCGGAACGGAGATGCTGAATTGGCTGCGCGGACCCCGTCCGCTGAACGGACAGGAAATTTCTTTCCTGAATGACCGCTTCCGCGATGGCAAGACCTACCTGCCGTTCACCTATTTCGCCGGCTCCACACCGGACAACAACTACACACCCACCCAGCCGTATACGATTACCGTTGAGAGCAACCATGTGTCCGGCGAGGAGCAGGGGTATATGAAGCTGTTTATCCCTTGCGGCGGAGCGGACGCCCCCCGTCCTATCAAGATGCGCCAGCGGGGCAGCGACGGCAAGTGGTTCTTGTGGGAGCAGTATCTGCTGACGGGTGTGCGCACGCCGAAGGCTGCCGATCCGTGGGCATGATGGCTTGACAAGGAGGGAAAATATGGATATTCGGGGAATTTGGAAGGTCAAGGAGATCCGTGTGCCTACACCGGACGGAGTGAAGGTCTTCACCCCTGACAATCCGCCGCAGGAGGAACGGTTTGAGGGCAGCGCCGAGCTGATGGGCTATCGGACGGAGTTTGCCGAGGACGGTGTGCTCAACACACTTATGTTCGTGCCGGAGGAGATGCGCCAGGAGGCTGCCAAGCAAGGGGTGGAGGTCCGGGAGGACGGCTACGCTGCTGTTGAAAGCACGGTATGGAAGGAAGAGAACGGAAAGATCTACTATGACACGAAGATCGAGGGTGAAGTCCTCGGGGAAAAGGCCGATTCCTTTGCGGAGATTCCGGTCACAGAGGACGGATGCCTGCTGTATGGGCTGGGAATGATCCTTCTGGAAAGGGCCTGAGTCGAATACGGATGATCCCTATGTACAATTCATAAACGGGAGAGGCTTGCTGCGGCAAGCTTCTTTCCGAAAGGCACCGAATGTGATTCGGCGCCTTTCGGAAAGGAAGAATAAATGAAAAAGCTACTTTTATGTTTTATGTTGGTATGCAACTTCTTAATATCCGTTTCCGCTTGCGCTTCAAAACATAATAATTGTAGTAATAATTATTACGGAGGGGATCCCATGGATTTCAAAAGCTTTAAGCTGGTGCAAAGCGATATGACGGCGCAGCGTCGTGTTTACGAGGGATACAAAACGGAGAACGGCGTTCATTTAGAGTATTACATAAGCACGGATGAGTGGGATGATACCATTTCGGATTATGCGGAATGCCGTGATACCATCCGCATAATTGACGGAGACGAAAAGCTTTTCCAAAAGCTGTGTGAATTATTCGGTAATTGCAGAATTGAGAAATGGGCGGATTTTCACGGTTACGATTCTCAGGTGCTTGACGGTACCGGTATGAGTTTTAACGCTGTTCTGGCGGACGGTACGGAGGTGAATGCCGAAGGTACCAACAGCTTCCCGAAAAATTTTTCAACATTTATTCAAGAGCTTCGTAAGCTTATAACAACAGAAAAAATAACCTCGGTGAATTTTACCGACGGGACCTATGAGATCACACTGCCGGAAAGCTGGATCGGAACGGTTACGGCAGAATTTTCGGAAGGTCGTGTTGCCTTCTTTGTAGAAAAAAACGACGGCGGCGAGCTTACCTTCTTTATAATTGACAACGATAAATATGGTTACTCTTCGGATTCTTATAAGGGGAGAATAGAGGTCGGCCGGCTTATATCCGGGGAGGATGTGCGGTTTATTACGGCCCGGGATCATTACGCCATTGCCTCCTATGCGGCTGAGGTTTCGGAGGAGGCGCTGGAGCTTTGGAAAAATTATGAAAGCGATAAGCTTTCTATCGTGAAAAGCCTCCGGGGTGTAAACGGGTATGCGTTTTATCCTGATGTAATTGCCGCCAAACGGCAGGATTTGCGATAACGGTTCCCGAGAGGAGAAAGAGTATGAAAAGACTGATAATTGCTTTTATTACATGGATGCTTGTGGGAGTAACGGTCACCGCAGCCTGAGCGGCAGGCCCGGCGAAGCCTGTGATTGAGGCGGAAATGCCGGATTGCTATAGCTATATCGGCGGCAGTGGGATCACTTTGTTTACCAATGCCAGTGCGTCCGACGGCGGTACGCTGAAATATCAGTGGTATGTCACGGATATAGAAAACATGGCGATGATTCGCGCCATTGACTACGCAGAGGGAGAAAGCTATCAGGTGCCGGAGGAATTGGGCGTGAAATGGTACTGCTATGCTGCGTGGAATGTGGCGGGAGGTGCAGAGAGCGAGCCCACATACAGCCGCCTGATCCGCGTGGAGTTTTACGAAAACAGTTCCATGCACACCCACAGCTTCGGCGAGTGGATGGTGTCCACAAAGCCGACCTGTACAGAGGCAGGCATTAAGACCCGGGAATGCGATTGCGGTGTTACCGAACGGGCTGAAGTTCCTGCTCTCGGACATCATTGGGATGCGGGAACGATCACCCGGGAGCCTACTTCCAAGGCCGACGGCGAAAAAACCTATAGCTGCCTTGTCTGTAAAGCAACGATGACAGAGCCGGTAAAATACAGCGGAAGTCCCGAAGGCGACGATGATGAAAAAAGCAGCATTGCTCCGGATAAGAGCACGAGTACCGAGCCAAAAGGAGATCTCGAAAGTAATACAGAACCAACTTCTCCTGTGGAGAGCGAGAAGAGGCCTTTTCCGTGGTGGATCGTTGCCGTTATCGCCGCAGCGGTGATTGGTGGAGGTATTTTGGCAATTGTTTTAATTCGGAAAGGCAGTGATGAATAATGAAAAAGATCGTTCTGGACATTCAGAGCAGCTACGAAGGAGCGAAATGAGCAACTATCTACGCAGCAGCGCCGGTCGGAAACCCGACCGGCGCTCTTTTATCGGCTGTTGATGTGGGTGTGGCAGTATTGGGTGCGAAAGGCAGTGGGATAATAATTTAATCACATAAGTCTATCACAGATAGTTGATGGGAATAACACGGTCATTGCCTTTCAGTGTGATAAGCCTGTCATAAAGGCAAATCACTCCGCCCGGGCCACGCTTTGTGCCGGGAATCTTGTCGAGCAAATCGAATGCATTTCGTGCAGCCCCGGTTTTTCTTTCCGTTGTTCCAATTCTTGTGGCTGCAGGGACACGCGCCCGTTTTGGACTGACGGAAGGGGCAGCAGTATTTCTGGCGGGTACGCCCATTGTCGGCGGTTTTTCCGTCCTTGTGCATAGCCAGCCCGGCCTCGCAGACCGGATTACCGGCAGAAAGTGCCCTTGACATCGTAGCCCTTGTCGGCAAGGAAAGCGCATTCTTTCAAAGAAATCGTCTGATCCGCGGACGCGAGGATCTCAGCGGCCACGGAGGAATCGGCGATATTGCCCGGTGTGGTCAACTCGTAGAGCGGCAGCCCGGAGATGCAGTCCACCAGTACATGACTTTTATAGCCCCAGTAGAACTCATACCGCCGCTCATTGTGCTGGTTGGAGGCCGAGTGGACGCCCAGGGCGCAGTCCGGGTCGCTTTTCGGGTGGTTTTCCTTGGAGAACTTGCTTTTTGCAAAGGATTTCGGGTTGTTCTGCTTGGTGTTTGCCATGACGGGCGTGGAATCCAGACCGATGAAGGATGCGTCCACGATTCCCAATTCGTACAGTTGCCGCACCAGGCCGGTCATGACCGCTTTCAACGCACCGTTGTCCAACTGCCGTAGGAAACGGTCATACGTCCAGTAGGACCCTCGCATTTCATAACGATAAAAGCACAGACCATGGCTTCCTTCGGAAAGCCGCGCCGCCCGGTTGCCGCTCTGGGCAGCGTGAAGTCCAAGCTGCTGAAAAGCTTGTCGTAGAACATGGCGGCGCTTTGGGATGTAAACAGCGTGACATCCTGAATGATTTCCTGTCGGTAGATAGCGGCCAGCCCCTTTCTGGTTGGTTTTCTCTCAAGTCAATTTTACCAAAAAGGGGCTCCGCTTTCTATACCATATGAGTGATTTTCGGCTTCAGCCATGGCCGAGAGCCATTGCAATTACTACTCTTTTGGAGTTTTGCTCATGGCTG
>SFGJ01000024.1 GCA_004557655.1 Clostridiales bacterium | reverse complement strand
GCAGGCGGCCCGGTTGTGAAATAGCTCCTGCGGATTCCTTGGGATGGCGTTCAGCTCCGCCCCACAGCGGGACAGGATGCTTTTCGGGATGAAGTAGTAAAATGGGAGATACTCAATGTTGCGAAACGGTGTGAGCGAACCATCTTTTCGCGTTAATAAAATAGGCATTTTTCTCGCCTCCTTTCCAGAGAATAGTGTCCTCTATTTTTGTTCGACATAACTGACGCCGAATTGTTCCTGCTTACAGAGAAAATTATAAAAAAATAACTGTCCACGAATGCGGACAGTTATCGGGTAGTCTAATGGCAAATCGGCGTTTACACGATATGGTGGAAATGATATAATCGTACCAATAGGGGGGATTTCATTGATTATCTACTTGCAGATGTTAGAAAGTGATGAGGACAAAAGTAAGTTTGAAATCATGTATACAGAGTACAAGAATTTGATGCTCTATGTTGCAAATCAGATTCTGCATGATATACAAGACTCTGAAGATGTCGTCCACCAAACCTTTTTGAAAGTAATCGGTATTTTAGGAAAAATTGAAGAACCAAAGTGTCACAAAACACGTGCGTTACTCGTTACTATAGTTGAAAGAACCGCTATAGATCTGTATCGCAAGCGTCAAAATCATGCAACGGTTGAGTTGCGGGATGAATATATTTGTGATCATTTTTTACAAGCTGAAACGCAGATAGATCTAGCGGCTGCTATAGTCTCATTGCCGGCTAAATACCGCGAAGTGCTGCTGTTGAAATATGATAGCGGTCTTTCTGCGAGTGAAATTGGCCAGTTGTTGTCCATGACAGAGGCAAGCGTACGAAAAACAATTCAACGTGCCAAAGAAAGACTAAGCAACATTTTAGAGAAAGGAGGGATTGCATATGGTCATCACAGATGAAATGCTGTATCAGAGTGCAGAACATGCAAGGGAAATATGGTTAGCTACGTTTCCGTGCAAAGACGAAATACCCGAATATGTGTGTTCGGAGAATTTTGAACAGCAAATGAGTGTATTGTTGCAACAACAGAGCAATAAACCGGTGGCCAAACGATTCCTCCGAAATAATTCAACGGAAGGTCGGCGACATCCTAGATTGCGTCAAGTTGCTGCAGTTCTTTTAGCAGTATTGCTGATTGGTAGTGTCATTATCTTCTCCTCTCCGACTGCTCGTGCGACTGTCTTCAACTGGATACATGAGGTGTTTGTCGATCACGAGATATATCATTTAGATGGCGGGAATAACCCATCTTTTACAATCCCAAGCTATCAACCCTCGTGGTTGCCCGAAGGATTTGTCGTAATGGATAATTACCACGATGCCGGCACATGCGGAGCATTTTATCTCAATGAAAAAACTGGTGACAGCATATCGTTTGAGTGCATTTTTACGGAAAACACATCCGCTAGTATCATTGTTCAGGATTATGATACAAAAGAGCCAGTTGTAATCGGCGGAATTGAGGGATATTACTACTCGGAAGGAAAATCATCTAAAGATAAGACTATTGTGTGGGCTGATGAGACAGCAAATATAGTGTTTTCTGTCCGTAGTTCACTAGATAAAGACACACTCCTGCGCATTGCACGAAGTATATCTATGGATAAAAATAATTAATTTCATACTTTGTGTCACAAAATCATCGCCCATTTCGTTACTAGTAATTAGAAGGACGAGAAGGGAGGTGATTTTTTTGAAACAGAGATTGACAGCAATGGTCGCCGTATTGATGCTTGTAGTATCTTGTATTGCAACAGCTTATGCAGATGCAAGTATTTGCTCCACTGGTCCAAGTATGGTGCTACAATTTTCAAGCACGACTGCAACGTGCAGGTCGACTCTTAGCAATACAGGGAATTCTCTTCATATCACTATGGAATTGTGGCAAGGCACCACCAAAGTGGCTTCATGGAATGGAAGTGGAACATCCTTTGTTAGCGTATCTGGGACACATAGTGTTTCAAAAGGGAAAACCTACACACTAAAGGCAACATATACCATAAACGGAACAAGTTATACCGCATCTCCCGTGACAAAAACATGCCCAAGATAAAAGCGTAATTTGGACAAACATTAGCTGAGTTTTACATTAGAAGTATCTTTCACTATGTGAAAACAGGATTACTATTGTGGTTGTCCAGTAGAGAAAAGCTATCTAACTGTGGACATAAATAAGCTTTAATGCATGTCTGAAATTGCATTGCATGTAAAATATGTCTAGACAATGATAGCGTTGCGTTCATCAATGATGCTATGCATTTTTCCTTTCTATGGGGTGACTAAACAATGAGAGTAAATCAAAAAGGGAGAAAGTTTGCTATGAAAAGAATTATCAGTTTGTTGATGGCGTTTATTTTATGCGCAATTTTTATCGTTCCGACATTTGCTGTAGACAACAAATATAATACAGGCGACATCTATGACTCCGAGAACACCTTGTTTAAGGAGCGGATGTCATCACCTCAAGTGTCTGCTCAAATAAAAGACGACCTGCACAAGTTAGAAAAAGTCTGAATACTTTCGGATATGTGTCACCCGCCAAGAATAACCTCAAGTGGCGCTATCGAATATACAGTAGATTTTTCAGACACGATTTCTGACAAAATCACTATTTACGAAAATGATAATAAGGATTTAACAATTAATTTTTACGAAGGTAATACTCATACGGTACTTCAATTTTTAAGTGACGGTCGATTGAGCGTTAACGGTGGGGAAGCTGTACCATACAAAGCTACTGAAATTTATTACACACCAAGTTTACGAGGCAGCAGTTCTGGTCCTTTGAGAATGAGTAATGTCGAATACTCTTTATCACCGTTTGGCTCTGCATCAAGCTATACACTATATTGCGGCACATACTCGGGCACAAAATGTTCTTGGGGCGTAGCAACATTAGTCGGTTTGGCAACTGGCGCAGTCGCTACAATTATTTGTGCAGCTGTAAACGCAGGACTTGCGTTATCTCTGGGCGCCTCAATTTTTTCAGGAGTAGCTGCAGCTTTGATAACGCGTTGTGAAATATATGGTATGGATGATGCATATTATTCTTGGCAATTTGAGAAATATGAAAGGACAGACTCTATGAGCATTGACCGTTACTACAAATACACCGGTGCATGCTATTCAAGAAAGAATTTGGCCGGAACCGCATATCCGCATACATATTACTACCACAGGTGGTTTTCCTAATCAAAATAGATTTTTATGATGCAATATATCTTAAGTAAAGCAAGGTGTTTAGAAAATGCTGTGCCCATATTGTCAGGAAGAAATGAAAAACGGTTATCTACAAAGTTCTAGGTCTTTAGTTTGGAGTTCTGTAGAACTTTCAGGGATTATTTTGCCGAGAGAAGAAGGCGATTTTCAAGTTACCACAGGTATGTTTAAGCATATTATCGAGTCCAAATACTGCGCACATTGCAAAATCTTAATATCTTTTCTCGCCACCAATAGTAAGGAATTAAATAGTTCAAAATGATTGTGAGGGGCAACTAAGATGAAGTACGCTGGTGGAGGCCTTCGTAATGGCACTACCTATACGCAATACAATTATAAAGACACGGGATATAAGTTTGTGGCCAATGCAAATAATTACATTGTAGGAACATCAAACAGCACAATCTAAATAATAATGAAGCCACACAACTACTTGCTAATTGTTGTAAACCCTATGCTGTTGGCTATGATGAAATTTATTATATGACAGCTGATAGCCTTTATGCATATAATCCTTCAAATAATGAGACAAGAAAAATTGCACTATTAGCAAGTGGTGAGCCTGCGTCGCTGATAAGAAGTGCTCATGGGCATGTATTTTCACGTCCATGTGAAAAAGCAGAACTCCCTGATAGTTTGGGTGACTATGCTGAAATGTTACCAGTTCTTGATATCGGCGAAGCTTTAGTAGTTGGCGATGTGAGCTTATTGCCGAGCCGAATTAGAGTCGCTGCACCTAATTTAAAACCGCGTAGCGCAACTATTGATTTTTGGGATGAGTGGTCCAAAGAGTCAACCGATGTGGATATTTCTGCTGCAATAGAGGCACTTAGAAAGCAATCAAAATAAAACATGGCATCTTTGCTTTTGCTTTGCTGACTGCGTCAATGATAGCTTTTCGATATCAGAGAGTAGCCGTCTATGGTTCATAAATAGGTCATCTGCTTTGAAATTAGGTCGGTAATACATGTGGCATTCAGTAGCAGCTGTGTGCCTCATATGGCAAAAAAGCGCCGTCTCGGAATCACTTCCAAGGCGGCGCTTTTCTGTTGTGGATCAGAGCGAACACTTCACGGCGAAACCGCCGCTGAAGAAATAGGTGTTCGTCCAATACCTGTTTGGTGGAGGCGAGGGGAGTCGAACCCCTGTCCGAAAGCGCTTTAACAGGACCTTCTCCGGGCGCAGTTATGTTTCAGCATTCCCTCCTCGCGCAGACACATAACAGACTGCGCGATTCAGTAGAGTCATCATGCGTGGGCGGGGCAACTCTTACCCGCCGCACGGACGCCACATAAACGACGCCTTCCCCGGCCTGTGGCCTCTCCGGTTCAGACGGTCACAGCTTAAGCTGCGACGGCAACAGTTTTGGTGTTGTCAGTTATTTTTTAATTGCCCGTTTTATGGTGGCCAGGCGCCACCGCCCGCTTATCCTGCCTCCACACCCCCGTCGAAACCGGTACGCCCCCGTATTTTACTGCCGAAAAAAACGAAGGGATTTTCCGGCAAGGGGTTTGCCGTCTGCTGCCTGTACCATTTGTGTGCCATGGCCCACAGATTATTCGCCGGCAGCCTGAGGGATATTTTCGTCCACGCACATACCGCGGCCGAAAACGATTGTTGTTTTCGCGTCTGCGGACGCGAACTCTGCGAGGCTGTTTGTACTGCTGCGATTTTCTGCCCGGCAGAGAGCTATTTCCACCTGCATGCCGGGTTTTCCGGCACGCAGGGAGAGCACAAAATTATCGTCCGAAGGGATCCGGCAGCTTCTCCGGCTCCGGGTAGTCCACGCCCTTGGTGTCCACGGTGACAGAGGCCATCACCTGGGGCTTTTTGGGCTTGTTGGTCATCATGTTCCGGGGGGCCGAAGCGATGGCGTCCACCACATCCATTCCCTCAATGACCATGCCGAAGGCGGCATACTCCCCGTCCAGATGGGGGCTGTCCTTGTGCATGATAAAGAACTGGCTCCCGGCGGAGTCCGGGGCCTGGGCCCGGGCCATACTCAAAACGCCCCGGCTGTGGCGCAGGTCGTTGTTAAAGCCGTTGGCCTTGAACTCCCCCTTGATGCAGTAACCGGGGCCGCCCATGCCGGTGCCGTCGGGGCATCCGCCCTGGATCATGAACCCGTAAATGCAGCGGTGGAAAATGAGTCCGTCATAAAAACCCTTTTTAATCAGGGAGATGAAGTTATACACGCTCTGGGGCGCCACCTCGGGGTACAGCTCCGCCACGATCTTGCCGCCGTCCTCCATGGTAATGGTCACAATGGGATTGTTTTCCATATTTTGTCTCCTTTATCTGTTTTTCTCGCGCATGGCCCGTTCCATCTCGCGCTTGGCGTCCCGCTTAGCCACACTCTCGCGTTTGTCGTAGGTCTTTTTACCCTTGCACAGGCCCAGCTCAATTTTCACCCGGCTGTCCTTAAAATAAACCGACAGGGGTATCAGCGCGTAGCCCTGCTGCTTCTGCAGGTCGTGGAGCTTGCGGATCTCCCGCTTGTGCATCAGCAGCCGCTTGGGGCGGTCGGGATCCTTGTTGAAGATGTTGCCCTTGTCGTAGGGGGAAATATGCACCCCGTAGGCGAATACCTCCCCATCCTTGGTCTGGCAGTAGGAATCCTTTAGATTCAGCGTGCCGGCCCGGATACTCTTGACCTCCGTGCCGAACAGCTCCACGCCGGCCTCGTAGCGGTCCTCCACGAAATAGTCATGGTGCGCCTTGCGGTTCTGGGCAGCGAGCTTGATGCCTTTTTTTTCCATGGAGGGCCTCCTTTCTCCGGATGGTACAGTATAGCACACTTTTCCCGCCATTGCAAGAGCGAGAGCTGTCTGTTTCGGGCGGTTTTCTCCGCCGCCCAGGCATACCTCCGCCCCGGACAAGCGGCAGGCCACGCTGCATTTTTCAGGCTCTGCCGGAGAAACATTTTTTTCTGTGGACGAATGCCACAGACCGTGGTATAATGCCTGTGCCGGAAAAGCAGGCAGGTAAGGAGGGCAAAAGGACCCATGAATTACAAGATGGTTTTATACACCATGGGACGGGTGGTGCTGTTGGAGGCGGCATTTCTGGTGCTGCCTATGGCGGTGTCACTGCTGTATGGGGAGCGCTGCGCCGTGAGTTTCGGCCTGACCATCCTGGTGGCTCTTGCCGTGGGCTTTCTGCTGACATTTTTGTGCCGGGGCAACCATGGCACCAGCTCCATTAAGGACGGCTTTATGATCGTGGCGCTGACATGGATCATGCTCTCCGCCATCGGTGCCCTGCCCTTTGTGTTCTCCCGGGAGATCCCCTCCTATGTGGACGCTTTTTTTGAGACGGTCAGCGGCTTTACCACCACCGGCGCCACCATCCTGACTGATGTGGAGGCACTGAGCCGGGGTATGATCTTCTGGCGCAGCTTCACCCACTGGATCGGCGGCATGGGCATTCTGGTGTTCGTGGTGATGCTGATGAAGACCACGGACCGCTCCATCAACATTCTCAAGGCGGAGATGCCCGGGCCCACGGTGGATAAGCTGGCGCCCAAATCCAGAGACACCGCGCGGATCCTGTATCTGCTGTATATTTCCCTGACGGTGCTGGAAACCGCACTCCTGCTCCTTGGCGGCATGGGTCTGTTTGACAGTGTGGTGCACTCTCTCAGCACCGCCGGCACCGGCGGCTTCGGTGCGTACAACGCCAGCGCCGCCAACTTCAGCCCCTACATTCAATGGGTGCTGACGGTGTTCATGCTGCTCTTCGGCGTGAACTTCAATCTCTACTACCTGCTCCTGCTGGGCCGGGTGCGGGACATATTCCGCAACACGGAGTTCAAGGTATACCTGGGCATCATCGCCGCGGCGGTGACGATCATCACCGTGGACATCCTGCCGCTGTACCAGAGCTTTTCCACTTCTCTGCGGCAGGCCTCCTTCCAGGTGGCCGCCATCATGTCCACCACAGGCTTCGTCACCGCGGACTTCACCGTCTGGTCGCCCCTGAGCAAGACGCTTCTTCTGCTGCTGATGTTCCTGGGCGGCTGCGCCGGCAGCACTGCCGGAGGTCTGAAGCTGTCCCGGATCATCATTTTATGCAAAATGGCTCGCCGGGAGCTGCGGCGCACCCTGCGGCCCCGGGTGGTTGATGTGATCAAGATGGACGGGCACCGGCTGGAGGAACAGACCGCCCACAGCGTGGCGGTGTATTTCGCCCTGTATATGCTGTGCATCGGCGCTCTGCTGGTGGCGCTGTCCTTCTCCCCCTTCGATATGGAGACCAATTTGTTTTCTTCCGTCTCCTGCTTCAATAATGTGGGGCCGGCCTTCGGCATGGCGGGCCCGGTGGGGAACTACTCCCTTTATCAGCCTGTGCTCAAGCTGTTATTGTGCGCAGGGATGCTGCTGGGGCGCCTGGAAATTTATCCGATGCTTCTTCTCTTCGTGCCGGCGGCATGGCGCAGAAAATAACTGTTCAAAGTATATTTACATTTTTTTAGGATAGTTTTAAGGCTGGCCGGGCATACTTTAGCTGAGGCAAGGGAATGGGAGCAAAATCCCTCCCTGCCAGTCTCATCTTTTTCATTTCTCTTTCTCTTTTTCTTTTTTCAGCGCAAAAGGGCGAAGCTGCGGCTTCGTCCTTTTGCTTTTTTCATATCTGTATATTCGGCAGCATAGAATGAAGCGTATCATTCAGTCTTGGGAGTGTTGCCGATGAAGGGAAACATGGAACAGCGGGCCTGCGACGAGGCCGTTTACATCATAGAGAGCCGGGGGACCGTGCGGGATGCCGCCCGGGAATTCGGCATCAGCAAGTCCACGGTACATAAGGACATTTCCCAGCGGCTGCCCCTGTTCAACCGGTCCCTTTACCTGCAGGTAAAGGCGATTTTGGACGAGAACAAGGCGCAGCGGCACATCCGGGGCGGCCTGGCCACCCGGAGAAAGTACAAGGGAAACTGAAAAACGGCGCTCACCCGGTGAGCGCCGTTTTTTTAGGGGATCGGCAAGGCTTTACTTGTGATAGAGCTTCTTGACCTCGTATCTCGGCTCGCAGCTCACATGGATGCCCAGGCGCTTATAGAGCTTTGCGTCCTCCTCGGAGAGAATCACCGAGAAGTGGGCGTCGCTGCCCCGCAGATCATCCAGCTTCTTCAGCACACGCTCCGCCAGGGGATTGGTGACGGCGGAAATGGACAGGGCGATGAGCACCTCGTCGGAATGGAGGCGGGGATTGTTATGCCCCAGGTGCTTGATTTTCATGTCGCTGATGGGAGCGATGATGGAGGCCGGCAGCAGGTCCAGATCCTTGTCAATGCCCCCCAGAAGCTTGATGGCATTGAGCAGCATGGCGGCGGAGGGCCCCAGCAGTGAGGTGGTCTTACCGGTGACCATCCGGCCATCAGGCAGCACCATGGCGCCGGAAGGTGTGCCGCTTTCGGCGGCCTTGTCCAAAGACGCCTGCACCGCCGGGCAGATCTCCGGGGTGACCCCAGCCTGCTGCATGACGATCTCCAGCTTACGCACAACGCTGTCGTCGCACTTACCCTTGACGCGATCCACAAGGCCGGTATAGTAGCGGCGGAGGATCTCCATGCGGGATGCCTGCTGACAGGCCTCGTCGTCCACGATGCCGAAGCCGGCCATATTCACGCCCATATCCGTAGGGGATTTATAGGGGGAAGTGCCCTGGATCTTCTCAAACATGGCGTTGAGCACCGGGAAGATCTCCACATCACGGTTATAGTTCACGGTGGTCTCGCCGTAGGCCTCCAGGTGGAAGGGGTCGATCATGTTCACATCGTTCAGGTCGGCGGTGGCGGCCTCATAGGCCAGATTCACCGGGTGCTTCAGCGGCAGATTCCAGATGGGGAAGGTTTCGTACTTGGCGTAGCCGGCACGGACGCCCCGCTTATTCTCATGGTAGAGCTGGCTGAGGCAGGTGGCCATTTTGCCGCTGCCGGGGCCGGGAGCCGTGACCACCACGATGGAACGGCTGGTCTCAATGTAATCGTTCTTGCCCAGGCCTTCGTCGGACACGATATGCGCCACATCCGAGGGATAGCCGGCGATGGGATAGTGGCGGTAGCTCTTGACGCCCAGAGCCGTGAGGCGCTTGATGAAAGCGTCAGCGGCGGGCTGACCGGCATACTGGGTGATGACCACGGAGCCGACATAGAAGCCTAAGCCGCGGAACACATCCGCCAGACGGAGGACATCGTCGTCGTAGCTGATGCCAAGGTCTCCCCGCATCTTGCTCTTTTCAATATCTCCGGCGCAGATAGCGATGACGATCTCCACCTCGTCCTTCATGGTCCCCAGCATACGGATCTTGCTGTCGGGCTGGAACCCGGGCAGTACCCGGGCGGCATGGTAATCGTCGAACAGCTTGCCGCCGAACTCCAGATACAGCTTATCGCCGAACTGGCTGCGGCGCTCCCTGATGTGCTCGGCCTGCAGGGCCAGGTACTTGTCATTATCAAATCCGATTTTCATGTACACACCCTCTCTCACACAACTTTGTATGTAAAAAATATCAGTGCAATTATACATCCCGGACCCGCCGGAGAAAAGCCTTTTTTTCGCTTTTGGCGGCCAAAAATCAGGGGCATTTTTTGTGGATAATTTAGCGGAAAGTTCCCTTGTTTTTCCGCCGTTTTTAGGGTATACTAAAAAATACACCCCTATTTTTTCCGGAGGTTTTTTATGCGTTTTCAGATCATGCAGAAGAAGATCAATCAGGCCCCCGAGGAGTACCGGGTCTTCTTTGAGACAAACAGCATCGACGAAGCCAAGGATTTTGCCATGCGACTTGCCTTTGACGAGACCAACAATGTCTATGTGCAGGACACCAGACGGGGCGAGATCGTGCGGGATTTTGACGCCCTGATATACAGAGTGTGACTTTACAGAAAAAAACCACCGCCGGTTCAAACCGCGGTGGCTTTTTTTATTCTTTACAGGTAGCGCTTCATGCCCTCGGTGGCAGAACCCTCGTCCATGCTCAGGGTCACGGTGAACTTGACGTTGTTGTTCTCGCTGAAGCGGTCCAGCCAGTGGAGGAAGTTCTCCACATCGGACAGGCTGCCGCTGCCCACGATCTTTGCAAGATTGTCCACAAACACATGGGAAATATCGTAATTGCCGGCGTAGAGGCCGCTGAGGAAACCACGCAGGCACTCAAAAGAATTCAGGTTGTATTCCTTGCCATTCACCAGGCGAACGCTGGATTTAATGTCAAAGGTCATGTCCGCACCCGGCTCGATGCAGACCACGCTGCCGTTTTCGGACTCCGCGGCACTGTGAATGAGGTCAATAAGCTGCTTTGTCTTGCCGGCACCGTTTGCCCCCATGATCAGTCTAACCATAAGAAATCACTCCTTTGTCTATTGGCTGTTGTCCTGCTTTCAATATACCATACTTATTCGGGCTTGGCAATGGAGAAAGAAAAATTCATCATTTCTTCATCTTTGGCTGCCGTGCAGCTTCTCCCGCAGCCCACGGCCCAGCTCCTCATAGCCGGGCTTGCCTAAAAGAGCGAACATATTCTTCTTATAGGCCTCCACGCCGGGCTGGTCGAAGGGGTTCACATCCAGCAGATAGCCCGACAGGCCGCAGGCGTAGCAGAAGAAATAAATCAGCTCACCCAGTGTAAATGCGTTACGCTCCTCGCAGCAGATCCGGATATTGGGCACGCCGCCCTCCACATGGGCCAGAAGCGTCCCGTCCATGGCCTGCTGCTTTAATTCGCTTATGGTCTTGCCCGCCAGGAAATTCAGGCCGTCCCCGTTTTCCTCGTCATAGGGCACGGTAAGCTCTCCCTCCCGTGGCGCAAAGCGCACCACGGTCTCAAATAGGTTCCGGCGCCCCTCCTGCAGGTACTGGCCCATGGAGTGCAGGTCCGCAGTATACTCCACGCTGGCAGGAAACAGGCCCTTGCCCTCCTTGCCCTCGGACTCGCCGTAGAGCTGCTTCCACCACTCCGCCATGAAACGGAAGAAGGGGTCGAAGCAGGCCAGGACCTCGATCTCCATGCCCCGGTGCTGCAGCTCATACCGGGCGCCGGCATACTGCCAGGCGGGGTTCGTCTCCATATCCGCCAGGCTGCAGGTTTGCATCATGGACTTAGCGCCGGCCATAAGCCGCTCAATGTCAATGCCCGCCACGGCTATAGGCAGCAGGCCCACTGCCGTGAGAACGCTGTACCGGCCGCCGATGTCATCGGGCACCACGAAGCTCTCATAGCCCTCCGCCGCGGCCAACGACTTCAAAGCCCCCTTGGCCCGGTCAGTGGTGGCATAGATCCGGCGGGTGGCCTCCTCATGGCCGTATCTCTCCTCCAGCAGTTTGCGGAAAAACCGGAACGCCACCGCCGGCTCCGTGGTGGTGCCGGACTTGGAGATGACATTCACGGAAAAATCCTGTCCGGCGAGCAGCTCCTCCACTTCCGCAAGCTGGTCATTGTCCAGACCGTTGCCCACGAAGTAAATGTTGGGGGTATTCTTCTTTTTCAGGTTATAATTGGGGGAGCAGAGGCACTCAATGACGCCCCTGGCCCCTAAGTAAGAGCCGCCGATGCCGATGACCACCAGCGCCTGAGAATCGCTCCGGATCCTCCCGGCCGCCGCCTGAATCCGGGAAAACTCCTCCCGGTCATAGTTCTCCGGCAGATGCACCCATCCGGTGAACTCGCCCCCCACGCCGGTGCCGCTTTGCAAGCGGTCATGGGCCAGACGCAGCCGGGGTGTCAGGGCCATTTCATAAGGCAAGGGAATAAAATGCCGCATATTGGAAAGATCTACACCGATCATGATGATGGCCTCCTCTTTTGTTTTCTCTCCCTATCTTACATCCTCCCCGGAAAAAACACAAGAACAATCCGTCGAATCAACCGAAAACAGCACACCGGAGCAGCCGCACAAACAGGTTGCCCCAGGTCATGCGCTCCACGGTGTCCGCCGCCGTCAGAGGCAGCTCCGCCAGAGTAGCGTCACCGCATTGGACGGTGAGGGTGCCCACGGTCTGCCCCTTTTCCACCGGGGCCACCAGATCCTCCCGCAGCGTCACCGTCTGGCTGAGACTTCCCGCCTGCCCCTTGCCCACCAGCAGTTTGCCCGCCTCCAAAACTGCCTCCACGGAGGGCGCACGCCCCAGCTTCACGGGAACGATCTGCCGCTCCGCCGGGGTGACATCCGCCAGAGCATAGGTGGAAAACCCATAGTTGAGCAGGGTCTTGGCGTCCTCAAACCGCTGCTGGCTGGTCTCCCCGCCCAACACCACGGCGATGAGCTCCATGCCGCTCCGCTCCGCCGTGGCGCTGATGCAGTAGCCGGCGGCATCGGTGGAACCAGTTTTCAGTCCCGTGGCCCCTTCATAAAAACGGATGAGCTTGTTGGTGTTGGACAGGCCGAATTCTCCGCCCCGGATGGTATCCATCCAGATGGTGGTGAAGCGGCGCAGATCCGTGTGATGGAGAATCAATTCCCGGCTCATGAGGGCAATGTCATAGGCGCTGGTCACATGGCCCTCTGCCGGCAGGCCCGTGGGGTTTAAGAAGCAGGTATCCACCATGCCCAGCTCCTTAGCCCGGTTGTTCATCTGCTGCACGAACAGCTCCGTGACCCCTGACACCTGCTCCGCCAGTGCCACAGAGGCGTCGTTTCCGCTGGAGACGCACACCGCCTTCAAAAGCTCCTCCACGGTGATCTGCTCCCCCTCGGACAGATACACCTGGCTGCCGCCCATGGAGGCGGCGTTTTTGCTGACGGTGACGGTGTCTTCATAGCGCAGTTCCCCCCGGCTGATGGCTTCCATGGTCAGCAGCAGCGTCATGATCTTGGTGACGCTGGCAGGCTCTAGCCTTTGGTGCTCCTCCTTGGCAAAGAGTACCTGCCCTGTCTCCTTTTCCATGAGCAGTGCGGCCTTGGCCTCCACGGGCAGCTCCACGGCGTGTACCGGCAGCGGCAGGCAGCACAGCAGCGCCAAAAGCAGTGCGGGAATCCTCTTTTTCATAGTTTGCCCTCCCCGAAATAAGCTGGGGTATTCTATGCGGAGGAAAGAAAAAACATACCCGGGCCATTTTTCGGTTGCATTGGACAAATTTCTCTGCTATAATAACATTGTTGCGCAGGGTTAGTACATCGGTAGTACATCGGCTTCCCAAGCCGAGGAGGCGGGTTCGATTCCCGTACCCTGCTCCAGAAAAGCCTCCTGAACCAATGGTTCAGGAGGCTTTTTCCTTTTAAGATGACCTGTTTTCCCGAAAGGGCGGCATTTTACGCGCAGTACAAAAAAGGTACGTGCGGTCTTCCTCCATCAGCAGGAGGATAATCCCTGTGTCACGGGGACGTATCGCTGATAAGGTAAAACGCGCCGCAAACACTTGCGCCGTTCCGCCCAATTTATAGCAGCCCCCCTGCTTTCATTTCCCGAAAGCAGGGGGATTAGACAGTCTGATACGCCACACGGGCTTCTTTTCTCACAGCTTCGCCATTTCCGCGGCGATCTGCGCCTCGCAGGAGCGCATGGCGTCCAGGGTCTTCTCCAGCAGGACATCCAGCTCCCAGCCCAGCCGCTCCGCCCCGGTGATGATGACATCCCGGGAGCAGCCGGCGGCAAACTTGCGGTCCTTGAACTTCTTCTTCAGGCTCTTGAGCTCCATGTCCTGCACGCTGCGGCTGGGGCGCATGAGGGCGGCGGCTCCGATGAGGCCCGTCAGCTCGTCGGCGGCAAAAAGCACCTTCTCCATCTCCTCCGTCGGCTCCACGTCGCAGCAGAGCCCGTAGCCATGGCTGCACACGGCATGGATCAGGTCCTCGCCGCAGCCCGCCTCCCGTAGCAGCTCCGGGGCCTTCACGCAGTGCTGCTGGGGCCACTGCTCGAAGTCAATATCGTGCAGAAGGCCCACGGTGGCCCAGAAATCCGCCTCCTCCCCGTAGCCCAGGTCATTGGCGTACCAGCGCATGACGCCCTCTACAGTAAAGGCGTGCTGGATGTGGAACAGCTCCTTGTTATACTTCCTCAGTGCGGCCAGAGCCGCTTCTCTGCTGATACATTCTCTCATAAAGGGCATCCTCCTTAGTACAAGTTTGCCTTATTGTATCAGCAAATTTTGTAATGTGCAAGCGCATTTTTGTTAAATCGACATCTGTTTTTCCAGCAGACACAGTATCTGCCGGGCATGACGGTACTCATCGTGGGACAACTCCAGGAATATTTCCGTCAGGCACTCGTCGCTTGTCTCCTCCGATGCCCGGCGGTAGTTCAGCCCCCCGCAGCCCTCCTCGTGATACCGCAGACGCAGCACCTCCCGCCAGCCGGGAACACAGGTCTTTCCCGGCAGCGGCACCGCCGGGCAGTACACCTGCCCGGTGATAAGGTAATACACGCCCATGAGCTTGCGGGCGTGCCCCCCCTCCTCCGCCGCCAGACGGCGAAAAAGCTGTCGGGCATTGGGCGTGGGCGCCGCAGCGGCATAGGATAAATACCCCCGCCGGTCCGACAGCTCCTCCTCAATAAAGCCGCGGATCACATCAATATCCTCCTGCGCCTCCGCTCCCATGCAGCACACATTCACCGCGTCCTGGGCCGCCTGCTGCTCCGCCGTGATCGGATACGGCTGCAAAGTCGGGTTGACCCGCTGCCAGATGGCTCTCTTTTGCTCCGTGGTCTGATGATTCTCCATGCCAGCACCCCTTTCTCTTCTCCCCATTGTATGCGCTTGGGACAGAAAGCTTTACTTTTGCCGCAAAATCCGATACACTGGGGCAAAAGGAGTGGTTTTGCATGACCTTGCAGCAGTTAAAATATGCCGTCACTGTAGCCGAATGCGGCACCATCAGCGCTGCCGCCGAGAAGCTGTTTATCTCCCAACCCAGCCTTACCACCGCCATACGGGAGCTGGAGGCGGAGATGGGCGTGCGCATATTCTCCCGCACCAACCGGGGCGTCATCGTGTCCCGGGAGGGTGAGGAGCTTCTGGGCTATGCCCGGCAGGTGCTGTCCCAGGCGCAGCTGATGCAGGAGCGATTCGGCGGCGACAGTCAGGGCGAAAAGCGATTCTCCGTGTCCAGCCAGCACTTTCACTTCGCGGTGCGTGCCTTCTCCCGGTTGGTGCAGAATTTTCCGGGGCAGCGGTACAGCTTCCACTTCCGGGAAACCACCACCTATGAGGTGCTGACGGATGTGAGCCAGCTGCGCAGCGAAATCGGTGTGCTGGCCCTGAACGATGACAAGGAGCGGTATCTGCGGCGGATGTTCGGCAGGCTGGATCTGGAGTTCACAGAGCTGATCCGGGTGCCTGCGGCGGTGTATATCGCCAAAGACCATCCCCTGGCAGGGCGCAGCAGGCTGACCCCGGAGGAGTTGGCCCCCTATCCCTGCATCACCTTCGAGCAGGGGGAGCACAACGGGCAGTTCTTTTTTGAGGGACTTTCCTCCGTCGCGGTAGGATCCCCCCGGCAGATCTGCGTGCGGGAGCGGTCCACGGAGTATCAGCTCATCCGGGAGCTGCACGGCTTCTGCCCGGATGTGGGGCTGGGCTCCACACCCCAGGTGGATTCCGTCGGCATTCCCCTGGAGCCTGAGCGCTTTCACACCATCGGGTATATCCTGCGCAGAGATCTGATGCCCTCCCGGATGACCACGGATTACATCGAGAATCTGAAGAGCGCCTGCTCCGATATAGATTAAAGCTATAGTAAACTTAGTTTTTGAGTATTTTACAAATATCAGATCTTCTTTTATACTGAGGACAAGGAAGCAAAAACGCGCAAAAACGTTGAAAGGAGATCTGAAATTATGAAAAAGAACGTTCTTCCCCGCGCGGTGGCCGCTGTGGTCCTGCTGGCTGTGATCGTGCTGACCATGGTGTTTTTGGTAACCGGAAACTTTAACATTTTCACCCAGGTAGCCAGCCCTCTTCTGGGGTTTCTGCTGTTCATCGAAATGGGCCTGGTTTGCTCTTTGATTTAACACTTTCTTCCCCTTTTTCCCCTTTTGCGCCCCCCCGGTGGGGCGCATTTTTTGTGTAATTTTTCACTCCGGCGGGAAAAATAAAGCGGTGCGGATTGCTTTTCCCCGCCGCTTCTGCTACAATAGGGGGCGTATGGGTCGAAATATGTTTTCTGTTGCAAATCCCACATCGTATGGCGGCAGAATTTGGTATAATCCCTGTGAAAGCACCTCAAAAGGAGGAAATTCTATGTTGGAATTAAAGGATATTTGCTATCGTGTCTCCACACCCGAGGGCACGGTGGACATTCTCAATCACATTGACCTTACGATTCCGGATCACAAGCTGGTGGTGTTCACCGGCCCCAACGGCGGCGGCAAGACCACTCTGGCCAAGGTCATCATGGGTCTGGTGCAGCCCACGGAGGGACAGATCCTTTACAATGGGCGTGACATCACGGATCTCTCCATCACGGAGCGGGCAAAGCTGGGCATCAGCTACGGGTTCCAGCAGCCACCCCGGTTCAAGGGCATCACCGTCCACGACCTGCTGCTGCTGGCGGCGGGCAGCGACAAGCTCACCAAGGACCGCTGCTGCCAGTATCTCACCCGGGTGGGCCTGTGCGCCAATGATTACCTGGACCGGGAGGTGGACGTGTCCCTGTCCGGCGGCGAGGTCAAGCGCATTGAGATCGCCTCCATTCTGGCCCGGGGCAGTGAGCTGATGATCTTCGATGAGCCGGAGGCCGGCATCGACCTGTGGAGCTTCGCCCGGCTCACGGAGACCTTTGAGCAGATCCACAAGGAGGGCAAGTCCACCATGATCATCATTTCCCACCAGGAGCGCATCATCCAGCTTGCCGATGAGATCATCGTGGTGTCAAACGGCTCCATTGCCCACAGGGGCACCACGGATGAGATTTTCCCCCTGATCCTGGCGGACACCTTGGGCAGCTGCCCGGTACTGGAGAAGAAGGAGGTCACTCTATGATTACCGACATCGACGCCAAGCTGCTGGAGAAGATCGCCGATCTCACCGGCAAGCCCGTGGGCGCGTTCAATATCCGCAAGGACAGCGGCTGCGAGGCAAGGCAGTCCACGGAGCACATCGAAATAACGCCCAAAACCGACGGCAAACAGGGCATTGACATCCGCGTCAAGGACGGAACGAAGGGCGAGCAGTGCCACATCCCCGTCATTATCAGCAAGACGGGCCTTTCCGAGATGGTGTACAACGACTTCTACATCGGAGATGACTGCGATGTGGAGATCGTGGCCGGCTGCGGCATCCACAACTCCGGCTGCAATGAGAGCCGCCACGACGGGGTGCACACCTTCTACATCGGCAGGAACAGCCGTGTTCACTACGCCGAAAAACATTACGGTGAAGATGCTCCCGGCCAGACCGGCCGCAATGTGATGAATCCCCAGACTATCGTGCATCTGGGGGAGAACTCCACCATGCAGATGGACACCGTGCAGATCCGGGGCATCGACTCCACCAAGCGGGATACGAAATTCTACTGCGCCGCAGGCAGTGAGGTGGTGGTCACGGAGCGCCTGCTGACCCATGGGGAGCAGGTAGCCGAGAGCGATATGCTCATCGAGCTCAACGGCGCCGACGCCAGGGGCCGGGTCATCTCCCGATCTGTTGCCCAGGACGATTCCAGGCAGATCTTCCACCCGGTCATGGTGGGCAACAGCCAGTGCTTCGGCCATGTGCAGTGCGACTCCATCATCATGGGCAGCGCCCACATTGAGTCCATTCCCGCCATCACCGCCAACTGCCCCGACGCGCAGCTTGTCCACGAGGCCGCCATTGGCAAGATTGCCGGCGACCAGCTTTTGAAGCTGGAAACTCTGGGTCTGACCCCGGAGGAAGCGGAGGAGACCATCCTCAAGGGCTTTTTGGCATAAATCCAACATAAAACCCCCTCTGCCCATGGGCAGAGGGGGTTTTATTATGTCAGATCAGATTCGTTTCCACTTGGCGCCGCCGGGAACATCGGTGACCTCGATGCCCCGGGCCTTCAGCTCGTCCCGGATCCGGTCCGCCTCGGCAAAGTTCTTGGCCTTCTTGGCGTCGGCCCGGGCGCGGATCAGCGCCTCGATGTCGGCATTCTCCTCACCGCACTCGCTGATGATGGCAAAGCCGTCAGCAGCGGGAGCCGCCGCCTGCTTTTTGCGAAGCTCTGCCGCCTTCTCCGGCAGTTTCAACCCCAGCACCGTATCAAAGCTCTCCAGCACGGCGCATTTGGTGGCGCCGTTTGCCTTGGCCTTGAGCACATCGTACAGCACCGTCACCGCCATGGAGGTGTTGAGATCGTTGTCCATGGCCTTCATGAACTTCTCCTTCAGCTCCGCGAAAACAGCCTCATCCACAGCTCCGTCCCGGGGATCCAGCGCGGCGATCTTGGAAAGGAGCTTGTTAAAGGCCACGGTGGCGTTGTCCAGATTCTCCCAGGAGAACACCAGTCCCTTGCGGTAGTGGCTCTGGAGGCAGAAGAAGCGGTAGGCCAGAGGATCATAGCCCTTCTCCTCCAGCAAAGACACGGTGAGGAATTCGCCCTTGGACTTGCTCATCTTGCCGCCCTCGGTGTTCAGGTGGGCCACATGGCACCAGTGGGGGCACCATGAATGGCCCAGATAGCTTTCGGACTGGGCAATCTCGTTGGTGTGGTGGGGGAAGGCATTGTCCACGCCGCCGCAGTGCAGATCCAGGTACTCGCCGTTATACTTCATGGAGATGCCGGAGCACTCAATGTGCCAGCCGGGATAGCCCACGCCCCAGGGGGAGTCCCATTTCAGAGCCTGGTCCTCGAACTTGGATTTGGTGAACCACAACACGAAGTCGTTGCGGTTGCGCTTGTTTGTGTCCTCCTCCACGCCCTCCCGGACGCCCACAGCCAGATCCTCCTCGTTGTGGTCATTGAAGATATAGTACCGCTGCAGCTTGGAGGTGTCGAAGTACACATTGCCACCGGCCAGATATGCGTAGCCGGTATCCAGCAGCTTGGTGATGATGCGGATATAGTCCTCAATGAGATTGGTGGCAGGCTCCACCACATCGGGGCGCTTGATATTCAGCTTGCGGCAGTCTTCAAAAAAGGCATCGGTGTAGAACCTGGCGATCTCCATGACGGTCTTGTGCTCACGCTTGGCGCCCTTGAGCATCTTGTCCTCGCCCTCGTCGGCGTCGGAGGTCAGGTGGCCCACATCGGTGATGTTCATGACCCGATTCACATCGTACCCGGCGTAGCGCAGGTACTTCTCCAGCACATCCTCCATGATATAGCTGCGGAGATTGCCGATGTGGGCGAAGTGGTACACCGTGGGGCCGCAGGTATACATCTCCACATGGCCGGGGGTGTGGGTCTTGAACTCCTCTTTTTTGTGGGTAGCGGAATTATACAGATACATGGTCAGGTCTCCTTTTATATTTCATTTCAATATATGCTCCTATTGCAGGGGCAGGGTTCGTCGTCCCCGCCGGCTCTCCGCGCAGGTATCACGGACCCCCACACCGGTACGCGTACCGGTGCGCCCATCCGCCCCCATCCACCGAAAAGCAAAGAAACGCCTCCCATGCCCGCAGGCATGAGAGGCGAATAATTCGCGGTTCCACTCTCGTTTATCACTCAATGGGGGCCTTTTACGCAAGGCCGGGCGGAGGGCGTCTGCATCCCCCGCGCTCCCGGACGCACTTTCCGCGCTGCTTCACAGGGCGGCTTGCAGCCGGTGACCGCCCCTCTCTTGGAAAAGCTGTGGCGCGTACTCTTTCCGATCAACGCGCTATGAAATTACCCTTATCATAGCAGTTTTCCCGGCCCTTGTCAAGGCGCGGCAGAGAGAGGAGGGCCGTCAGTTTTGGTTCGGCCTTTTCTTGCGCAGCAGACGGAACAAGGCGATGGAGAAAAACATCACCACCGGAACCAGCATCATCACCCGTGCTGCGGTTGTAATGCTTGGATGGTATGTCTCTATGCTGATTTGATTCGCCATACGGACACAGGCGCCCGTAATAAACATCACCACCAGGAAGCCATAGAAAAAACACTGAAATAAGTCCAGGTGCTCCCGTTTGGGCTTCCGGCCCGCTTCCCCGCAGATCAGCTCCTCCGCACTGGCCGGCAGGGCCGCGCACAGCCGCTGTAATTCCTCTACATCCGGCACGGAGGCCCCGGTATCACATAGTTAAAGATATTGGTATCATTCAATCAATTTTGCCGATAAAGCGGTAGAAGATTTCTACCTCCTGTTCCCGGCTTCCGTCCTCAC
>SFGJ01000076.1 GCA_004557655.1 Clostridiales bacterium | reverse complement strand
GAGCGGGCTTTTCGCAAAGGCGATACAGAGAACGCTATCACAGGAACTGGACGATTATCAGGTCATAATCTCTGAGCATCCGGACAAGACCGTGCAGCGATGCAAAACCTTCAAGCCCTATGCCTTATTAATGGAAGCGACCGGTTACACTCCCTGGATGCTGGAAGAGCGGCTCGACATACGGGATAAGGTCAAGAAAATCGACCCGAACTGTAAGATCGTCATTTTGGTAGATGACCAGGCGGATAACGAGCTGGCTGAAAAGGTCAAATCGGCAAAACGGGGTGGTTTGATCGACGCTTTCCTTTTTGGAACCGTGACCGAACAGTACATGGCTGCGGTCATGGACAGTCTGTAAGAAGGGCGGTGGTTCTGATTGATAGGATGAACATTCCGCTTTTGAACGAAATTGAAAGCATGCCTTACTCCACCGGAGGCCATACGCCGGAGGAAAGACGGATACTTAGTATGGCATATATCACTTCGATTAAGGAGGTAATTTTATGAGCAACACAAAAAAAGCAAAACCGAAACGGCTACTCAGCCTGTTTCTTGCGCTGGTCATGGTGCTGGGTATGCTCCCGGCCATGAGCATGACGGCGGCGGCGTATACTGAAGGCGAAATCGCAGGTACCACCGGCACAGGTACGGTGGAGGATCCCGTTGTCTGCGACACATTTGCCGAGTTCAAAGCGGCCATGGAAAACACAGAAATCATTTGTGTCAAGCTGAACGGTGTAAGTGGCTCTAATGGCGATATGCCCTCACAGGCGTCCCTTGCCGCCGCAATCAGCAATACAACATACAAAGTACTGACCATTGAGGGAACGAATACCTTTACTTCTCCCTTAAATGGCATGAATGACTGCCTGATCTGGCCGAGAAACGATTTGACCATTAACGGCACCGGTACGCTGAAATATGTGCATGGAAATACCGGCGGCACGGGTGCGGTTATCAATATGGCTTCAGATAATTTACTTGCCATTAACGGCAATGTGACGCTTGAGGGCGGCGCTAACGGTACATCCTTTGGCTATGCGATTTTTGCCCAAGCCGGAACCACCAAGATCAATGGCGGTAGCTTTATCGGGTATAATGCGTTTATTGCCAATAATGCAGATATGTCTGCTGTCACAATTAGTCGTTCTGCAAATTTGACGATCAACGGCGGCAATTTCTCCGCTTCGCTGCACCCGAGTTCTCCTGAAGGCAAAAAGGCACACAGTTTGTCCATCACTTCCACCTCTACAGGTACCATCAGCATCAAAGAGGGAACATTTAGTCAGGGCATTAACATTGATGCAACCGGGAAAACCATTGAGACCTGCGGTTACTTCAATGAAGCAAAAGAGATCAGTGTCAACGGCAGTGTGATCGCAGCGTCCGAAAGCACTGAAGCCCTGAGAGGTCAGAACGTCGAGGTTTCGAATATCGCCAGCATCAGAAACCTCTCCGCGACGGTTACCAAGCCTGCGGACGGCGCTTCTCCGGTGTTTTCCGCGACCGCCGGAGATGACAGCTATACGGTGACAGTCAATGAATGGTATAACGGCGGAACAGCTGATACCCCCAATATTCCGAATACCATGAGCGCCAGCGACACATTTATTGCCGGAAATCCCTATGTTGTTGAAGTAATCTTCACGCCGAAAGAGGGATACCTCATTCGTTCCGACAGAAGTGTGACCATCAACGGCTTGGATGCTTTTTTCTGCGGCTCCCAGAGTAGCACCGGCGCGGTTTACTACCGCGTGGGCTTTACGGCTAAGGCATCGGCGGACAGCGGCACCAAGGATGACCCTTATGTGGTAACCACCTATGCCGAGCTGCGGAACCTGATGGCAACTGCGCCTAAAGACGGCAGCACCCGCTTTATCAAGCTGGGCGCGGACTTGCTCTCTAACAGCAACAGTAACAACAACGACCTGGAGCTGGTGGACGCCCGCGCAAGAGTCGATCTGGATCTGGCGGGACACAGCATCACCAGAGATGAAACAACCTCGGACTGGAGCGTTTTCTACGTCCATACAGGTTACCTCACCGTTCGCGACAGTGTGGGCACCGGCCGCGTGGTGGAAAACATTCGTGGTGCAGCGAAGCGGAATGTTTTTCATGTTTCCAGCGATGCACATCTTACCATCGAGAGCGGCACGTTTGAATCAAAAACCTATAACGTTATCTTCGGCCAGGGGGGTACCACGGTTATCAACGGCGGCACTTTTACGAATGAAGCCATAAACGATGCTTACAGAGTGATTAATTTTGCCGCAGGAAAGCTGACGATCAACGGCGGCGAGTTCCGGGGTCGAGGGTACGGAATTGAGTTTAATAAGGGAGTAGAAGTCACAATCAATGCCTGTACTGTTTCCCTGTCGGGTACCGGTCATCTCATCAGCGTTAACGGCGCTGAAAGAGTGACCGACTCCCGTTTCGGAGAATACTCCAAGATCGTCAAAGCTGACGGCACGGGGTTTGACTACTATGAAAAAGATGGAGTCATATACTACAATTTAGAAGGCGCATACTGCCGGGTCATTGGACCTATACCGGTCACAAAGGTTGCCATCGAAGGCATTGTCCCGCCGGTTGCCGGTGAAATTCCCAGCAACATTGTGGGTGGCGACACCGTGCTGGAGCATTGCAGCATAGACAAGTATATCGGCGGCGAACACGCGGGTGAAAACACCGTTGAGTGGGTGGACTGCAACACCATGAACCCCGTGGATACCTTTGAGGCAGGCAGGCTCTATATGGTAACTATCCGCCTGGTGGCCGATGAAGGCTTTTCGTTCTCCACAAAGGCCGCAGTGTATGAAACCCTGACGGTCAACGGCGATGACGACGCCTTTGTGTGGAAGGTGCAGAATGACGGCAAATACGCGTATATTGGCTATATCTTTGAAGCCGTCGCAGCGGGAGCTGCCGTAAAGACAGTTGATATCTCTGTCGACGATCATTTCACCGACT
>SFGJ01000075.1 GCA_004557655.1 Clostridiales bacterium | reverse complement strand
CGTCGGTGAATATCCGATTCGTTCGCTCTACCTGCTCGGCAATGAACGCGCTTACAAAGCCCTGGTTCATAAGCTCACCACACCGGAAACATTCCGCATCCCTCAGACGGAAACGGAACTGACCACACGCCTGCTTACCGTTACCGGCAAAGGCAGCAGCAGGTCTGTACGCTTTTATAAGGGCGCTCTCTCCATACTGGATTGGCTTCACCCTGACGCTTACCGGTATTACATGGACGCCTTTTGGGAACACAAATTCCCCGGGAATGCCGCACACCGGGACAGAAACCACCGTGTTGCCGAAGCGGTGGCTGTGTGTATGCGCTCAGGTGTTGAATGCCGACCGTATATGCTCCCCATTCTTCAAAACCGAACCATCACCAAACGGATCCCCGATGCGCCCTGCTTTTATCTTGCCAAAGAGCTGAAGAAGCTCGGCGAAGCGGAGATGAACAAAACGATGTTTACCCGGATGGTGGGAACAGCCTATCTTGGGCAGCGGCCATACGCAGTTTATAACACGCGCAGCGCCGTGATGAAATGGAGCGGCAAGGGTGAGTTCAAAACGCTGCACAGCGTCATTGAGATCAGCCGCCTGAATGCCGGCACCTATGCAGCGCCGGCCGCCATTTTATTTGGTCAGTCTGAGAGCGTCGCACTGAAGACGCTGCTGGAATCCGACACAACCAAGCGGCCGGAGTTCCGGTTTGATGCGATCTACCGAAATCTGTATTTCATCCCAATGGATGAGCATGGCATTCGCCAGTTGCGGCTTATGACCGTACCCGAATGGAAAGAACGGCTTTTGGAGCTTTTATTCGACCCGGATGTGCGGACTTATGACCGTGGACTGTTTGAGTATGACGCAAAAATCGGTGATGCCTATGTGTTCTCGCATCTGGATGGAGATCTCGCAAGGCTGGTTCGCTTTAAGGAAGCCGTCGAGAATCAGCACGGAAATTATGAGGTGCTGTGTTATCCATACCAGATGGCATTCATCCGGGAGTATCTCGGAAGCCGTGTGACAATAAAAACGATTGGGTTTGATGCTGTGGAAGCAGAACTCGACCCGGAAAGGAGAAATTTATTTGAGCGATAAAAACCGCAAGATATCCATTATCATCGCTGCCATACTGGGATGCGTCGGACTATTTTATCTGGGCGGTATGCTTGGCCAATTACTCGGCAACTACGCAGCGTGGATGGACAGCGGCGGCGTTTCCGGTGAAAGCACGATGAAACCGGTAAGCTGGAATCCGCTGATTTGTTTTCCGGCAGCTTTCAGTGGCAACGGGATCAAAGGCATCCTGATGATCCTGCTGATTGCCGGCGCCATCTTTGCCTATGTGAAGCTCCACGATAAGTTTGACGGGAAGCAGCATGACCCTCGCGGCTTTGCCAGAAGCAAATCCGGTATCTACGGCACGGCATCCTGGATGGACGAAAAAGAAATGAAGGAAGTTCTGGAGATATCGCCGGTTCCTGATGCCAAAGGTACGATTCTTGGCGAGTACAACGGAAAAGCCGTCTGTATGCCGGAGGACACCAGACTCAACCGCCATATTGCCATTTTCGGCGCATCCGGTACCATGAAGTCGCGTGCGATTATCCGAAATGCGCTGTTTCAGGCGCTGCGGCGCAGCGAGTCCGTAATCGTGACCGACAGCAAGGGCGAGCTTTATGCCGATACCTCGGAAATGTTCCGAAACGCGGGCTACGATGTGAAGATCTATAATCTCGTATCCCCTGAGCACAGCGACTCGTGGAACTGTATGTCAGACTTGAACGGCGACACATTGATGGCGCAGGTGCTGACCAATGTCATCATCGGCAACACCAGCTCAGGCAAGGGCGACCACTTCTGGGACAACGGCGAGGGCAATCTTTTGAAGGCGCTCATCCTGCTTATCGATCAGGATCGGACCCGAAGCCCTGATATGAAGCATCTGTCCGCCGTATATCAGCTGCTTACGCAAAACAGTGAACGGCAGTTGACCGCTATGTTTGATAAGCTGCCGCTTGACCATCCGGCACGGGCGCCGTTTAATCTGTTTGCTCAGTCCAGTGATACGGTGCGTTCCGGCATCATACTGGGGCTGGGCACACGCCTTCAGGTGCTTCAGAACCAAGCAGTCCAGCGGATCACGAGTCGGTCTGACATCGACCTGACGGCGCCCGGCAGAAACAAATGCATCTATTACATTGTGCTGAGCGATCAGGACGCTACGATGGCGTTCCTGTCATCGCTCTTTTTCTCATTCATGTTCATCAAACTGACTCGATATGCCGACGGTCGTCCGAACGGCCGCTGCGATGTGCCCGTCAATCTGATATTGGATGAGTTTAACAATGTGGGCCGCATTGGAGGTGCGGAAGACGGATCCGATTTTGCAAGATCCCTTTCTGTTGTGCGGTCGAGAGATATCCGAGTCATGCTGGCCGTGCAGAGCCTCGGTCAGCTGCAGAATCGGTATCCCAAGAATCTGTGGGCCGAAATCATCGGCAACTGCGACATCCAGCTGATGCTCGGTTGCACCGATGACGTATCAGCTGAGTACATCTCAGCCCGGTCCGGTGATATGTCCGTGCAGGTCAATTCTACCATGACGGTCCGTCAGACCATCGCAGTAGCGCAGGTCATTCCCCAGTACCGTCATACTGAGGGTCAGGGACGCAGACGGCTTCTCACACCGGATGAGGTTTTACGGCTTCCCAACGAGGAACTGCTCTGCATCATACGCGGGCACAACATTTTGAAGTTGAACAAACTGGATTTCACCAGACACCCGATGGCAAAGCAGATTGTAAAGGCATCGGTATATGATTATCAGCCGGCAGCCGATACGCTTGCACCTACACCCACCCAGTCTGACACCGAACCGGCGCCGCCCAAGAAAGCGACGCGCAGAAAAAGCTTATACAGCTCGGCACAACCGCCGAGTGAATTTTAACAAATAAAGGAGGACAATCTATGCCAACCAAAAAGAAAGCAGAGCTTCC
>SFGJ01000074.1 GCA_004557655.1 Clostridiales bacterium | reverse complement strand
GATGACATAATCACACACAGAGCACTTAATCGGGTCGGTTTCGGTTGCAGCCTCACGGTCAGGGGTGTGTTCTGCTTCGTCACCCTTAACATCGCAGCGGGAGCACGCATGCCAATGCTTGGAAGCATCGCTGCTCCAAACGGTTGCAAAGTCGTGGCCGAGAGCATTGCCTTCGGTAGCATCGCATCTGCTGCAGGTCTTGGGAGTAGTACACGTTGCAGCTACCCAGTCGTGGCCGAGATGCCCAATCACAACGCTGCTGTGGTCGGTGATCTCCTCATTACCTGCTGCGTCTGCAAACAGCTTGCTGCAGCCATCGCACTTGTAGTATTCGATGTTGCCGTCCTCGGTGCAGGTAGCAGGATTTGCCGCAACAGGAGTCATGTGGTGAGTGTGACCCAGTGCGGGAGTGATGGTGTAATCACATTTAGTACACTTCTGCGGTGTTGTCTCGGTTGCCGCTGCGCCCGGAGTATGAGCCTCGTTGTCCTTCTTGTCGTGGCACAAAGAGCACTCATGCCAGTGACCGTCAGCGTTGCTGCTCCATGCGGCGGCGTAGCTGTGCTCACCGTAGGTGGTGCTGTCCCAAGTGGCAGTACCGATCTGATCGCAGTATGCGCAATCATAGTAGTACTGCTTCACACTCCGGCAATCTGTGCCGGTGCCGGCAACATGGTGTGCGGCATCTTCAATCTGCTGTGTGAAGCTGTGGCTGCCGGTGGTGGTGCCGGTGTAATACTTATCGGTTGCCTCAGCGTCATCTTTCGCATTGGCATCGCAACGGGAGCATGCGTACCAGTACACATTGTACTCCGTGCAATTTGAAGCTGCAGTCTTCAAATAAGTATTGTTTTCCACCTTCTTGGTGTAATCGTGTCCGAGTGCAGAACCGGATGTGAAGGTTTCAGTTCCTTTAGCACCGCATTCGCAGCTCTTGTAGTAAACAGCCGCTTCTGTGCAGGTGGCACCGGTTTTGAGATAACCTTCTGTTGCTACTTCCTTGTCGTACACATGGACGTGAGGGATGGTGACAGTCACGGTTGCAGGGATACAAGTCGGATTTTTGGTTTCGTAGTTCTCGTCGTCGGCTACCAAATCAATCAATGTGACTTCGTAATCCTTTGCAGTTGCATCGTTGTCAACGGTACACTGGAATTTCATCAATGCCAGTTTATCGGTTCCTGTGAAACTCTCAGAACCGAAACCGTTCAGGATCATATTGGGAACAGGTGTCCATTCTACCGAGTCCCAACCAAGAGTAGTTTTGATACCATCTTCAAGTTTTCCGCTACCTGTAACAAAGGTCAACCCGTCTGGAATGACAAGAGTGCCTTCCAAAGTGTTTTGGTTCCCCGTTTGCTGCATGTAGATGGTGAAATTGATGGTATCACCGGGGTTTGCTGATGTTTTGTCGGCTTCAATCGAGTAAGTACAAGATGAAGCCGGTGGTGCGGCCAATGCCGGCACTGCAGTTGCCAACATTGAAAAGACCATGACAAAACAAAGCAATAGGGATGTGATTCGCTTGTTCATGACCAAGCTCCTCCTTTGATATATTTGCGGGACGTCCCTTACGCACCGCTTTCGGTGTCTCGCTTAGTCCCGAAAACGGCGGCGCAGATTTCTCTGCGATTTTATATTCTTAAACCTTTGTTCCCGCCCCATAAGGCGTATGGGGAGGGAGCATCGGTGTTAAGACTGATTATACTAAGATTACCAAAGCTTATTTGTACCCTTAGCATGGGAATTTATCTTACCAACATCACTGGTATTGACTCTGCCGTCACCGTTCACATCGGCACAGGCAAAATCATAACCCGTTAATGTTGATGTTCCTTTGGCATGTGAGTTTGCCTTACCAACATCACTGGTATTGACTCTGCCGTCACCGTTAATATCACCCTTCAGATGTATCTTCACATCCTGCACCACATTGCTGCTTCCCACCGTGACGGTGTACTCCCGTGTAACATGGTTCTGCTTCATTACCTTCATGGTGTAGGTGCCGGCGGAAACCTCGGGGATGTCGTAAACTGCGGTATATTTCCCGCCGCTCTTTTCCCCGGCGGGCACCGCTACGGTGTATTGGGGCTGCGCACTGCCGTCGGCAAACAGGGCGACGGTTACATCGCTGTCATCGTAGAAGCTCACCACCTGTCCGCGTACACCCGAAGCAACAGGGACGGTGTATCCTACGGTAAGAGTTGTTCTGTTCCCGTCCTGTGCGCTTACATACGCTTTTTCCCCGTTCACATAAGCATCCAGCTCCTCGTCGTCAGCTATGTAATAGCCCTCTTCGCACTGTAAGATCATGTTTACGTGATATCTTCTGCCTGCGTTAAAGGTCATATCAGCCTGAATCCGCTCCCCCGTAGCGGAAGCATACCATGTATAGCTTACAACCGAAACGCCGCCCGGCAGCCCCGCAACCAGATTATTGTTATATATCGGTCTTTCGCCCGCCCACGGATGTGGCACGCTCAAAGACAGATAGTCATAATGAATCACATCCGGTTCCGGTACCAAATCTATTACATATGCCTGGGCGGATGCATCATACGGCACTTCAAGATAATTTTCTGCAATGTTGGTATCACTGTACATCCGCAGCTTGACATTCGTGTTGAGATAATAGTGAAATGTGTAATCGTACCGCCACGGACCGTTGCTGAAGGTTTTCCCCTGTTTACCCGTGCCAACCAGCTTGATCCGATAGGTATAGTCGGGATCGATCTTCTCGTTGAGGCTCGTGCTGTAAGCGACTCCGTTTTTGATCCGCTGAATTTCCTTAATCTCAAAATCAAAATGGCTGTCCTTCGGTCTGGACCTTTCATCATTGGCGACACGAACATCTATACTGTCACATTCCCGGTTGAGACCCCGGATCTTGATCTTTGGCGGGTTATTCTTATCGAATTTATACCCCTCATAGCCGTCCTTGAGATACACACGGATGAAGCGAGAATACTGGTCCCCCAATATCGCGGGAACACTGCCTTTTCCGGTCAGGTCCCATATGTCCTCGTGCATCCAGTAGTCCGGCTTTTCCTCGATGGCGTAGGGAGCACTCCCATCCACAGTGAAGGTGCCGCTGCTATAATCCCCCTGCACCAGAGGCTGGCTGATATCCAGATAGACGGTGTCGATAGCCTTTGTCCGATCCACCCGCCGCACCACCTTTGCGCCCTTGTAGCCGGTCGAAACCTGCTTCTTTACCCCGTTGGTCTCCAGCATGAGGTCATATTGCAGCTCCATGGTGGTCAGTGCATCCACATCGGATTCATTAATGTAGTAAGTCACCGAAAACGGCTGGTCTCCTGACGCGGGAACACTGGGAAAATGCACCATGCCCTGTCCCGTATGGTGGTCACTAACGAACATCCGAATATATCCGGTGGAATATTCGTTGGAATAGCTGTACCCGAGCACGCGCAGCATGGGGGAAATCGGATACATCACAAAACTCACCCGATGCTCGCTCTCCGCGGTGGTATCCACCTGGGGTGCGCTGGAGACTCGCTCGCCGTATTCCATCGGCTCGCCGTCCAGCAGAACCTCCTTCACGCCGTAGGCGTTGGAGATCACCTTGGCTATGCCGCCCTGAATACCCAGCGACGTACCCTGGAAAGCCATG
>SFGJ01000023.1 GCA_004557655.1 Clostridiales bacterium | reverse complement strand
TACTGCGATACGCCAGCCATGTCAAGCACATTTTTCAACTTTTTCCAAGTTTTTTCCGTGCCTCCCGGCCGGTTTCCCGCACCGCCGTCTCTCGACGACCTCGTTAGAGTACCACGCCCGACACCTCCTTGTCAACCCCCATTTTTACTTTTTTTATTTCTCTCATTGGCTGTACTTATGGGAACCTCCTCCGGTCTTCCATTTTAGGGGGAAGCGTGCTATGATAATGGGAATAATACATATTTAATGCATACGATACGAGGTTTGTTATGGCTGCATTTTTCACTAATTTAATGGCTGATGCCCTGCCCACTGCTCTGTGGGTGGGACGAGTCCTGCTGTTTCTGGCGGCTGTATGGGTGCTGGTACGGTGCGGTATCTCTCTCTTTACGCGAGAAAAAAAGCCGGAGGTGTGGGGTTTTCTGAGTCTGTCCAACGGTGCCAGATACGATCTGACCCACTGGGAGAATATGATCGGGCGGATGCGCAGCGCCGATGTACGGGTGAATTTCCCCTCTGTTTCCCGTTGCCACGCCGCCATATGCCGGGATGACCGGGGACGGTGGGCGGTGTACCCGGTGAGCCATAGCAGTCCCGTGCTGCTCAACGGAAATCGCACCACGGAAAAAGCCGCGCTGCAGGCCGGGGACTGCATCGCCGTAGGCGGCGTGGAGATGTATTTCTTCCCCTCCACGGAATCCGACGAAGCCAAGGTAGCCCGTCGCCGGGTGCAGGAGCAGCAGCAACGGCGCATCTCCCCGGTGGTGACACTATTGCTGGTGAATGTCTGCCAGCTCCTCCTGTTTTTACAGGTATTTCTTACCGCTCAGGCCGGGGATCGGATGGCCATTGCGGTCGCTTTCAGCGGCATCGCACTGCTGGCGTGGACGCTGTACTGGATCTACCGACTGGCACACCGCACCGCCTACGAGCTGGAGTCACTGGTTTTTCTGCTCATCAGCGTTGGAACAGCCGTGACGGCGGCTTATGATCCCGGTTCTCTCTATAAACAGCTCATCACCGTGGTCATAGGCATGGCGCTGTTTCTCCTTATGAGCGGCGTGCTGCGGGATTTGGGTCTGTCCATCCGGGCACGGTGGCCGGTCGCCATTGCCGCTGCAGGACTTCTGGCCTTTAATGTAGTATTGGGTGAGCGGATTTTCGGCGCCAAGAACTGGATCTCCGTGGGTCCTCTCTCCTTTCAGCCCTCGGAATTAGTGAAGATCGCCTTTATTCTGGCAGGGGCTGCCACGCTGGACCGGCTGTTTGCCAAGCGGAATCTCATCTTCACCATTCTATTTTCCGCCTACTGCGTGGGCTGTCTGGCTTTGATGAGCGACTTCGGTACGGCTCTGATCTTCTTTGTGGCGTTTCTTTGCATTGCTTTTCTCCGCACCGGCGACCTGCCCTCCATCGCCATGCTGGTGGCGGCTGCGGCCTTCGGCTGCGGCATCATCCTGCGCTTCAAGCCTTACATCGCCGACCGCTTTGCCGCTTGGATGCATGTGTGGGACTATGCCCAGGACATGGGTTACCAGCAGACCCGCACCATGAGCGCCATGGCCTCCGGTGGTCTGTTCGGTGCAGGGCCGGATAAGGGATGGCTCAAATATGTAGGTGCCGCCAATACGGATCTGGTATTCGGCGTGGTGGGCGAGGAATTCGGCTTTCTGCTGGCTCTGTGCTGTGTGACGGCGTTGCTGATCCCCATTATATATGCTCTGCGGTGCGCCGCCACAGCTCGTTCCTCCTTTTACACCATACTCTCCTGCGCCACTGCCGCCATGCTTGTATGCCAGACAGCGCTGAATGTGCTGGGAGCGGTGGATCTGCTGCCCTTGACCGGCGTTACCTTTCCCTTCGTATCCATGGGCGGCTCCAGCATGATCTCCTGCTGGGGTCTGATGGCCTATCTCAAAGCCGCCGACACCCGGCAGAACGCCAGCTTCGCCCTGCGGCTATCCAAGCTGGCCCCGGAGAAAAAGCCCAGAGCCAAGAAGAAGCAGGAGGGCTTCTTTGCCGACCGGCCGGACATCCCTGTGGACGAGATATTCAGGAAGGAGGACCACCAGTGAAACAGGTCAAGCAACGCACACTCCTTATTTATATATTGCTGGCTCTTTTTTTGGCGGGGCTGGCCGTATACTGCATCCGCTATATGGCCCTGGGCAGCCGCTGGGCGGCCTTCCCCGGAAATTTAAGCGCATACAATGGCGGCTCCCCGGCTCTGGGCCAGATCCTGGACCGCAACGGATCCGTATTATACGACGCGGCGAGCGGCGCATACATTGACGACAGCGAACTTCGGCAGGCCACCCTCCACGCCGTAGGCGACGAAGCCGGAAACATCTCCACCTCCGCATTGCAGGTCTTTCAAAAGCAGCTCATTGGCTACGATCTTCTCTTTGGCACCACGCGTGGAGGCGGGCGGGTATATCTGACTTTGGACAGTCGGCTGCAGACGGCAGCTTACGAGGCTATGGGCAGCCACAAGGGTGCCATCGGGGTATACAACTACAAAACAGGGGAGCTGCTTTGCATGGTGTCCACTCCCACCTTTGACCCCGCCGATCCACCTGCCATCCAAGACGGCGACGAGCGGTACGACGGTGTGTATATCAACCGCTTCCTCTCCTCTGTCTTTACTCCGGGCTCGGTGTTTAAGGTAGTCACGGCCGCCGCCGCTCTGGATAAGCTGGAGGGGGTGACAGAGCGCACCTTCCGCTGCACTGGCAGCACCGTCATCGGCGGGGATACCATCACCTGCCCCTATGCCCACGGAACCATGGATTTTTTTGACGCTCTGGCAAGATCCTGCAACTGCGTATTCGCGGAGCTGGCTGTTGAGCTGGGCAGCGGCACACTGGAACAATATGCGCAAAAGGCGGGATTGCTGTCCGGTCACAGCGTCAGCGGCATTAAAACCGCCCCCGGAGCCTATGCTGCCAGCAGCACAGACAGCGAAGTCGGCTGGTCCGGCGTAGGGCAGCAGGAGGACCTGGCCAACCCCTGCTCCATCATGACCATGATGGGCGCCATCGGCGGCCGGGGCAGCGCACCGGAGCCGTACCTGCTGGACAAAGTCACATCCATGACAGGCTCCGCGGCCCGCAGCTCCGGTTCCTCCGGAACCATGCGTCTATGGAGTGCCGACACCTGCGGCACTCTGGCTGAAATGCTGCGCAACAACGTGCAGGAAACCTACGGTCAGAGCCGATTCGGCGATCTGCCGGTGTGCGCCAAGTCCGGTACCGCCGAGGTAGGGCAAGGCAAAGCGCCCCATAGCTGGTTTGCAGGCTTTGTGGACAGTGACACACTGCCCCTTGCCTTTGTGGTCCTGTCCGAAAACAGCGGCGGTGGTGCCGAAATAGCCGGACAGATGGCAGCTGAGGTGCTGCTGACGGCAGCGGAAATTTTCTAACCTAATGTAAAGTGCCGGAGCAAACGCTCCGGCACTTTTGTTATCTGCAAGATTCAGTTACTGCATTTTCTCCACAGCAAAAGTGTATGCACTGCCGGGGACGATATCCGTCATGTCCACGCCGGTGGGAGCATACTGCCCGTCGATGTAAAACGCCCAATAGGTGCCGTCCTTTTCATAGTCCGCCGTGATCCCCAGGACCTGCTTGATATACAGGCCGTATTGCCCCTGCTCACCGGCAATGAGGTTCAGCTTCAGCAGGGCTGCGCCCACGGTCTTTTCGTCGGTTTTCACGGTGAATTCGGTGGCATTGCCCTGCGCGTCCCTGACCTCCACCGCGAAGGATGTGGCACCCTGCCCCACGGTGTCGCCGTTTTTCACAGCAGCGGGGTCGGTGTTCTCCGGAGCAGTCTGCTTTGCGCAAGCGCAAAGCGCCAGGGCCAACAGCACGGACAGAGTAAGCGCGATGATTTTTTTGCAAGTATTCATGGATACACCTCCTTTTCCTGCAGTGCAGTATAACACGGCAAGTCCATGTTGACAACCCCTCAAAAATATGTTATATTAGCTGCACAATCCAAGGGGTGCTGGCGCAAGCCGGCTGAGATGGGCGTATGGCCGCCCGATCCCTCGAACCTGATCCGGGTAATGCCGGCGTAGGAATGCGAACATATCGTGCAACTGATTTCCGCATTGCGACGCCTGCATGGCTCGCCATGCGGGAATTTTTTTATCGGAGGATACGACATGAAAAACACGAAAACCAAAATGCTGTGCGAAGCTGCCATTTTCATCGCTATGGCGGAAATTCTGAGCCTTATCAAGCTCTATGAGTTCCCCAACGGCGGCTCCGTGACCCTGGAGATGCTGCCCATCATCCTGTTCGCCGTCCGCTACGGCTGCGGCTGGGGCGCCGGCGCCGGCCTGGTATACGGCGCCATCACCTATCTCATCGGCAACAAGTTCTCTATCGACTGGACCACCATCCTCTGCGACTATTTTCTGGCCTTCGTGGCGCTGGGCTTCGGCGCCGGCCTGCTGGCCAAGCGCAAGTGGAGCGTGTTCTATGGCACCGTCATCGGCGGCGTGATGCGCTTTATCGTCCACTATCTCATCGGCGTGTTCGTCTGGGGCGTTTACATGCCCGACGAGTTCTTCGGCATGACCATGACCAGCCCGTGGTTCTATTCCCTGCTCTACAACGGAAGCTACATGCTACCCAGCATCATCCTGTGCGTGGTGGTATTTGCCCTGCTGTATAAGCCGCTGAAGAAGTATTTCACCGCTGCCGATCTGCGCCCCGCCCAGGCTGCACAGGGCGCGCAGGAATAAAACTCTATCCCGAAGAAAAAAACTGTTGACAAACCTCCCAAATCCTGTATAATAGTTTTTGTTCTTCGGGACATAGCGGGATTGTGTAAAGGTAGCACAGCGGACTCTGACTCCGTATGTGAGGGTTCGAATCCTTCTCCCGCTGCCATGAAAAAAGTCACTTTTGTCTACCGACAAAGGTGACTTTTTTCAATGATATCCGTTCCTTGTGGAACGGGTGATATATCTTCGATATGATATCGCACTGTCGTGCGATGATATATGCCTGCGGCATATGAGGAACGGATATTATATCATGATTGCGAAGCAAGTATATCATACGGCTTGCCGTATATCATATCGCGTCAGCGATATATCATTGAAATACACAACAAATTGTGATATAATAATGACGAAAGAGGGTGCATTTATGTCAGAAAACAAATTACTTGACTTATCCTTTGAATTTGCTGTTGCTATCGTAAATCTTGTTGACGGTGTAACTGCACCGAAAAGTTCTTATATGACCGATCAGCTTGCAAGAGCGGGTACATCGGTCGGTGCCAATATTCACGAAGCACAGTACGCGCAGAGCAAGAAAGACTTTGTAGCAAAATTGGAAATTGCATTGAAAGAATCTAACGAAACTAGTTATTGGTTGAAATTGATGTATGAAACTAAAAGAATAGATATTGCCACATATCAATATACCGAGAAACTTTGTGGCAACATTCGCAGATTATTAATCGCTTCCTGCCGCACAGCAAAGGAGAGCACGAAATGACATACGGCGTAATTGATAGAAAAAACCAAAAATTTTACACTTATTTGAGTAAAGTGTTCCACGGGATCAACAATGCTCAAAAGCAATATAATTGGCTGATTACCGACTGCGAATGCTATCCGAAAAATAAAGAAATTGAAGAATTGTTTGATCAAAAGTATTGCTGGTTATCTGGCGAAGAACTAACCGATATTGTTGTAAAAGAGGATTTTCAATGGATATGGGGTTGCCTTTGCGGCTTCCAAAAAGATATCTCGCTTGAAGAAGTGTTAATGCATTCGTTGCCGTCGTCACAAGACTATAACAGATATTATCAAAACCCGGTATATCTTCAACACCCGCTTTCCTCAGTCGAAATTGTTCCTTCTGATAGTTCGTGGACTCTAATCATAAGTAAAGATAACACCATAATCGACAGTTACATAAAAATGTATCCAAATTCCGAAGATTTATCGGCATTCAATCAAAGATAAGATTTACACCTAAACAAGAGCGGTAAAAGGTATACTTTTGCTTACTTTTACCTCAATTCTGCTCCGTTTGGTTACTCTTTCGCACAAAAGCTCTCGGCAATAGCCGGGAGCTTTTGTTTTTTCCGCAAAAGGAAGTCCGGAATCAATAGATTCCGGACTTCCCTTCTTATTTCAGCTCCACAGAGAGCACACCAGGTCCGTATACCCTGAGGGGTCGGCAATGGGCAGGCCCGCGATGAGCAGTGCCTGATTATACAGCACCTCCGCGTACTTCCCGGCAAGCTCCGGATCGGTGGTGCGGACGCTCTCCAGCTTCAAAAACGCCGGGTGCGCCACATTTATTTCCAGAATCCGCTTGGCCTTCATGTTCAGCTCCGGCTGTATTGCCTTAAAATACTTCTCCATCTCGAAGGTCAGGCCCTCGCCGCTGGTCATGCACACAGGATGGGTCTTGAGCTTACCGGAGGCTTTCACCTCGTCCACCCGGTCACCCAAGGTCTCCTTGATAAAGGCCAGACACTCCTTGTCGCTGTCGCTCTCCTGGGTCTTGGGCGCGTCCTCCAGACCCAGATCGCCGTCCACGGCGGAGCGGAATTCCTTGCCGCCGTAGGTGCGCAGACTGTCTGCCAGGAACTCGTCCGCCCGGTCTGTGCAGTAGAGGATCTCCATGCTGCGGTCCTTCAAAAGCTCCGTCTGGGGCAGGCTGTCGATGGACTCCACGGTGTCGCCGGCGGCATAATAGATGTATTTCTGAGACTCGGGCATCCGGCCCACATACTCCCGGAGGGTGACGGGCTTTTTCTCCGTGGAGGAATAGAACAGCAGCAGGTCCTGCAGGCTCTCCCGCTTCTCGCCGTACTGGTTCAGTACGCCCACCTTCAGCGCCCGGCCGAAGTTTCCGTAGAATTTCTCGTAGCCCGCCCGATCGTCGGCGAGCATCTTTTTAAGCTCGGCGATGATCTTCTTCTCCAGATTGGCCGAGATGATCTTTAACTGCCGATCGTGCTGCAGCAGCTCGCGGGAGATGTTCAGGCTCAGATCCGGGGAATCCACCACGCCCCGGACAAAGCTGAAATGCTCCGGCAGCAGCTCCTCGCAGTGGTCCATGATCATCACGCCGGCGGAGTAGAGCTGCAGGCCGGGCTTAAAGTCCTGGGTATAATACAGATTCGGCACCTTGGAGGGGATGAAGAGCAAAGCCTTATAGGTCACGGCACCCTCGGCAGCCACAGAGATGACGCTCTGGGGCGGAGCCATTTCGCCGAAACGCTGCATGAAGAACTCGTCGTATTCCTCTTTTTTGACCTCGCTCTTTTTCCGCTGCCACAGAGGCACCATACTGTTGAGCGTCTCCCACTCATAGACTGTCTCATACGCAGGCTTGTCCTCGGGACTGTCGGGCTTTTTCACCGAATGGGGCAGCAGCATTTTGATGGGGAAACGGATGTAATCAGAGTATTTCTTCACCAGTGATTTGATGGTCCAGTCCTGGAGATACTGGCTGAATTCATTGGGCTCCTCACCGTCGGGCTTAATATGCATGATGATGTCAGTGCCCACGGCCTCACGCTCCGCCTCTGTAACGGTGTAGCCCTCCACGCCGGTGGACTCCCATTTCCACGCCTGCTCCTCACCGTACTTCTTCGTCACCACAGTGATGTGGTCGGAGACCATGAAGGCGGAGTAGAAGCCCACGCCGAACTGACCGATGATGTCGGTATCGGCGGCATCCTCCCCCTGCTCCCGGCGGAACTTGTAGCTGCCGCTGGAGGCGATGACGCCCAGATTGTTCTCCAGCTCGCTTTCGCTCATGCCGATGCCGTTGTCGCTGACGGTGATGGTGCGTGCGTCCTTATCCACAGAGATTGTGATGGCGAAATCGCCCCGGTTCAGACCCACCTTGTCGTCCGTCAGAGACAGATAGCAGAGCTTGTCGATGGCGTCGGAGGCGTTGGAGAGGATCTCCCGGAGGAAGATCTCTCTGTGGGTGTAGATAGAATTGATCATCAGGTCCAGCAGGCGCCTGGACTCGGCTTTAAACTGTTTTTTACGCATAAAATAATTCCTCCCAGTTGAAAAGGAGATGCCTCGGCACCTCCTGACCTTTATTGACTTTATTATAATGTGCCATCCGGCATTTGTAAATGGCCACCCTGTAAACAATTTTTGAACTTATTTACAAACAAGCGGCGGCGTGCTACAATGCTTTTGCAAATCGGAAGCTGCGCAGGTCATGATATGAAGTGTTCTTATTGGGAAAACCAGTTAATAAACAGTGCAGTTCAGAGGGGTCGAAAGCTATCTTGACAGAAAGCACGGATGTATCATGAAGTTGTCCTTGCATCTTCCGGCTTGCCGATTCCCGCACTCCGGCATTACGGCCTCCCATGCCATTGTGCGCACCGGTTCAGAATGACACGGAGTATATTTTACCAGTATCTTTATAAGGAGCTGTACCATGTTGACCATAAAAGACTTATTCGATTTAGACCACACCATCGCCGGGGAGTATCTGGCACAATTCACCTATCCCTGGGAGGCTTTGGCGGGCATAAAGGACTTCATTTTGTCCGTTGGTCCCACCCTGGAGGGCTATGACGAGGTGGCACCCCAGGTGTGGGTGCACAAAACCGCCACCGTGGCTCCCACGGCCTATCTGGGCGCCGCCTGCATCATCGGCCCGGAAACAGAGGTGCGCCACTGTGCCTTTATCCGGGGCAGCGCCCTGGTGGGGGCCGGCTGCGTGGTGGGCAACTCTGTGGAACTGAAAAATGTCATCCTCTTCGACGGTGTCCAGACCCCCCATTATAACTATGTAGGCGATTCCATCCTGGGCTATAAGTCTCACATGGGCGCCGGGTCCATTACCTCCAATGTAAAGAGCGACAAGCTGCCGGTAATCGTCCGCTGCGGCGATGAGCGCATAGACACCGGCCGCAAAAAGGTGGGTGCCATGCTGGGCGACTTTGTGGAGGTGGGCTGCAACAGCGTCCTCAATCCCGGTGCCGTCATCGGCCGAAACAGCATTATCTACCCCACCTCCTGCGTCCGCGGTGTGCTGCCCGAAAGCAGCATTCACAAGAACGACGGCACCATCGTCCCCAGAAAGTAAGTCCTCCCCTTTTCTTCCTCCGCTGCGTTCGGCCGGAGGAAGATTTTTTGTGTGTCCCCCGGCGAAAAGGGTTGACAGCGGCAGAAATTTGGCATACTATAAATACGTTCCGGTAGGTAAGGCTACCGCAGGGATACGGACTGCTGCCGCGAAGTGGTGGAGACACTACAAGATGGTTTGAACAGGCGATATCGAAACCAAGGTATCATCTAACGCAGTTTCATTGCCCCGCGATGCTAAAGCTTGTTACGGTGAGCAAACGCGCAGAAGGCGTTCGTGCCCATTCTGCGCAGTCCATAACCGCAGCGGCATACCGAGGATTGCCGGCTGTGGTTTTTATTTTTGCGGAAAGGAGGAGCGCCAAATGTTTGATTACGAAGAAAATATGGACCGCTATCTGGATAATATCCGGGAGTTGGTAGAGAATAAGCAATACGCCGCCGTGCGTGACCTGCTCCTCCCCATGGAGCCGCCGGACATCGCCCAGCTTCTGGAGGAGGCCGGTGCGGAACTGATGCCCCTGCTGTATCGGCTGCTGCCCAAGGAATTGGCGGCGGAGGTGTTCGTGGAGCTGGAATCCGACAGCCAGGAAATGCTCATCAACGGCTTCTCCAACACCGAGCTGAAGGAAGTGCTGGACGAACTGTATCTGGACGATGCCGTGGACATCGTGGAGGAGATGCCCGCCAGTGTGGTCATCCGCATTCTGGATAAAGCCACCCCCGAAATGCGCAAATCCATCAATGAAATGCTGAAATACCCTGAGGATTCCGCCGGCTCCATCATGAATGTGGAGTACCTGAGTCTGAAGAAGGACATGACCGTGGCGGACGCCTTCAAGCGCATCCGCCGCATTGGCGGTGAGCTGGAGACCATCAATATTCTCTATGTCACCGACCCCACCAGACACCTGCAGGGTGTTCTGTCGGTGCGGGATCTGCTTCTGGCGGATGAGGACGACCGCATTGAGGACCTTATGGATCCCAATGTGGTGTCCGTGATGACCCTGGACGACAAGGAAGATGTGGCCCAGGCCATGAGCAAGTACGACTACCTCGCAATGCCAGTGGTGGACCAGGAAAACCGGCTCATCGGTATTGTCACCGTGGACGATGCAATGGATGTTATGGAGGAAGAGGCCACCGAGGATATGGAGAAGATGGCCGCCATTACCCCCACGGATAAGCCCTATCTGAAAACCAGCGTGCGAAGCACCTTCCAGGCCCGTATCCCCTGGCTGCTTCTGCTGATGGTCTCCGCCACTTTCACGGGTCTTATCATCACCAGCTTTGAGAACTCCCTGGCGGTTTTGCCGGTGCTGACCGCCTACATCCCCATGCTGATGGACACCGGCGGCAACTGCGGCTCCCAGTCCAGCGTTACCGTGATCCGCGCCCTATCCCTGTCCGAGGTCAATTTCTCGGACACCTTCCAGATCATTTGGAAGGAGCTTCGTGTGGCCCTGCTGTGCGGCGTGTGCCTGGCTGTGGCCAATTTTGTGAAAATGATGCTGGTGGATCGGCTGCTGCTGGGCAACACCGCCCTCTCTCCTCTGATAGCCGCCGTAGTCTGCGGGACCTTGGTCTGCACCGTTTTGTGCGCTAAATTTGTCGGCTGCACCCTGCCGCTTCTGGCGAAAAAAATCGGCCTTGACCCTGCGGTTATGGCCTCGCCCTTTATTACCACCATCGTGGACGCCCTGTCCCTTCTCATTTATTTTGCTTTTTCCAAATCGCTTTTGGGCGTATAATCCAAGCATTGCCGCGCAAAATAGACTCAGGCTTTATGCCTGAGTTTATTTTTTTTGTTTATGGAGGAAGAAACTATGTCTAACTGTACCAACGACGGGTGCGCCTGCACCCCCAACTCCGCCATCAAGTGCACCGTCACCAGTTGCGCTCATCACTGCAGTGATGTCAACAACTGCGGCCTGAACACCATCCAGATCGGCACGCACGAGACCAATCCCTCCAAGGATCAGTGCACCGACTGCCAGAGCTTCCGCAAGCTGTAAAGAAACTCCCTCCACGGCAAAACCGCCGTGGAGGGACCTACATAGGAGGTGAGACCGTGGACAAAAAGTGGAAATTTCGTCTCAGCGGAGCCGCGGCAGGCCTTGTGAACGGCTTGTTTGGCGGTGGCGGCGGCACGGTGCTGGTACCGCTGCTGACCGGCTGGTGCAAAACGGAACAAAAGCGCGCCCTGGCCAGCTGCGTGGCGGTGATCCTCCCCTTCTGCGTCCTGTCGGCCGTCATTTATCTGCTGCGCACAGGTCTTTCCCTGCTGATGGCCCTGCCCTATCTGCTGGGCGGTCTTGCAGGCGGCATCGTAGGCGGCATGCTGTTTCGCAAAATGCCCGGACGCTGGCTGCGGCGTCTTTTCGGTGTGTTTTTGGTGTATGGCGGAGTACGGTACCTGCTGTGAAGGAGTGTATTATCCCGGCTCTGGCCGGGTTTTTGACGGGAATTCTCTCCGCCTGGGGCATAGGCGGCGGCACTCTGCTGCTGCTGGTGATGACCCTGTTTCTGGGGGTGGACCAACTCACCGCCCAGGGCATCAACCTGCTGTATTTCCTGCCCACGGCGGCTATGGCACTGGTGCAGCATCGGAAAAACGGCCTGCTGGACAGGCCCCTCCTGCGCTCTGCCATCCCCTGGGGCGTGCCGGCGGCGGCACTGGGAGCCTGGGCGGCTACGGCGGTGGATGTGGAGATCCTGAAAAAGCCCTTCGGTGTGTTTTTGCTGGCAGCGGGAGTGTATACCGTGTTTCAAAAGGGAGAATAATCCCCTCTGTACCCTTGCGTTTCTTGCCCCCGCAGTGGCATATCAAACAAAGGACGGACAAGCCTGTCCGTCCTTTTTCATATCACTTGGTCGCCGTCAATGTCACAAAGCAGTGCATCTCCTGTCCATCCCGCAGGATGGTCAGATCCACGGTGTCTCCCGCATGGATCGTACGGCGGTAATCCAGCAGATCCCAGTTATCTCGAATGGGCTGACCGTCCGCCGCAAGAACCACATCCCCGGCCAGCACGCCGGCAGCCTCCGCCGCCTGTCCCTCCTCCACAGAACGAACGGTTACATAGGTGCTGCCGTCCTCCGCCTGTTCCGTGACGATGGTAAAGCCGAAGGTGGGGATACCCCGAAACTCGCCAAAGGCCAGAATGTCATTGACCACATAGGCCACCTGTGAGGTGGGCAAAGCAAAGCCCAATCCCTCCACCACAGCCTCGGCCCCGGAGCTGTTCTGGCTCATTTTCATGGTGATGATGCCAATGACCTGCCCGTATTCATTGATGAGCGGGCCGCCGGAGTTGCCGTTATTCACGGCGGCGTTGGTTTGGAGCATGGTGAGGGTCTTGCCGTCCAGCATCATCTGCCGCTCCAGGCCGGAAATGATGCCGTTGGTGAATGTGCCCCGGAGATTGAGATTCAATGGGTTGCCGATGGCATACACCGTTTCGCCCACGCTGCAATAATCGGAGTCACAGAACTCCGCCGGAGTCAGTCCCTCCGCATTCACCGCCTTGAGAACCGCAATATCCTGCTCGGGGGCATAGCCCGCCAACCGGATCTCATAGGTCTGGCCAGAATCCAGCGCGATCATACCCTGCACGGCCCCGGAGACCACATGGGCGTTGGTGATGAAATATCCATCCTCCGTCAGCAGAACGCCGGTGCCCATGGAGGTGTTCCCTGCCGCATCAGTGGCCAGCACGGTCACAGTGGCCGGGCCCATTTCCCAGTAGACCTCCACCGGGGTAAGAGCCGTTTCCCGCGGCGCCGCCAGCTCCATCCGCAGGCCCGGTGCCGCCGGAAGCGTGGGGATAAAACAATGCTCACTGCCGGAAATATCCACAATACTGCCGGCATTGCCGCCGTTGGGCAGGCCGGGATCCGTTTCCTCGGAGAATACCGACACCAGCAGAGTCGTAATGCCTACCACCACCGCCAGCACAGCCGCCAGGGCCACAAAAATCACCCAGCCCCGTTTTTTCTTACCCGGCGCCGCCGCCTGCGGTGGCTGCGGACGCACGCTCCGGGGCAGCGGCTCAGACTGCACATAGCAGCACACCACCTCCGTACCCCGCTCCGGGGGTACATACCAGGATATAACCTCCCGGCCCTCACCGCCCAAAGGCGTTACACTGTTTTCATCTGTCATTGTTCCTGTTCCTCTCCGTAATTGCGGGCGCTGTCCGCCATCTGCACGGTAAAACTGAACGCCGTTACACCGTTTTCACTGGTGACGGTGATTTTTTCCTTGTGCTGGTTGAGTATGGTCTTTACCACATACAATCCCAGTCCGTAACCGTCCTTGTCCACGCTGCGGGACTTGTCCGACTTATGGAACCGCTCAAACAGCAGCGGGATCTCCTGGGCGGGAATGGTGTTGCCCGTGTTGCGGACGGTGACCACTGCCTTCTCACCCCGACAGGCAAGGCCCAGATACAGGGTGGAGTGGTCCGCCGCGTATTTTGTGGCGTTTTCAAGCAAATTATAGATCACCTGGGTGATAAGCTCATTGTCCCCCCGAACCATGACGGAATCCTCCGGAATATCCGCCTCCACATCCAGGCCCCTCTGGTTGATCTTCTGCTCCATGGACAAAAGGGCAATGCGCATACTCTCGCACAGGTCAAAGTCTTCCTTGTGCATCTCCTGGGACTGGATCTGGGAAATGTCCAGCATCCGGCGGACCAGACGACTGAGCCGGTGACTCTCGTCAGAGATGATCTGGAGGTAGCGCCGCTCGTCCTTCAGCGGAATAGTCCCGTCCAGAATGCCGTCGGTATACCCGGCGATGGAAGTCATGGGGGTCTTCAGCTCATGGGAAATGTTGGCTATAAAGTCCCGCCGCTGCCGCTCCGTTTCGGATAGGGAGTCGGCCATCATGTTAAAGGACCGTGCCAGCTCTCCGATCTCGTCGCCCCGGCCCTCGTCGGCAATACGCATATCGAAGTTCCCGGCGGCATAGGCCCGGGTACCTCTGAGCATCTCCTTGATGGGCTGGATCTGCCGCATAGACATGAAAGAACTGGCTATGAACGCAATGAGCAGCACAATGGCGGAGATCGTGAAGAACAACCCCGTAAAGGCCCGCCACATTCTCATGAGCTGGGTGCTGTTGATCATGGCCAGCACCATGCCCACCACCTGTCCGTCCACTGACTTCACCGGCAAACCCACGGCAAACTGCCTCATATTATACAGGCCTGACAATGTGGTGTAGCCCTGAAAGCCGTCCTGATCGTTCAGGATCTGACTGCTCAGTTCCTCCGGCAGGCGGATGCTCCTTCCGGCCAGGGCATTGTCGGTGGTGAGCAGGGCCTGTCCCTTTTCATCGCAGATGAGGAAGTTCACCTCCGTCATCATGCTGGCCACCCCGGCCATGCTGCTGAGGCTGCTGTCCTGCTGCGATTCATCCACCTCATCCGCCGTCAGATAGTCCACAGACATCTGCGCGATAAGCTGGGCCCGCATCTTCATCTCGTCCCGCTTTTCGCCTACCAGATAGTTATAGCTCAGAGCATAAAAGGAGGCTCCCAGCAGCAGCAGTGTCAGCAGCACAATACCGGCAATGAGGCTGAACTGCTGCCAATAGATGCTGCGGAATCGATTTTTGAGCTCCTTCATCATTTCACTTCAAACTTATACCCAACGCCCCAAACGGTTTTCAGTGCCCACTGGTCGGACACATTCTCCACCTTTTCCCGCAGACGCTTGATGTGCACATCCACGGTGCGGCTGTCGCCAAAGTAATCGAAGCCCCACACCTCATCCAGAAGCTGGTTGCGGGTGTAGACCCGGTTGGGGGTGGATGCCAGATGATACAAAAGCTCCAGTTCCTTGGGCGGCGTGTCCACTTTCTTCCCGTCTACGATCAGCTCATAGCTGTCCAGATTGATGACCAGCTTGTCAAAGGTCAGTTTTTTCTTTGTGTCGTCGGGAATCTCACTGCGGCGCAGCACGGCGTTGATGCGGGCCATAAGCTCCTTCATCTCAAAGGGTTTGACGATGTAGTCGTCGGCACCCATCTCCAGACCCGTGATGCGGTCGTTCACCTCACTCTTGGCGGTGAGCATGATGATGGGCACCTGTGAGGTCTCCCGGATCTTGGCACACACCGTCCAGCCGTCCATAACGGGCAGCATGATGTCCAGCAGCACCAGATCCGGAGCCTGCTTCTCGAACTCCTCCACGGCCTTGCCGCCGTCATAGGCACTGCGGACCTCAAAGCCCTCTTTTTCCATATACATACGGATCAGATCCGATATATTCCGGTCATCCTCTACCACCAAAATATTGCGTGCCATGGGGACTCCTCCTTTGTTTCCGCCGGAAAGCGGTCTTTTTCTCTATATTATACCGCAGAAAGAGGGGCTTTCCTAAACAAACTGTGAATTCCCGCTCCTTTCTAACCCTTTTATTGTATCACACTCATCCCCAGGTTTCAATAGAAACGCCCCGGTAATACCACTGCAATATCTCCTGCCAGGTCTTGCCCTCCTTAGCCAGAGTATTGGCCCCGTACTGGCTCATGCCCACGCCGTGTCCGTACCCCGTGACCCGGAAGGTAATGGCATCGTCGGCGCACTCCACGGTGAAGCAGGCAGACCGCAACCCCAGAATGCTGCGCACCTGCGTCCCCCGGAGGGGTACGCCTCCGATGGTGACGGATTCCACCCGGTTGGAGCTGTTCTTCCGCAGGTCCGTGACCCAGCCCGCAGGCGATCCCTCCAGCTTGGCCTCCGGCTCTTGGGCCAGTACCTTGCTTTTGAATTCCTCCGGCGTAAAGGTGTTCACGCTGTAATAATTCGGCACGCTGTCGGCTCCCTCGGGACTTTCCACGCTGACAAGATACGGACGGTCCGACACCCAGGCGTCCGAGCTTTTGGCAGTGACCCCCGCCGAAGAGGAATGAAAGGCTGCCAGAATGGGCTCCCCCTCGTAGAGCATCACCTGTCCGTCTGTTTCCTCTACAGATTGTAGTATTTTTCGATTATATTCCTCATAGTTATCTCCCCAGTTGCTTTTTGCCCGCTCCTGCGACACCCAGGCGTTGCAGCACCGGTAGTCCATGCACACATCGGCATCCGGATGAGCGGCCTTGCGCCCACCCTGCATATGGTAATAGATAAAGGTGCGCTCTGCCACCGCCTGGGCCTTCAGAGCCTCCATCTCAAAGACGGCGGGCATCTCCCCCCGCACCACTCCGGGCAGATACTCCGCCATGGTCATCTCCACAGTCTTTTCCCCATCGAAGACCTGCAAAACGGATCGACTGTCCTGCAGGACTGCTTTCTCCTCTTCCCGCCCCGGCGTGTCCGGTTTCTCCGGCTGAGCCGTTTCCGGCTTTGGAGTCACAAGCCATGCTCCGCCGAACAGCAGCAGCACCCAGGCCAGTCCCGCCATCAAGGCTTGTTTCATTGGTACCATCCCCCTTTTGGCTATCTCTATGCGCCGGGGCATGGAAAAATGCCGCAAAAAACCAAATGGCAGGGGACTCTTGAAAAAGTCCTCTGCCTAAATTGGTAGGAAGATTGATGAAAAAGTTTCTTGGCTGCATTTAGCATACCGTCCGGATATTAAAAAAGTTCTTTGGTTTTTATTAAAAAAGTATTAAATTTTTCTCAGCCTGCGAAAAAATTCCGTCAGCACGGCCCCGCACTCCTCCTCCAGCACACCGCCCACCAGGGCCGGCCGGGTGGGGAAGTCCTCCATGAACAGGTTCAGCACACCGCCGCAGGCGCCCATCTCCCGGTCCCTCGCACCGAAATACACCCGGGGGATTCGGGCGTTGAGGATCGCCCCGGCACACATGGGGCACGGCTCCAAAGTCACATACAGAGTACAGTCGTCCAGCCGCCAGGTGCCTAAGGCTTCGTTGGCCTGCCGGATGGCCTCCATCTCCGCGTGGGAGGAGGTCTGCTGCTTTTCCTCCCGGCGGTTGCGGCCACGGCCCACCACCTGTCCCCGCCGGACAATGACGCAGCCCACCGGTACTTCGCCGCACGCTGCCGCTTCCCGGGCCAGATCCAGAGCCTGCCTCATATATACTTCGTGATCCATGGATGTTCTCCTTTAAAAAAAATTCTCCGAGCTCGGTTAAACACCGGCATAAATGGCCAAACTGACAGTAAAATGAAACAAGGCTTGTGCCGGGAGGATCGCCATGAAAAAACAAACCGCAACTGTCAATACCGATCTGCGGATGCTGGAGCTGCGCCGGGAGCTGTGGGACACGGCCCGGGAGCTGCGCTGTGCCTACGACCGCTTCGATTTCATCACGGATCCGGGTCTCATTGAGTCGGGGATCTATGACATCAACGCACTCAAATCCCGCTATGACTTTCTGCTGCGGAAGATGAAGGCCATGCAGGGCCGCTCTGTGCAAGAGCGCGGGTCAGTGCCGCTGCCGATGGAGCCGGCCTGCGTGCCTGCGGGAAATATGAATGGGGGAAAGTCATGTCCGTCGTAGAAAAAATAGCGCTGGGACTTGTGCTGCTGTTTCTGGTGGTGATGTGCCTGCGGCTGTTCGCCGCGCCGCTGAAGCTGGCCCTGAAGGTACTGCTGAACTCCGCTCTGGGCTTTGGAGCGGTATGGCTGCTGAATCTGACCACCGCCGTCACAGGACTGTCTCTGGGACTCAACCTCTTCAATGCCGCCATCATCGGCATTCTGGGGATTCCCGGCTTCGGCCTGCTGCTTTTGGTGCAGTGGGTGCTTACATAGTTTTTAAGTTATATGGGGCGTCGGGGACGCCGTCTCTACGAGTTGCTGCTGCAAAGCTGTGCGTAGGGGTCGGCCTCCCGGACGGCCCGTTTTTTTGATCCGCCGGCTCAGCCGGCACCGAGACTATTCCCGATTCGCCATTTCCTTATTTCTCCATTTCCTCCAGATTCCATCCGTACAGGGGATACCGCTGCACGGCGCCAAAGATCTTCTGCCGTAGATTGGGATACTTTTCCTCCAACGAGGCCAGCAGCTCCTTCACCTCCTGGCGGCGGGTGGAGCCGTTGGCGGGGCAGGGATTGTGCACCACCGGCAGTTTCAGCTTCTCCGCTGTCCGGCGCACCTGGTCCTCATGGCAATACAGCAGCGGCCTGATCTGCGTGATGCCGCTGCGGTCCAGATAGGTCACCGGCTGAAAGCAGCCGATGCGCCCCTCAAAGAGAAGGTTCATCAGCAAGGTCTCCACAGCGTCGTCAAAATGGTGGCCCAGAGCGATTTTGGAGATGCCCAGCTCCCCCAGCGCCGTGTTGAGGCTCCCCCGCCGCAGCTTGGCGCACAGGGAGCAGGGATTCTTCTCCTGCCGCTCCTGAAACACGATCTGATACACCGGCACCTGGATGCGGGTGTAGGGTACCTCCAGCTCCCGGCACAGCTCCGCCACGGCGTCAAAGCTCATGCCGGGAGCGCCTGTCTCCAGAGTGATGGCGTGGACAGCAAACGGCACCGGAAAAAACTGCCGCAGGCGGGAAAGAGCCACCAGGGTCAGCAGGCTGTCCTTTCCGCCGGACACGCCCACCGCCACAGTCTCCCCGGGAGAAATCATGTGATAATCCTCCACGCATCGGCGCACCAAGCCCAATATTTGCTGCATAAGGTCATTCCTCCGAAAAAACAAAATACAATGTGAGAAAACAGGAGATAATCGAAGAAAAAAGGAGATAATCGCAGGAGTTTACTTCTTAAATCAAATTCATATTGACAACAGACGGATAAAGTGCTATAAATATTTTTGCGTGTTGAGCGCACCTATTTTGTTTTCTCTCTCCCCCGATTGTAACAAGGGAGTATGAAAAAGTAAAGCAATACATTATTATACTGGAGGAAAAACACCATGTCCACTTTTATGGCAAACAAGGGCAACATCGTCCGCAAGTGGTATGTCGTTGATGCCGCCGGCAAGCCCCTGGGCAAGACCGCCGTCATCGTGGCTGACCTGCTGCGCGGCAAGGGTAAGCCCACCTATACCCCCCACGCCGACTGCGGCGACAATGTCATCGTCATCAATGCAGGCAAGGCCATTCTCACCGGCAACAAGATGGAGCAGAAGTACTATCGTACCCACTCCGGTTGGGTGGGCGGTCTGAAAGAGACCAAGTACCGCATCCTCATGCAGGAAAAGCCCGAGGTGGCTGTGCGTGTGGCCGTCCGCGGCATGATGCCCCGGAACATCGTCACCAAGGACTCTTTGAAGCGTCTTCACATTTATGCCGGTGAGCAGCATGAGCATCAGGCTCAGAAGCCCGAGTTGGTCAAGTAAGGAGGAAAAGAAGAATGTATCAGTCCAAGAATCCCTATAAGTACGGTACTGGCCGTCGCAAGTCCTCCGTGGCCCGTGTGCACCTGTTCGAAAACGGCACCGGCTCCATCACCATCAACGGTCGTGACATCAACGATTACTTCGGTCTGGAGACCTTGAAGATGGTCGTTCGTCAGCCCCTGAACGCCACCGCTACCCTGGGTAAGGTGGACATCGTTGCCACCGTTGAGGGCGGCGGCGTGTCCGGTCAGGCCGGTGCTCTGCGTCATGGTATCTCCCGCGCCCTGCTGCAGGTGAACCCCGACTTCCGTCCCATCCTGAAGAAGGCCGGTTTCCTCACCCGCGATCCTCGCATGAAGGAGCGCAAGAAGTACGGTCTCAAAGCCGCACGTCGTGCTCCTCAGTTCAGCAAGAGATAATTGGTCGCGCATTTACAATCAAAAAGGCTCAAAAACCCCGGAAAATCAAGGTTTTCCGGGGTTTTTCTTTTGCTCCGGACTGAACCTGCTCTGACTCACTTTGATACGGTTTAACCCCTCTATGGGGGTTAAAAATGGGCTAACTTGTAGTTTAATGCTCCAATCTATCAAAAACCGCACGTGAATTATAGTGAATTACTCCAGCTCGCAAAGGGCTGGGATAATTTTATATCTGACCGCATCATTATTTGGCGGTTACAGACAATCTATGTTCTATGAAAATAATGTAATGACAGAAAAGCCGTCAGAGAACGAAGTGTTCCCTGACGGCGAATTTATTATGGCTCATTTTGATCTGAGATCACCATATCTGTCCATACGAAGAAGCCTCCGGGCATGGGATGGTTTCTATGCAGGAGTGCGTCAGGTGATCCCCCTGGCGTTATCATTTGCGGCGTTTTCTGTAGAACACTATCGCCAGTACAGCCGTGGACGAGATCGCCAGCAGGAGCCACAGCGTCAGCTGCGATCTCGCCTGTGGCTGCGGCAGAACGGACAGCGCAGCAGAATCGGAGGTAACGCTGTTCCCAAGCTGATCTGTGATCACGCAGCGCACGGTCAGGCCGTTCTGCTCCAGCTGGACCGAGGCGATGCGGTAGGTGTCCTGATCAGCGCCCGGGATGTCCGTCCATTGATCAATCCCGGTCATGCGCTGCCACTGGTAGCGGCAGGGCTTTGCGCCGCCGCCGGCCGTCACGGAGAACACAGCCTCCTCCCCCTCGGTCGCGGAGATGTTTAGGGGCTGATCGACAATGCACAGCTGCACGATTTGCGGCAGAACGGACAGCGCAGCAGAATCGGAGGTAACGCTGTTCCCAAGCTGATCTGTGATCACGCAGCGCACGGTCAGACCGTTCTGTTCAAGCTGAACCGATTCGATGCGGTAGGTGTCCTGATCAGCGCCCGGGATGTCCGTCCATTGATCAATCCCGGTCATGCGCTGCCACTGGTAGCGGCAGGGCTTTGCGCCACCGCCGGCCGTCACGGAGAACACGGCC
>SFGJ01000073.1 GCA_004557655.1 Clostridiales bacterium | reverse complement strand
TTTGCATCAGCATTCGCTCCATGGTGTGCGCATGGATATCGCTCTGAATGTCCAGAACGATTTTTTTCATCATTCATCACCACCTTCTAAAAGCACAACCCTAATCTTACAGTATCTATTGTACGGATTTTTTGGCGCTTGTCACTGGCACTTGTGCCAGTAACAGAAGAAAAATTTCGATTTTTTCAAAAATTTTTTGCCTTTTGGGCACGAAAAACCCCTTGACCGTACAGCCAAGGGGTTCACTTTCTCTTATTCGTCTTTTAAGGTGGTTACCATGAGCTTGTTTTCAATGGCGGTTGCGACCAGCGCTTCTCTGCTTTCAAAGCCGCCCTTTTCCACCATATCGTCCAGGTTCCAGCGAACGCCGTTTTTGGAGATGCCCAGCTTATCGGCAATCTCCTGATAGGTAAAGCCCTTTATATAAAGGCGCAGGATGTCTAACTGCCGGGGCGAGAAAGCATCGGACATCGTACCCTCCATTTCAATGGCCGGAGCGATATCGGGGAATACCTTTTCCCCTGCCAGGGTGCGCTTTACCACGCTCATCAGCTCCTCTGTGCCGTGGTCCTTATACCACAGGCTGTCGGCTGCACCCATTTTGGCTCTTTGCAAAACCTCGGGATCGACAAGCGAGGTAGCCACAACGATTTTGATTTGCGGAAATGTCTTTTTGATGCGCTCCGCGGCGGCAAGGCCGGAGTGCTTGTGCTGCGTCTGCACATCCATAAGGACGAGCTTTACGGTGGCGTCGCAGTGCTTTTCCGCTTCAAAGGCGTCACGGAAAACGCCGACAAGATGAAACTCGCCGTCTGCCGCAAGACGATCGACAAAGTGCTTTTGGATGTATAAATCATCCTCTACAAGTATGGTGTTTATCATAGGCTGATCTCCTTTGCGGGAATCGTAATCAGAAGAGCAAAGCGTGGATTGTGCGAAATATGCATTTCACCGCCGGAGCTTTCAATACTGCGGCGAAGCGTTGACAGACCGCTGCCTTCCTTGATCGGCTCTGTGGGTATTTTGCCGTTGTTGGTTATGGTAACATCATAGCGTTCGCCCCGCTGGGCAATGCGGATATATACCTCATTCCCGTCTGCGTGCTTGATGCAGTTGGTCACGCACTCCTTGGCGGCAGCAACGGTCAGTTCCTCGGCTGCGGTATCACGGGGCAGGTAGCCGTCGATTTTTACAGCCACGCCAAGCTGCCGGGCAGTTCTTTTTACCTCGTCCATTGTGCTGACAGAGGTGACACGGTTGCTTGCCAGCATACCGATGGCATTTTGCAGCGCCTCAAGCTTTCGCTCGGTATCCTCACCGCTGTCTATGATGTCACGGATGGTCAGGAGGCTTCGCCCGATGGTATCGTGAATATAGATCTTTAGGTCAAGGCTTTCCTTTTCTTTGACATCGTCCTCCATACGAGCGTACATCTTCCTGAGCGCTCGGTTGACTTCTGCCAGTTCTGCATTTATTTTCTCTTGCTTTTGGTAGCCGTTATACAGCTCGGTTACATTGTGCGCCGTTATCTGCTGCCAGCGGTCATCGCTGTCCACGGTGATATTTTGTGTGCGAAACTGCCAGACGGTCTTGTCGGGCAGGATGTAGCAATCATCCTTGACGGTTACGGATCTGTCCGGCACGCTCAGGGCATTTTCCATATCGCTTTTGATTTGCAGCTCGTGGCCGCAAAGGGCAAAGGAGAGCCTGCGCATACGGTTGTTACACAGGATGATCCTACCGTTCGGGTCGGCAAAGCAGATGCCCATGGGCAGCTTGTCGGTTGCTTCCTTAATGGAGAACGGCGAGAGCTCGTTCTTTTTGCGGCGGTATTCCCGCGGCAGAGCAATGGCAAAGTGAACTGCCGCAAGAAAAATGGCAGAGGCAAATATCAGCCACGGTGCGCCGAGCAGAAATGCGTCCCCGATATTATCGGGATCTGCCTGAGAAACGGAGAACAGCAGCGGGATCATCACCGCCATAACCGCAAGACTCAGCAGGCTGCGCAACGGCTTATTGCTGCGGAGAAGCTGATATATAAACAGCCCGATTTCAAGGACAATTTCCACAAGCATAATAAACGGCAGCATAGTCTGCCAAAATTCAGAAAGGGAAGAAAATGCACTCATTTCCCATCACCTTCTTTCACTTCAAACACGAGGCGTTGGTATTCCTCGTCATCCTCTTTTTCATAGCGAATACCGTCTTTGCTTACTAAAGCCGAAAGGTCGGCTTTGCAGCACACATTCAGCGACAAACGCAAGCCGTCTGCCTTTATGAGGCTTACCTGTATGCCTGTTAAATTCAAAATGTCGGCTTCAATAACCGATTCGTAAAAATCAAATACAGCGGTCGCCGTTTTGCCGGAGAGCATGGAAAGAGACTCGTCCACATAAAGTGAGCTGCGGACTCCCAACAGCTTCAGCGTTTGGAGGGACTCGTTGAAAGCGCGGTGGAGTTCCGTTGCCGCTATTTTAATATCTCGGTCGGTAAGGAGCGTCAGATGCTTGCGGCGTTTAATGTAGCTGCACAGCACGGCAATCTCGGCGAGGAGCGTTTTGGCGCTGTCGGGATCGGTGCTTGAGATTCGGCGGTATTCCTTGGTGAGCTCCGCAATGCGGTCGATCTGCGTCTGCGTAGCGGAACGCAGGAGATCATACAGACGGTTTTGCTCCTCCACCTTGCGGCGCTTGGCTTCACGCTTGTATTCATAACGGAGTATTTCGTTTCGGTCGGCAAGCTCGTCTGCGAGAAGCTCGGAGTCCTCCTTGATATCGCGCAGAGCCGACACATCCTCTGTCCACACAGCATAGCCGCCGTCAATGGGCATGGTGTGAACGGTCAAGCCGCCGCCCAGCGTGACCGGGCTTTGCTCGGCTTTTTTCATCGTTTCCTTTGCGATAGGCGCAGTGTTTACAGCTGCATACCGAACGGTAAAGTCCTTGTCGGTGATCTCTGCTGATGTGCCGACAGAGGAGGCAAACAAGTCCACATAACGGCTGTTTGAATGTATATATCCGCAGGCGATGCAAAACTCAAAGGTCAGAATATACATCACACTTTGGAATGCGGCAATATCGCCGAACAAGTGGAGCA
>SFGJ01000072.1 GCA_004557655.1 Clostridiales bacterium | reverse complement strand
CCTTGTGTTATCGGACACCAAAGAGTACCATATCGGGAAATATGGCCGGTTGCGCCGTGCCTACTTAAAAGAACACCGGCCCATTCTGTATACCGATCTCATTGTCACTGAAAAGTTGTTTCCCCACTTGGAGGAAATCGACATCGCCTGCCGGGAGCGGCTGGAAATCATTGAAAAAGCCATGATGCAGCAAGAGGGTGTCACGGAAACCCTGAAAACTGCCGACCAGATGGTATGGGTGCGCTCCATGAACTCCATCCACAACAGGGCCGACGAAATCGTCCTGGCTGAACTGATCTACTGTTGAGGGAGGGAACGCCATGATATTAGAAGCCATGTATAACGGAGAGTTTTATCCCTGTAAAACCGTTGTTCCCACATCCCCGGAATACCGCAAGGCAGTCCAAACCTGTGCAGCGTTGATGGAGCAGTTATCCCAGCGGCTCAGCAAAGAGGACTATGCGCTGGTGGAGGAACTCCGGGCGCAGAACGCTATCGCCCAATGCGAGGAAAGTGAGAGCCATTTCAAGTATGGCTTTTCGGCAGGGCTGATCGTCCAGCAGGAAGCCCATGAACAGCTGCAAAACAAGAAATAAGCGATGGCCGAAAAAGCCCACGCAGCCGGAAAGAGACCGGTGGCGTGGGCTTTCTGTATATATGGTTATTCTGTCAGATCATCCGAAGTTTCCGCAACCAGCCGGTCAAAGTCGCTCTGATAGGTCCGATCCTGCAATACCCGGAACTTTTCAAACTCTTTCTCAGCAAAGGCTTTGGCGATGGCGGCGGTCACCTTGCCTTTATCATGCAGAATATCTTCCTCGTTGAACTGTAAAAATGCATCAAGCCGCTTGACCCAATCGGCCATATACATGACATTTCCCCGGCGGGCCTGCCGTTCCGCATAGTCCAGATACATGGTGACGATCTCGTTCAGGTTTCGCATTTCTGTTTCGTTCAGATAGTTTTTTGCGACGGTGACATCCGATTTGCGGATACGGCCTTTGGGGGCGTTTTTCCATGTGGTCAACCCCATGTTGGGCTTGGTGCTGTCGGCACGGCCATATACGATCTCGGCGGCGGTATGATGAGTGACCGCATAGTGGAGCTTGTTCTGCACCATGGCGAAAAACTCCTTTGTGATGGGGCTTTCCACATCGTAGTCGGCGCTGCACTGGGAATAGATGTCCGTGATTTTCTGGTAGAATCTTCTCTCGCTGGCTCGGATGTCCCGGATACGTTCCAGCTGTTCCTCGAAATAATCCTTGCCGAAAAAGTTCTCCGGCTCCCGCAGCCGTGCGTCATCCATCACATAACCTTTGATGATGAACTCTTTCAACACCCGGTTCGCCCAAATGCGGAACATGGTCGCCTTTTTGGAGTTCACACGATACCCCACAGCGATAATGGCATCCAGATTATAATAGTTGGTCTGATACCGTTTTCCGTCCGCCGCAGTTGTTTCCATTTTGGAAACAACTGAATCCTCGCTCAGTTCGCCGGATTCAAAAATGTTTTTCAGATGCTTGGAAATGGCTGCTTTCTGCACCTCAAACAGCTCTGCCATTTTTGCCTGCGTCAACCAGAGGTTTTCCTGAAAGAGCAGGATTTCCACCCGCACCTCTCCATTTTCGGTCTTGTAAAAGAGGATTTCTCTGGTTTCATACGGGGTCAGTCCCTGTTCCTCGCTCATTCCTCGTCACCTCCATCCGTCCGGTTCTTTCCCCGGCTCTTGTAGACATTATACTGGTTCTTGCACCGTGGGCTGCAAAAGGCGGCGTTGGACCGGCTGCCCAGAAACACCTTCTGGCAGTGCTTGCACAGGCGCAGGGGCTGGTCACCGTCCACCAGCATGAAGCTGAACATCATCTGGATACCCAGCAGCAGGGAGTGAAAATCCCAGTAAATGGTGGGCTTATCCAGCAGCTCAATGTGGTAGCTGGGGGCAATCCCACCGAACGCAGCCATGGCCTTGCGGTACAGCCCCCGTGCGTCCTCGTCGATGGAATCATAGTCATTGTAGTACAAAATGGCGGTGGTCAGCGTAAAGGCCCAGTCCTTGAACTGCTGGGCAACCCAGTCGTAGGGTTCCGCATATTCCCGCTGGAAACTCATATTCTTCGCCATCGGTTCGTCCATAAAAGTCATGGTCAGGGCAACCATCGTCCGGTCACCGGACAAATTCCATGTGGATTCAATGCCCTTTTTCACCAAGTCCAGCTGGTCAAAGGGGTAAAACAGAGACAGATATTTGTCCGTCGCCATGGATTCTTCCTTGATAAAATGGTTTTTGGGCAGGTACATCGCCTCATAGTCCATAAAGGACGGCGTGGTGGGCAGGGCGGTCATCAGCCCCAGCAAGCCGTACCGGGTGATAAACTCCATTACCGCCTTTTCCACTTCTGCTTCCGGCTTGCGCCCCATCATCAGCATCCCCACATTCAGCGCATCCAGCACAATGTTGGGGACCTCTTTCAGCGGATTGTAGACATCCGGCTTTGCGCTCTTGCCGGGGGTGATATACCGCTTGCCATCTTCCGCTGTTTTCAGCTCATAGTGATCGTACCGCACCCAATGGGAACGGGATTGTTCAAACAAATTTTTCATCATACACGCCCTTTCTCATTAATCGTCCCAATTATCAGGGGCGGTTTTTCTTTTTTCTGCGCTTAGTCTTGTTCTCCCGCCGGATTACGGCGTCCTTGCCCTGTTTCTTTGCGATTTTCGAGTATTCCGCTAAAAACTGGCGCTCCCGCAAGGTCAAGCTGCCGCCATGCTCCTGTTTGCCGCACAGATGGTCATACATCTGGCGTTGCAATTTTTTGTGGATGGTTTTCCGCAGCTTGCGGATGTTACGGTCAGACTGCCCACGGACAGCGGCAAGCCGGGTGGTGCTGTACAGCCGCAAAGAGAGAAAATACAGAACTTCCTTATGTTCCTCGCTTAATTCCTCCACCATGCGGGAAATAAAGGGATCAGCGGTCAGGTTGTGCATCTCATAGGGACAGTCAAACAGGATGTCCAGAAAGTTCCCGGCCATCAGCTGCCGGTACGTAGGGTTGTTCATCCAGCGGGGAATGAGCTTGGGTTCCGGCACTGCCTGA
>SFGJ01000071.1 GCA_004557655.1 Clostridiales bacterium | reverse complement strand
GATCTATGAAGCCTATACAAGATGGTGCGATGATAACGCACAGAAGCCCATGTCTGCCAACCGGGTCAGCTCTGAGCTTGCACAAAATGAGCGGCTTTATAACGTGGAGGCCACCAACAATGTCCACGTCGGCGGCAAGCGGGTGCGTGGCTTTATGGGCATTGAGGTGGTCAATCCGCCGCCGTATTAAAAATGAGGAGCGGACTTCAAAATTGCCGTACACGCCGTACACTCTGTACGGCTGTTTTTGATTCCATTCTTAAAAACCATTTTGCTTGAGCGCATCGTGGAGTATTTCACGGCAGCGTGTAAAATCTGCCGCTGAACCGACGGCTGGTACACAAAACCGGCGTACAGAAGCGTACACAAGGTTTTTTTCTGTACCGAGCCGTACATGGCGGCTCAATTTTGCAGCCCCAAAAAACAATGCTTGTGAAATCCGTGAAGATTTTCGCCGCAGGTCGAACGCATTGCACCACCCGGTGATTTACCGAAGCGTGAAGCTGCTGCACCGGACTGTGGCATATCCTGCTGTTCTGTATGTTCTCATGCCGGACGATGAAGCCGATAGGGTGCTGCTGCGTACAGGGCATCACGAACGGAAATCTGAGCGGATTTGCGGCATGGCAGATTTTTCACCGCAAGGCGTACACAGTTCACTTACTCAAAAACCAATATCACGAAAATATGGAGGTAAAAAGTTGATGAAATCCAAACTGAGAAATGAGATCAAGTCGTACATCGTCCGTCAGGGCATGACCATGCAGGAGGTTGTCGATCTGCTGCGGGACGAACACGGCTGGTCTGACAGTGTTTCCAACCTGTCCAATAAGCTCCAGCGGGAATCCCTGCGCTATGTCGAGGCTGTCCAGCTTGCCGACGCGCTGGGCTATGAGATCGTCTGGCAGAGGCGGAAGTGAGGAGGATGTTCACATGACAGATGCAGAAAAGAAGCTGTTGCAGGCGCAGCACCGATTGGAGGAAGCACAGGCCAGAGACAGAGTCAAGGAGCGCAAAGCCAGAACGCGCAGACTTATTCAGGAGGGCGCGGTTTTGGAGAAAGTACTGCCGGAGGTGTGCAGAAGCTGCCGCAGCACGATTGAGTCCGCTGGGAGGTCTCCGGGAAACCGGGGGCCTTCCTCTTTTTTCTCCCGAAGGGCGCACTTACTCACCACCCCGAAGGGGCGGTGGTATTGCCTGCGGCAACTGTGCGCTCTGCGAGGCGGATGCGGCTTCTGCGGAAGCCTTATGGACAATGTCACATCACGGCGGTGCTGCTGTCATTGTCCACGCAGACGGCTTTATATTTTGCTTCATCAGCAGAACAGTTGTTTCCGTTTTGGAAACAACTTGCCAACTGCCAGTGAAAAACATCAACCTGATGTTTTTCACTGTTATGGGTATCGCTTCTTCTGCGACACCCATTTTCTTTTTGCGAAAAAGAAACAAAAACAAGAACGAAAGGACGGTGAGAACGAATGGCGATCTACCACTTGGAAGCAAAGGTGGTCAGCAGAGGTGCGGGACGGTCTGCGGTTGCAGCTTCCGCTTATCTGAGCTGTACCAATATCTTAAACGACTATGACGGAGTGCGGCACGACTTTACACGCAAGAAAGGGCTTGTATGGCAGGATGTGTTTCTGCCGGAGTTTGCTCCTGCTGAATGGAAAGACCGTGGTTTGCTTTGGAATGCGGTGGAGAAAAACGAAAAGACCAAGGATAGCCGACTTGCCCGTGAGTTCGTTCCTGCGCTGCCCATTGAGCTGACACCAGCACAATGGCAGGAGCTTCTAACCGATTTTATTCAGAACAACTTTGTTGCCGAGGGAATGTGCGCAGATGTTGCTATCCATGATCCGCACTCGCCCGGTCATAATCCTCACGCTCACATTATGCTGACGGTGCGCCCGCTTGATGAGCAGGGCAACTGGCAGTACAAGACCGAGAAAGAATATCTCTGTGTCAGAAACGGCGAGGAGCGGGGCTTTACCGCCGCTGAGTTTAAGGCGGCACAGGCTGACGGATGGGAAAAGCAGTACCCGTACAAGGTGGGGCGGAAGAAAGTGTATATGCCATCATCCGAAGCGGATAAGCACGGATATGAACGAGCCAACAAGCATCCGAAAAGCACCAAGTTCGGCAGACAGAATCCCATTGCAGAGCGTTGGAACAGCGAGGAACAGCTTATTGAGTGGCGCAAGGCGTGGGCAGACGTGACTAACCGCTATTTGGAGCGATACGGACACGATGAACGTATCGACCACCGCAGCCATGCAGATCGGGGCTTGACCGAGCAGCCCACCATTCACGAGGGCGTAGTTGCCCGTGCGTTGGAGAAAAAGGGTATTATCTCTGACCGCTGTGAAATCAACCGCCAGATCAAGGCAGACAATGCGCTGCTCCGTGAGCTGAAAGCGACGATCAAGAAACTGATGCAGGCGGTGAAGAATACCGTTCCTGCCATAGCGGAGGCAATGGAAAAGATACGCAGCAGTATACTGATTTTCAGTTATCAGCTCCGTCATATAGGTGTGGGAAAACACAATATGGGCAAACGTGTCAAAGCAGTCAAGCCGGAGCTTGAACGCTATGTGGGATTGGTGCAGCAGATTAAGGACAAATCCAAGGAACGGAAAGCTCTGCTTGCAGAGAAAAAGGAAAGGCCCTTCTATCAGATACCCAAGCTGCATGACCTCACCCGCTGCATTACCGAGCTGACCGAGGAGTTGGAGGAACTGAAAACCGAAAAGGCAATGTTGCTTCGTTCTTTGGACTGCGCCGATGATGTGGGCATTTCTGCCGTGAAAGCTTGATGAAGCCTTGAAGCAGTACGCCGAACTGAAAGAACAAGCCGCCGGTATGGACGCTGTCGAGCTGATGGACGCAAGGCTTGCCGTCCGTGAGGAACAGGAACGCTCTGTCGCCAGTCGTGTGAAGTCTGCCTACGGTGAGAAATACGATCCGATGATGATGCAAGACAGCAAGCGCGATGTGGCAAATCTGCTCAATGAGGAAACAGAGGCACGCTCCATCCGTGAACGTCTGCGTCAGAAGCAACAGGCACAGCAGAAGCAGAACAAGAAGAAAAGCCGAGACAGGTGGGAGCGGTAAAATTTCAGCGGGAGTGCATCGTTCAAAATGTACTCCCGCTTTTTACATCTATTTTCGCATTCTTTAAAGCGTCTTGTAGGTTTAGGATGCAAAAACTCACTCTATTAATCATCTTCAAAAATCATGTCAATTCCTTGCTGCAAGGTTTCTGCACCGATTACACCCGTTGCCTGGGCTATTACGTTTCCATCAGCGTCGATAAAATATGTGGTAGGAATTGAATAAACACCGTAGGTTGAAGCGGCATCCTGATCTGTATCGTAAAATACCGGGAAAGAATAGCTCTGTTCTGCGATGAAAGCGGATGCGGTTTCTACAGTCTCCCTGGAGTCATCGGTCATATTGATGATGAGAAACTGGACTTCTTCACCAATTTCCAGATACTTTTCGTTAAAATCAGGCATTTCCATTTTACAGGGGCCGCACCAGCTTGCCCAGAAATTTAGGACAACAGGTTTCCCGATGAAGTCTGAAAGATGTACCTCATTTCCATCCAGATCGTAAACTGTAAAATCCGGTGCCAATATCTTTTCCGATTCATCCTCTTGCGTTGTTGGGGTGGAGGTTTCTGTGGATTTGGTTTCCTGCGGTGTTTGTGTAGCAAGTAGATCGGGAGCCAGTTTCTGTCCAAGCTGCTTATATAGGATTCCTGCGCCGCCTAAAATAAGAATAAATACAAGAACAAAAATCATTATTATTTTCTTTTTATTCATAAACCCTCCTTAATTAAGCAGGCTGAGTAGCTGTCCCAGTGTTCCTGTCGCCATCAGAATACCAACCAATATCAGGAAACAGCCGCTGACAGTATTGATGATCCGGTAGTGTTTTTTGATCCAGTTGAAGGCTGACTTCAGATAGTCGATCAAAACAGCACTGAGAAGAAAAGGAATACCAAGTCCCAGCGAATAGCAAAGCAGCATCAGCATACCTTCGATTACATGACCCTGCTGAGAGGCCAGCATCAGAGCAGAACCGAGGAATGCGCCCACACAGGGCGTCCAACCCAAGGAAAATACCATGCCAAAGAGCATGGCAGAGAAGAAACCCATCTCATGGCTGTTTACGGTCTTGCCGCCGCCTCTGAACAAATTCCATTTGAAAATACCCAGAAAATTCAGCCCAAAGAGGATTACCACCAGTCCGGAAATTACATTCACCATGGTTTGATATTCCCGCAGGAAGCTGCCGATGGTGCCTGCCAGTGCGCCCATTGCTACAAAGATTACGGAAAACCCACTAACAAATCCCAACGCCCCCAACAGGGTCTTTCTTGTAGTGCGTTCTCCACCGCCCGCAAAATAGGAGATATAGATGGGAAGCATAGGGAGCAGGCACGGTGAAATGAAGGTGATAATGCCCTCCAAAAACGATATTACATATTGCATCCGCCCTCACAGCCCCTTCCGAAAACACCAGACAACAGCCAACCGATAAAGCCCATATAGCCAGCCGTGATGAACGGGTTAGAAGTCAGCGGACAAGCTCCTGTGGAGCATCCCACAAAGTAGTAATATGCAAGGCCGACCAGAGCGCCGCCTGCGGTAAAAAGAACCGGCTTAAGCCATTTTTTGATTTTTTCTTTCATCTCACATTCCTCCTGCTAAATATTCCTCTGCATAGTGAACAGCAGTTGCCCCATCGGCTACAGCAGTCACGACCTGCCGTAATGCCTTTGTGCGGACATCCCCCACGGCAAATACACCGGGGATATTGGTGCGGGTACTCTCGTCTGCAAGAATATAGCCTGCCGGATCAACCTCAACCTGCTCTTTCACCAATTCGGTGGAAGGCTTTCTTCCGACGCTGACAAATACTCCGTCGCAAGCAAGGGTACTTTCTTCTCCGGTTTTCACGTTCCGAATCTGGATACCGGTCAGCTTTTCGTTATGGAGCAGAGCAACGATCTCACTGTCCCAGAGGAATTCCACATTTTCCGTTTTCATCAAAGGCTCATGGTAAATCTTTGTTGCTTTTAAGGTGTCTCTTCGGTGAACGACGATGACTTTTTTGCAGATACGGGAGAGGATCAGGGCATCTGCCGCAGCGGTATTGCCACCTCCTGCGATGACAACCGTTTTATTCCGATAGAACATTCCGTCACAGGCTGCGCAGTAGTGGATACCTTTACCGATTAACTCTTGTTCACCCTCAGCCCCCAGCTCTCTGGGGCCTGCTCCGGTAGCGATCACAATGGTCTTTGCGTACAAGGGGCCTTCACTGGTCGCAGCTTTTTTCACAGAGCCGGTCAGTTCCAAAGACAGCACCTCCGTCAGCTTGGTTTCCACACCAAACCGCTCCGTTCCCCGCTTCATCTTTTCTCCCAGAGAGAAACCGTCGATCCCATCTTCGAATCCGGGATAGTTGTCGATTTGCTCAGTCAAAGCCATCTGCCCACCGGCAGACAGCTTCTCTAAAACTACAGTGTCCATACCGGCTCTTGCAGCATAAAGGGCTGCGGTATAGCCGCCGGGACCGCCTCCTACCACGATCATGTCGTGAATATGCTGCACAGTATTTGCTTCCTTCGTCTGGTGCTGCAAAGTTTCTTCAATGAACGCCACCAACTGCGCCCTGGATTCCGGAGCGACGATAGAGCCAAGAACCTGTCCGCTGTGATAAATCAGCAGAGTAGGGACAACTTCTATAGCCTCGGCCTCAGCCAATTCCGGCTCATCGTCAATGTTGATAGCAGTGAATACCAGCGTATCCTTATATTCCTCAGCAACGCTTTCCAATGCCGGAGCCAGACGGCGGCAATATACGCACCAGGGGGCTGAAAACTCAACCAGAACAGCATTTCCA
>SFGJ01000070.1 GCA_004557655.1 Clostridiales bacterium | reverse complement strand
GCGAACCTTGAAAACCGGATACTGCGATCGAAGAGATCGGAAGACAGACGTGAGCGATGCTATCGACAAGACAGCATCCGTCGATTCAATTCTTTGAGAGACATGAATCCAGATCGGCGAGAACTGGAAAAGCGGGACGGAGGCTCCATACACTCGATAGGACATGCCTCAGGGCATGGACATATCTGAACGGAGAGTTCGATCCTGGCTCAGGATGAACGCTGGCGGCGCGCCTAACACATGCAAGTCGAACGGTTAAGGCGCCTTCGGGCGCATATAAAGTGGCGAACGGCTGAGTAACACGTGGGCAACCTGCCCCTCGCACCGGGACAGCCTCGGGAAACCGTGGATGATACCGGATACTCCGCCTCCCCCGCATGGGGAGGGCGGGAAAGCCCAGACGGCGAGGGATGGGCCCGCGGCCTGTTAGCTAGTTGGCGGGGCAGCGGCCCACCAAGGCGATGATGGGTAGCCGGGTTGAGAGACCGACCGGCCAGATTGGGACTGAGACACGGCCCAGACTCCTACGGGAGGCAGCAGTGGGGAATCTTGCACAATGGGCGGAAGCCTGATGCAGCGACGCCGCGTGCGGGACGAAGGCCTTCGGGCTGTAAACCGCTTTCAGCAGGGACGAGGCGAAAGTGACGGTACCTGCAGAAGAAGCCCCGGCTAACTACGTGCCAGCAGCCGCGGTAATACGTAGGGGGCAAGCGTTATCCGGATTCATTGGGCGTAAAGCGCGCGTAGGCGGCCAGCCTGGTCGGGAGTCAAATCCGGGGGCTCAACCCCCGTCCGCTCCCGATACCGGCCGGCTTGAGTCTGGCAGGGGAAGGCGGAATTCCCGGTGTAGCGGTGGAATGCGCAGATATCGGGAAGAACACCGGTGGCGAAGGCGGCCTTCTGGGCCACGACTGACGCTGAGGCGCGAAAGCTAGGGGAGCGAACAGGATTAGATACCCTGGTAGTCCTAGCCGTAAACGATGGGCACTAGGTGTGGGGGGATCTGCCCTCCGTGCCGCAGCCAACGCATTAAGTGCCCCGCCTGGGGAGTACGGCCGCAAGGCTAAAACTCAAAGGAATTGACGGGGGCCCGCACAAGCAGCGGAGCATGTGGCTTAATTCGATGCAACGCGAAGAACCTTACCAGGGCTTGACATCCAGGTGAAGCGGCGGAGACGCCGTGGCCGAGAGGAGCCTGGACAGGTGGTGCATGGCTGTCGTCAGCTCGTGTCGTGAGATGTTGGGTTAAGTCCCGCAACGAGCGCAACCCCCGTCGCATGTTGCCAGCGGTCCGGCCGGGCACCCATGCGAGACCGCCGGCGTCAAGCCGGAGGAAGGCGGGGACGACGTCAAGTCATCATGCCCCTTATGTCCTGGGCTGCACACGTGCTACAATGGCCGGCACAGCGGGCTGCCACTGCGCGAGCAGGAGCGAATCCCCAAAGCCGGCCCCAGTTCGGACTGGAGGCTGCAACCCGCCTCCACGAAGCCGGAGTTGCTAGTAATCGCGGATCAGCACGCCGCGGTGAATGCGTTCCCGGGCCTTGTACACACCGCCCGTCACACCACCCGAGTCGTCTGCACCCGAAGTCGCCGGCCCAACCCGCAAGGGAGGGAGGTGCCGAAGGTGTGGAGGGTAAGGGGGGTGAAGTCGTAACAAGGTATCCGTACGAGAACGTGCGGATGGATCACCTCCTTTCTAGGGAGCATATCGCTATTCCAGAAAGACAATACTTGCAGACGGGCCTTCATTGCCGCCAATTCCAGGCCCACGTCCCATCTCCGATATCCGAGAGAGCAGCATCCGGTCCTGAGGGCTCGCCCTCGCACCCGTACCTTGAGAGCCGCATAGCGCAAAAGCAATCAATATCTTTCTTCAATGAAAGTCATCAGCATCTGATCGCTAGATATGCAACAAGCACAGCATAAGACACCCGAGCCATCGGATATGAAGATGGTAAGGGCGCACGGTGGATGCCTTGGCACAGGAAGCCGACGAAGGACGCGACAAGCTGCGATAAGCTGCGGCGAGAGGCACATGCTCTTCGACCCGCAGATCTCCGAATGGGCGAACCCGCGGGGGCCCATACCCCCGCACCTCCGGCAGAACGCATATGCCGGAAGGAGGCAACCCGGAGAACTGAAACATCTCAGTACCCGGAGGAAGAGAAATCAAACGAGATTCCCCCAGTAGCGGCGAGCGAACGGGGACGAGGCCAAACCGCGGAGCGCACTGCGCCCGCGGGGTTGAAGGGCCTGCACATATGTCCATGGATGCACGAGCGGAACGGCATGGGAAGGCCGGCGAGACAGGGCTAGAGCCCCGTACGCGTACATCCATCCATGGGCGGCAGGTACCTGAGTACCGCCGGACACGTGAAACCCGGTGGGAAGCAGGGGGGACCACCCTCCAAGCCTGAACACTCTCCTGTGACCGATAGCGGACAAGTACCGTGAGGGAAAGGTGAAAAGCACCCCGGGAGGGGAGTGAAACAGTACCTGAAACCGTGCGCCTACAAGCAGCCGGAGCGGACAGGATCCGTGACGGCGTGCCTTTTGTAGAATGAGCCAGCGAGTTGCGGTGCGCGGCGAGGCGAAGCACAGGAGCCAGCCGCAGCGACAGCGAGTCCGAACAGGGCGACACGAGTCGCGCGCCGCAGACGCGAAGCCAGGTGATCTATCCATGGGCAGGCTGAAGCGGGGGTAAGACCCCGTGGAGGGCCGAACCCACTTAGGTTGAAAACTGAGGGGATGACCTGTGGATAGGAGTGAAAGGCTAACCAAACCTGGAGATATCTCGTTCTCCCCGAAATAGCTTTAGGGCTAGCCCCAGGCATTTACCGCTGGAGGTAGAGCACTGAATGGTCGCGGGGGCCTCACCGCCTACCAACACCAATCAAACTCCGAATGCCAGCGGTCCAGAGCCTGGGAGTCAGAATATGTGGGCTAAGCCGTGTATTCGAGAGGGAAACAGCCCAGACCGCCCACAACCAGGATGTTGGCTCAGAAGCAGCCACCCATTCAAAGAGTGCGTAACAGCTCACTGGTCGAGTGGACATGCGCCGACAATATACGGGGCTAAGCATGGCACCGAAGCGGCGGGCTGCGCCACAGGGCGCAGCGGTAGGGGAGCATCCCGTCAGGGGCGAAGCCGGAGGACGACCTCCGGTGGACCTGCCGGGAGGGAGAATGCTGGCATGAGTAGCGAGAGCGGCGTGGGAAACGCCGCCGCCGCAAACCCAAGGTTTCCTGGGCAAGGCTAATCCTCCCAGGGTCAGTCGGGAGCTAAGGCGAGGCCGGAAGGCGTAGCCGATGCACAGCAGGCAGACATTCCTGCACCCCCGAAGGGGCGCTATTACCGATGGGGTGACGGAGAAGGGCAGCTCGGCGGGGTTCTGGACGTCCCCGTGAGGCCGCGTAGGCCGGAAGGCAGGGAAATCCGCCTTCCAGGGAGGCCGAGGCGGCTGACGAAGCCACAAGGCGAAGCGAGTCATCCCATGCTTCCGAGAAAAGCCTCTAGGGAGCCCCGAGGGGCCCGTACCGCAGACCGACACAGGTGGGTGGGTAGAACATACCAAGGCGATCGGGAGAACCATGGTTAAGGAACTCGGCAAAATCACCCCGCAACTTCGGGAGAAGGGGTGCCGCTTCGGGTGATGGGGCATGCCCCCGGAGCCTGGAGCGGCCGCAGTGGAAAGGTCCAAGCGACTGTTTATCAAAAACACAGGACTCTGCTGAAGCCGCAAGGCGACGTATAGGGTCTGACGCCTGCCCGGTGCCGGAAGGTCACGAGGAGCTGTCAGCGCGAGCGAAGCAGCGAATCCAAGCCCCGGTAAACGGCGGCCGTAACTATAACGGTCCTAAGGTAGCGAAATTCCTTGTCGGGTAAGTTCCGACCTGCACGAAAGGCGTAACGATTTGGACACTGTCTCGACCATGGGCCCGGCGAAATTGCACTAGTCGTGAAGATGCGACTTACCCGCGGAAGGACGGAAAGACCCCGTGAACCTTTACTGCAGCTAGACATTGGCTGCCGGTTCGCCGTGTAGAGGATAGGTGGGAGACTTCGAACCAGGGGCGCCAGCCTCTGGGGAGTCGCCCTTGGAATACCACCCTCGGCGCTCTGGCATCCTAACCCCTCGCCGTGATCCGGGAGGGGGACCGTGTCTGGTGGGTAGTTTGACTGGGGCGGTCGCCTCCTAAAGAGTAACGGAGGCGCGCGCAAGGTCTGCTCGGGATGGTCGGCAACCATCCTCATGAGTGCAAGAGCATAAGCAGGCCTGACTGCGAGGCAGACAAGCCGAGCAGACGGGAAACCGGGCTCTAGCGATCCGGCGGCACAGAGTGGAATGGCCGTCGCTCAACGGATAAAAGGTACTCCGGGGATAACAGGCTGATCTTCCCCAAGAGTCCACATCGACGGGAAGGTTTGGCACCTCGATGTCGGCTCATCGCATCCTGGGGCTGGAGCAGGTCCCAAGGGTATGGCTGTTCGCCATTCAAAGCGGTACGCGAGCTGGGTTCAGAACGTCGTGAGACAGTTCGGTCCCTATCCTCCGTGGGCGCAGGAAGACTGAGGGAGGCTGCCCCTAGTACGAGAGGACCGGGGTGGACGGACCTCCGGTGTGCGGGCTGTCGGCCAACGGCACTGCCCGGTAGCTGAGTCCGGTCGGGATAACCGCTGAAAGCATCTAAGCGGGAAGCCCATCCCGAGATGAGTCTTCCTTCTGGTAAGGCCCCATGCAGACCACATGGTAGATAGGCAGCAGGTGCAAGCGCCGCGAGGCGCTCAGCCGAGCTGCACTAATCGGCCGAGCTCTTCATCTCCGATGCCCGGAGCGTGAGGATGCTGGATGGATGGTTGCCGAGCGCTGTGCGGCCCCCAGGGCACGGATGGACATATGAATGCCCTGTGCCGGCCAGCGGCCATGGCAGGGGAGGCACACCTGGTCCCATTCCGAACCCAGAAGTTAAGCCCCCGAGCGCCGATGGTACTGCGGAG
>SFGJ01000069.1 GCA_004557655.1 Clostridiales bacterium | reverse complement strand
TTCTAATTTTTACTGTTGGCTGACAGATTCGGGTGTGCAGGGCAACCGTAAGGCTGCAAAAGCTGTCTGTTTCCAACAGAAACAGACAGCTTTTGATTTGCGTTGAAAGCATCTTGCTGTTTTCTCTCGAGCGGGGCGGTCTTCCCACGGACCGCCCCGCGAAGCCGTTACGGCTCGATGATGTTGAAGGGGTTGGCCCCGGTGATCGGGATCTGGTTCATATTCTCCATCATCAGCGTCAGCAGCTCTGCGCTGCCCTCGACCTTGACGGCCTTTGCAACCGTTTCCTGATTGTTGGTCAGGATCGCAAACAGCGCATTCTTCGGGCAGGTAATAGACACGTCCGCATCATCAGACAATGTATCCGCATAGACCAGCAGCACACCATTCTTCACGCGGAGCATGTGCTGTTCGCCCACGTCAGGCAGGATCACGTTCATGGTGAAGTCGCGGTCAGCCAGCGCTTGCTTGTCCATGACAATGGCCATATAGTCAAACAGCATGGGCGCGGAGAGGGCCTTGACCATGTCGCCGGTAGATTTGGTGGAAGCGGTGAAATTGGCGTTTCCATGGCGCAGCTCCTGCGCGGCGGTCAGATATTCGTTGCGCCACGGGCCGGACTCCGCCTGATACCCCAGCTGCTCCAGTGCATCGGCGCACAGAAGCCGCGCATCGGTGTTTGTCGGGTCGGCAAAGACGATGGTGTTTGTGACCTCGGCGACCCACTGATATTCACCCTTGTCAAAATCCGCCTTTGCCATTTGCAGGACCTTGTCAACATCCCCCAGGTACTCCACCCATTTTTTTGCGCTGTCGCTTGGCATGAGGGGGTTCAGGTTGACAGGGTTGCTGTCATACCAGCCCATGAACTTCTGGTAGACCGCCTTGGCGTTGTGGGCGACCGTCCCGTAGTACTGGCGGGTGTACCAGATTTTATTGAGCGCCTCCGGCAGCTCGATCATGTTGGAGATCTCGTCACTGGTGTAGCCCTGATTGATATAGGTCAGCGTCTGGTCGTTGATGAACTTATACACGGCAGCCGTGTTGACCATGTAGTCGTTCACCACGTTGTTTCCCCAGTGCGGCCAGTTGTGGGACTGGAAGGTGACCTCCGCGTCCTTGCCGTAAAGGGAAATGGCCTCGGTGATATAGCTTGCCCATGCCGCGCCGTCGCGCACCTCCGCGCCGCGCAGCGTGTAGAGATTGTGGAGCGTGCCGGTGCAGTTTTCCGCCATCCAAAGCGCCTTGTACTGGGGCAGCCACGTGTTCATTTCGGCGGGCGCTTCCGTACCCGGCGTGAGCTGGAACTCCAGCTCCACACCGTCGATCGTCAGCTTTTCGCCGGACTGCATGATTTCATAGCTGGGCGTCATGAACGAGACCGTTCCGGTGGACTGTCCCATGCCGATGCCCTGCGCCAGCTTGCCGGTCACGCCGGGGGTCAGAAGGATGCCATACTGATAATTGCTGCGGCGGCCCATACCCTTACCGGCGTAGACATTTTCCTTCACGGAGTGCTCCGTGAAGCCCACAGGCGTGATCACGGGGATCTTGCCGCTGGCGAGCTGTTCTTCAATAGAAAGTGTCTCGTCTGCCTTATCCTCTTTCGCCATCACGCCGGCGATGCCGCCAAAATGGTCGGCGTGGGAATGAGAGATGATGACGGCCTTGACCGGGAATTTACCAAGATTCTTTTCGATCAGCTGCATGGCAGCCTGACTGCACTCCACGCTCATCAGCGTGTCAAAGACGATCCAGCCGGTATCACCCTTGACAACGGTGAGATTTGCCATGTCATAGCCGCGGACCTGATAGATGCCATCCGTCACTTCAAAAAGACCATAGGCATGGTTGTTCTTCGTGTTCTCCCAGAGGCTGGGATTTACGCTGTCAGGCGCTTTTTCATAATCGTCCAGGAACGCATAGGCTTCCTGACTCCAGAGGATCGTCCCATCCTCGTCCTTTAGTTCCAGTGTTTCCGGCGCGTCGATCAGTCCACGGATGGCGAATTCATATTCCTGCTTATCATCGAAGTCAAGTTCATCGTAGACGGCGGCATTTGCCTTTGCCGTAAAGTCTGTGGCGGGCTTGACCTCGGCGGTCAGACCCAGGTCTGCCTTTTCCGCACCCGGCTCTTTGCGCCCATCCTGCGCACAGCCGACGCAGGACAGCAATAGTACCGATGTAAGAAGCATTGCTACAATACGTTTCATAGCCATTCTTTTTCCATCTCCTTATTGTTCGCGGATAACAGGTGGCTGCCAGCTATCCAGTGCTGTCATATCCGGTACATAGATCCGCATGAACAGATGAAATTCCCCGTCGGAAACAGGCAGCCAGTTAGAGGTGTCTTCCGGTGCATCCTTGGACAGGATAATATCCAATGTGCCGTCCGCATTCAGCTTGAAGTCGGAGCGGTCGTTGATGCAGTAGCGGTCGATGGAATTGTCAATGAGGAAATCATCCTCTCCGTAGGCGGTCACGGACCAGAAGCCGCCCTCCAGCGTGGGAGGAAGGGTTTCAAAGTGGAGCGTATACTTCTTTTCTCCGGTCAGCGCTGCGCCGGTCTCATCCACCGCTGTCTTGGGATAGATCGCCACGTCCACGGTGTTGGCGCCAAGCCCCACCAGCGCTACCATCGCGCGGTAGGTATACTCCGTGCCGAAGTCGCCGATGGGCTTGCCGTAATAGATCCACTGACCGAGTTTCTGCGCATACTTCGCGCCGTCGGCGGCAAGCGTGGCGCGAAGCCCCTGAAGCATCTGCGTCCAGCGCTCGGCAGCTCCTTCGCCCAGGAGGGCGGCGTCGAAGGTCTTGCCCGCGCCCACGTTGATGGCGGAGAGTTTCTTCAGCAGTTCCTCATCCGCATCGGCGGGCGGGTTGACCTGCATCAGAGCGTTCGCCGTATTGAAAAACTCTGCTGGCGTCATGGAAAGCACCTTGTTCACGGGAACAAAGTCATTTTCCTTTTTATAAGCTCCCTGCGGTGCGGCATACTCGCCTCCCTGTACATAAGCCGAAAGCGGCAGGAGCTGCATCTGCTCCTGAATGGCACAGACATTGGGCAGATCCTCGTTCCCGGACAGCACCGTGCGGGTGATCGACCACACCGTTGCGGTGGGCACGTCCACGCGCGTCACACCG
>SFGJ01000068.1 GCA_004557655.1 Clostridiales bacterium | reverse complement strand
CACCGGCGCTCCTTAGGAGGGCCTTGCAAATCAAAAGAAGGCTGAGGTGCCTCCGAATCCCTCCCTGAAGGCCCCTCGTTAGCAGGCCTAGCAAGAAACTACCCCGGAGGGGCTGTGGAGCACAGGGGGCTCTCCTTCCAGGAGGGGGGCTCTGGCAACTGGGGAAACCACGATGGGCCACAGGCTCGAGGTCCATCGGAACAACACATGCAGAACCACCCTAGACCCCAGCCATCCCACCCTTGAGCACATATCCCGAACGTCTGCCCTCCAAGTGCTCAATGCCCCGCTAGGTTCCTGCAGCAACTCTCAGAAAACCAAGACATGGAAACACGCCCAGCGCCCAGCGCCCACGGACAGGAGGAGGGAGGTGGTGTACGTATACCCCGTGCAACAAGGCTCTGGAAGCATAATCATGCAAACAGGACCAAAGGGGCCCTGCTCGGCCACAGGGAGGGCTTGAGAGACTCTCCTACGAAGAGAAATAAGTCCGCAAGAGAAAGACCAATGCCACAGAAGACCCCTGGGAGGGCGAGTCTCACAAATGGCACGAGGGACCCTGGGTGCAGACAGGCCACTCATGCACTGGACCCCAGACTTGGGGTGGCCAGATGGGACGGGAGGGGATGGGAAGGATGGGGGTTTGGGGTGTCGCCGATCCAAACAGCTGCACGTGGCGTGGGGAAACAAGCACAGCCTGCCCGAGAGCCCACGGTCCTCCATCTAGTCCCTTGGATTGGGAACAAGAGGGAGGAGAACGGGAGCCAAACCCCAGGCACCTCCAGGTACCCCTCGATCGCCCATCCATCCGCTTGAATGGACCTAAAACCAACAATAGCAAAGGAAGCCCCCAAAGAGGCTGGCTCGGCGTTGCCCCGAGACGGTGCCTTGGGCCAGACTCCTGCCCCTGGAGAGAAAACTAGGCCAACGGGCACCGCCGATGCTGTCCATAGTTCTTAGCAACGAGACCTCGGACCAGACAGAATTCCCTATGGTGGACACTTTTGTGCCTATATTAGCAGGCTCAGGATTTTAGTTTTCTCTATGTATTTCTGTTTTGGCTCCCCCGTTTAGGGGTGTGCACCAATGCTTGGCACGCAGATGCTGTCTGCCCAGGCCCTGGAGCCACACCACGGCCGGACCTACCCCAGGCAGGTCCTGAAGACCCTCTGCCGCCCGAGGTATTGTGTCAGGAGAGACTTGCTCGTGGCCTCCTCTGTCAATTGCCTGAGCTCCTCGATAGGAGGGTGTGACTGTCCACAGAGAGCTCTTTCGCAAGGGAGCTCATTCTTTTCAATACCTTGTGGCCGTGTCAGTATGTTGCAGCGTCACCTGCGACAGTGGGAGGTTGACGGACCAGGGTGGGATCGCCGCACGCGGTTCTGACCACAGCCTCAGCGGGGAACGTGAGAGACTCTGGAGCCAGGCAGCCGCGAGGGAACTCCCTCAGAGAGGTCCTCAAGATCCCAGTCAGCCCTGCCTAACTCAGCTGACCCGGGTGCGGTCAAGCTTCCACACCCCGGCGCTGGACAGAAAAGACAGGCTCATCGCTCAGGGCAAGGAGCAAATATCACCAGCAAATATCACCAAAAGAAAAACGAAGGCAAAAGGGGCAAAAAACAAGGGAAAAAAGCCCAGGGATGGCACCGCTTCCAGCCCGAATGCCACCCCTGTCCCACATTCATGCATCAGCACCAGCCTCCCTCTCGCCACATCCCTCCAACCTGCACAGGCAGGGGTTTGACAATGGCCGGCTCACGATTCCACCCAGAAGACTCCGGGGACCTCGGCTCCAGCCTCTGGAGGAGCCCAAGGCGTGGAGAAACCCAGCGACTCCCTCAACAAGGCTGAGCACCCTGCCACCCAACCAGGCTGCCTCTCCCCCAACGAGTGTGGAAGAGACACCTCGCTGTCCTCGGCCGGACGTCAGGCACCTGGGCGCAGAGAGTCCCCGGTGCCCGGAAAACCACCACAAACCTCTGGCTGCTGGCTCCGGCTTCGGCCCCACGCAGCATCCACCCCACTCCTGGGCGGGTGCCTGCCGCCTCCGAGCTGCACCTGCGGCCAGAAGGGCCTCTGGCGCCGTCTTGTGGACATCTGCGCGCACAGCACCGCCCCGGGGTTCCCGCTCGGGCTGGCCCAGCAGCACCTGGGCTGCATTGGCCCTGGGCAATATGTTGCTTCGGGAGGAAGCAAGCTGTGGGGACCTAGCAAGCTGGGCCCTTCCCAGGGGGTTCTTGCCCTCGCCCTCGCCCTCGCCCTCGCCCTCGCCCTCTCAAAGGGGCCCAGAGCCCTGAGGCCCACCTACCCTGAGCCACACCGTTCAAACCCTCAGCTCCAGACCCATTCTCCCACGACAGCATCCTGCCTCTTTTTTTTCTTTTTTTCTTTTTTTTTGAATACATATAAATTACACCTCTCCGTGTACTCCGGTATTTGTGAACATAGGTTTCTCAGGATGCAGCTATTGATGTTTGCTGGCTCTTCCCACTGTCATTCCTTCATTCGGACAGGAAAGCCTTGCTTCTTTCCTGTCCGTTTTTGCTCCCTAGCCCTCAGCGTTCCTTCCACTTGGACCCCGCCTCACACAGGCATGAGTTATTTTCCCGTCCTCGGTTTGCAAGCCACAGCGATGATCCCAGCCCCCAAAGGGACCAAGACAGACCTTTCACCCTGGGAGCCACGGGGAATGTCTGTGCGCCCTTTCTTTCTATCGAGCGACCGGCCTGAAACCACTCGACCTCTCTTTCGATCAGGCATTCATACCAGGTGTCTCTCGGGAAGCCGGGCGGCTCCCACATGGACCTCTAGGCACCGAGAGTCAGGAGACCTCTTGAGAGAACACCACGGGGAGGAGCGGGGCTGCTCCCCGACATCGCACCATTCTCCCACCTTCCATGCACATCCCAGCACAACTCGATCCGGGTCCCAAAGCCCCGGGAAGGCCGCGGTTGCCAAAGCACCAGCTCCACAGCTGACACCAGCCAACAGCCAAACAAAACCAACACCCCCATTCCACGAGGGGTCAAAGCCCTGAATCCACAATGCCCGAATCCAGATGCACACAGGGCAACGAGCCTCAGAAACCAAGGACCACCGGCGCTCCTTAGGAGGGCCTTGCAAATCAAAAGAAGGCTGAGGTGCCTCCGAATCCCTCCCTGAAGGCCCCTCGTTAGCAGGCCTAGCAAGAAAC
>SFGJ01000022.1 GCA_004557655.1 Clostridiales bacterium | reverse complement strand
TGGACCGGCGGTATGTGGGATGCCGAGAGTGACAACTATGGCAACTTCATCATGGCCTTCTCCGACGCTTCCGCCGGCCCCGGCCTGTGCCTGGGCTCCGTCATCTCTCTGGTCTTTACCTTCATTTATTACTGGCTGCGCGGGCTGATTACTTTCGGAAAGTCCATGGAGTCCATCCCCAACGGCTTCATCCAGATGATCTCCCCCATCCTGATCCTGTGCTTCGCCTGGACCCTGTGCGGCCTGTGCCGTGACGACGGTCTGCAGGTCGGCACTTTCGTGGAGGGCGTCATGGCCGCCACCGGCAGCCTGGCTAAGTTCCTGCCTGCTGTTATCTTCATCGTGGCCTGCTTCATCGGCTTCGCCACCGGCACTTCCTGGGGCACCATCGGCATCATGGTCCCGCTGGTCTGCGCCGTGTTCGACTGGGATTCTCAGATGACCCTGCTGTCCATCGGTCTGGCTGCTTCCTGCGCCGGCGGCGTGTGCGGCGACCATCTGTCTCCCATCTCCGATACCACCATCATGGCTTCTGCCGGTGCGCATTGCTTCCACCTGAACCATGTCAGCACCCAGCTGCCCTATGGTATTACCGTGGCTGCTGTTTCCTTCGTCAGCTTTATCATTGCCGGCTTCGTTCAGAGTGTTGTGGCCTGCATGATCATTGCCATCGCACTGATGATCGCTACCCTGCTGGTCATCAAGGTCGTTGTGGCCAAGAAGCATTCCGGTATCTTTGCGGAGATGGCAGAGGCCAACAAGGCATTGGTCAAATAAGAGAAACTCTTACATAAAAAAAGAGACGCCTGCGGGCGTCTCTTTTTTTACGGTATTGCGTAACAAGGAGTGCGTAGGGGAGGGGCTTTGCCCCTGTGGGCGGGGTAGAACCCCGCCCCTACAACACATTTTCGTAGGGACGGACGCCTCTGTCCGCCCGCCCCACCGCACTTCCTGTGTAACCCTGTCATTGCCACAGCCAGTGCGCACACTGGCTGTGGCAATTCGCATCCCTGCTGCACCAACGAAAAAAGGCGGTACGCTTTCGCGTACCGCCCTCGTCCGTTTCAACTCAGAACATCTTTTTCACATATTGGTCGTACTTGCTCTTGTTCATAACGCTTTGGTAGGTGTTCTTAAAGCGGGAGACGGTGAGACTGTTGAACTCCAAAATGCGCCGATATTTCAGCACGCCGGCGATGGCGGCAATGCCGCAGCTAAAGAACCCATAGGGCGCGGTCCGGGCGGCCACGGCCACCAACGCGCCAACCAAGATTACCGAAATGACCACGCCTGCGATCTGCTTTTTCGGCTGGAGCAGACGCCGATCCGCCTCCGTGATGACACCCTCCTCCACCATGGTCTTGGCCAGCCGAGCCTGCACGGTAAAGGTGGAGATAGCATTGAGCACACAGGGTGCTGCCACAAAGAAGGTGAACAGCGCCAGGGCCGCCTGCACGATAAAAATGGAAATACTACTTTCGTTCAATGGACTATCCTCCTAATAAAATTTTGCAAACAATATATTTGCGAAAGGGTGATGCTGTCATGCGCCGGTAAAAACCACCGCCATGTCCGTCCGGCCGGTGGCGTAGAGCATATGGCTGTAGCTCAGGTCAAAGGATACCACATCCCCCACCCGCAGGGCCCGGGGGCAGTCCTCCACATCCAAAATGCAGTGGTCCGAGGAGCCGCCTATGACTGTCATGCCCGGCTCCCGGCAGAGAAGGGTCTCCACCTGGCCCACATCCGCTCGGCCAAAGGCTGCCAGAGCTCGCAGTCGCATACCCCGATCCACAAAGGTGGGGCGGTTGCCAAAGGCGTCTATGACCGTCTCTCCCACAGGATGGGTGGGCTTTTTCCGCAGCTCGATGATCTCCGCCTCCAGGCGCATGGTGCCCCGGAGCAGGTAATCCATGTCGCTGATGCCCCAATCCACCTGCAGGTCCTTGGCCAGTAAGGCCGTCTCGCCGATACGCAGGTGGTTAATGCCCTCCGGCATGGCGCCGCTATGCACCAAAGGAAAGCTGCTGGTGGCACCGCCGGAGACGATCTCCAGCCGTCGGCCGATCCGTGCCTCCACGGCTCGTGCAATGTCCACCAGCTGCCCCATATTCTCCGGCGTAGGCTTTACCGCGCCGTAGCAGCCCAGATTTACCCCCACGCCGGCCAGGTGCAGGTGGTCAAGCCCCTGCTCCACATGGCAGCAGACCTCCACCATCTCCGTCTTATCCCAAAAGCCTTCCCGCAGATCCCCCAGATCAGCCATAACGATCACTCGATGGGTGACGCCCTGCTCGGCGCAGGCGCTGTTCAGCGCGTCCAGAGTGGCAAGGTCGCTGTGCAGGGAGTAGTCAGCCAGACGGGGCAGCTCCGCCAGCTCAGACATACCCGGCACACGAAGGAGCATAAAGGGCCCCTCGATCCCGGCGCCGCGCCAGCGTTCGATCTGCTCTAAGCGGCTGGTGGCGAGCTGTTCGGCACCACACTCCTTATAGAGTCGGGCTATTTCCGGCAGCCCGCCGGCGCCCTTGACCACGCCGGCCACAGAGACTCCGCTGGCGGCGCAGCGGGTGATGATCTGGGTGAAATTGTTGCGCAGCTTGTCCCGCCGAATCACAAGACGGGGATACTTCCTATCCATGGCTTTACCTCGACCCTTCACATATAGATTTATTATAGCATAGACGAGGGGGCATTTCCATTGTTTTTTCAAATGGTCTGCAAAAAAACGGAAAAACGATTATTCAATTCATAAAAAAACAGACAAGACAATTTACCTTTTTGGAGAAAACAACAAAAATCGCCAAGGGCGGTTGACAGATCCGGGACTTGGGTGTACTATGCCCACAACCCAAAACATCGGAAAGGAGAAAGCAGAATGAAACGGTTTGGCCGCAGCATGATGATGATGTGCATGCCCATGTGCATGTGCATGTTTTCCTGCGCCCAAAACAGCCATCTGCTTTCCCATGCTCCTTCTGCGGAATAAAGACCGCAGGTTAGCTTTTTACAGCGGGAAGCCGGTTGGCTTTCCGCTGTTTTTATTTTTAACCACAGGAGGACAATTCCATGAAAAAAATATTTGATCTGTTTCACGCCGGCAGGCGAATGTGTCCTTTGGACACAAAAGGAACACTTACATTTGCCGACGCATGACACGACACAAAGACTATAAAAAATACAACTGATCGCAAAGGAGAGTATCATTATGAAAAAGACAAATAAGTTCGCTGCTCTGATTCTGGCTCTGGTCCTGACCCTGACCCTGGCCCTCACCGGCTGCGGCAAGAAGGATGCCGCTGTCATTAAGATTGCCGTTCCCAACGACACCACCAACGAGGCCCGTGCTCTGCTGCTGCTGGAGGAGAAGGGCATCATCAAGCTCAAGGACGGCGCCGGCATCACCGCCACTAAGAATGACATCGTGGAAAATCCCCACAATGTGGAGATCGTGGAAGCTGAGGCCGCACAGCTGCCCAATGTGAGGCAGGATGTGGACTACGCCGTCATCAACTCCAACTACGCAATCAACGCCGGCCTCAATCCCCTGAAGGACGCTCTGGCCATCGAGGGCTCTTCCTCCGCCTACGGCAACATCCTCTGCGTGAAGGAAGGCAACGAGAAGCAGCCCAAGATCCTGGCCCTGAAGGCCGCTCTGGAGAGCAAGGATGTGGCCGATTACATCCGGAGCAAGTATGACGGTTCCGTGGTCAGCACCGTCACCGCTCCCACCGACGGCTATGACGCCTCCGTGGATTACACTGCGCTGAAGGGCACCACCATCACCATTGCCGCTTCCCCCACGCCCCACGCCGAGATCCTGGAGGTTGCCAAGACCATCCTGGCCGCTAAGGGCATCACCCTGGATATCCAGAGCTACAATGACTATGTTGTGCCCAACACCGTGGTCGAGGACGGCACCGTGGATGCCAACTACTTCCAGCACCTGCCCTACCTGGAGGACTTCAATAAGGAGCAGGGCACCCACATCGTGTCCATCGCCACCATCCATGTGGAGCCCATGGGCCTCTACGGCGGCAAGCAGACCTCTCTGGACACCCTGATCAAGTAAGCAAGATACACGGAAACGAGGGGAACAGATATGATCGAGCTCAAGCATATATGCAAAACATTTGACTCCGGTGGGGGAGAAGTGGAAGCGCTGAAGAATGTTTCCCTCACGATCGAAAAAGGCGAGATATACGGGATCATCGGTATGAGCGGCGCCGGCAAGAGCACCCTGGTGCGGTGCATGAATCTGCTGGAGCGCCCCACCTCCGGCGAAATATGGGTGAACGGAAAAGAACTGGATAAAATGTCCGCCCGTGAGCTGCGGCAGGCCCGCAGGGAGATCACCATGATCTTCCAGCACTTTAACCTCCTGATGCAGCGCACCTGCCTGCGCAATGTGTGCTTCCCCATGGAGCTGAGCGGCATGAAGAAGGCCGATGCGGAAAAACGCGCCCGGGAGCTTCTGGACCTGGTAGGCCTGCCGGATAAAGCCAATGCCTATCCCGCCCAGCTCTCCGGCGGCCAGCAGCAGCGCATCGCCATCGCCCGGGCTCTTGCCACCAATCCCAAGGTGCTGCTGTGCGATGAAGCCACCAGCGCCCTGGACCCCAACACCACCCACCAGATTCTCCAGCTGATCCGGGAACTGAACCGGGAGCTGGGCATCACGGTGGTCATCATCACCCACCAGATGAGCGTGGTGAAGGAAATCTGCGACAAGGTGGCCATTCTGGACGGCGGCGAGGTGGCAGAGGAGGGACTGGTATCGGCAGTGTTTGCCGCCCCCAAGTCCACAGCCGGACGGAGGCTGGTGTTCCCCGGCGGAGTGGATGCGTTGGTGTCCGATCCGCTGACGGAGCGGCGGGTGCGGCTGATCTTCCGGGACAGCCAGACTACAGGTATCCCGCTGGTTGCCCGGTTGGCGGCGGAGGAGGGCATTTACTGCAATGTCATTTCCGCCAGCACCCAGAAACTGTCACAGGAGGTCTACGGAAGCCTGCTGCTGGGCATCCCCAACGGGCAGTTCCGGCGGGCTTTGGATCTCATCCGGTCTTATCCCAACATTCAGGCAGAGGAGGTGGAGCACCATGTACAGTGATTTGTTCTCTCCGGAGTCTCTGGCGGAGCTGCAGGCCGTGCTGCCCCAGCTTCCCTATGCCATCTGGGAGACTCTGTATGTGACCCTGCTTTCCACCCTGCTGGCAACGGTTATCGGTCTGCCCCTGGGCGTGCTGCTGGTAGCGGGAGAGAAGGGCGGCGTGCTGCCCCTGCCCAAGGGCGTGCTGCAGGTGCTGAATGTCATTATTAACCTCTTGCGCTCGGTGCCGTTTCTGATCCTGATGATCATGGTGTTCCCCCTGTCGCGGTTCATCATCGGAACGGCAGTGGGCACGGCGGCTACCATCGTCCCCTTGGTGGTGGCGGCGTTCCCCTTCATAGCCCGACTGGTGGAGGGGAGCCTCCGGGAGGTGGATCCCAACATCATCGAGGCGGCCCAGAGCATGGGGGCAACGCCCGGGCAGATCATTTGCCGGGTGATGATCCCGGAGAGTGTGCCCAGCCTTCTGCAGAATGTGACCATCGCATTGACCACCATTTTGGGCTACTCTGCCATGAGCGGCATCATCGGCGGCGGCGGTCTGGGCAAGATCGCCATTGATTACGGCTACTACCGCTACAAGTACCTGGTGATGCTGGCGGCAGTGGTGCTGCTGGTACTGCTGGTGCAGATCCTGCAGACCATTGGCACAAAGCTGGCCATCCACTGCGACAAGCGGCTGAAAAAATGAATGGAAACGAGGCTCCCACAGTGGGGGCCTTGTTTTTTGAAAAATGATAAATGGCCGGGCAAAGACGGAATTAGCTTGCAATTCCGGCACGGATATGGCACAATCGAGAAAAACATACGCGGGAGGTGCGAAGGATGGATCTGTGCAGAGATCCGAAGACCATGGAGCCGGAGGAGCTGCGGGCGTATCTGGAGGACGTTCGCTGCGAGCTGGAGACCATGGACGAAGAAGAGCCGGAGGATGAGACCGGCGAGGAATTTGTGGATTGGGCCGAGCGGCACGAGGAACTGGAAGACTTGGCCGACGAGATTGTGGAACAGCTGGAGGCTCTGGGCGAGCGTGTGGACTGATTACAATGCAAACAGGGGGGCACGGCAATTGCCGTGCCTCCCTGTTTGCAGAAAGGGCAGACATTATAAGGTGAGGATGCGGGCGGCCTGCAAGGCTTGGGCGTCCTCCCGGTCGTGGGTGACGCAGAGAATGGCTGCGCCGCCACAGTGGCGGAGGATATAATCCGCTGTCTGCTGCCGCAGCGCGCCGTCCAACCCCTTAAACGGCTCATCCAGCAGCAGAAGTCCGCCGCCAAAACAAACCGCCCGGCAGATGGCCACCCGCCGCCGCATTCCGCCGGACAGCTCACGAACCGGCTGGCGGAGGCTCCCGGCGAGGCCCAATTCTTCAAGATGACAACAAATCTCCTCTTCGGAAAGAGCGCTTCCCACCGCAAGCTGCACATTGGCCACGGCGGAAAAACCGTCGCACAGGCGATCCTCCTGAAACACATAGCCGATGCGCTCCGGACGGCCGGTGATGGAGCCGCTGTCAGGGGTCTCCAACCCGGCAATGCACCGCAAAAGGGTGGTTTTGCCCCGGCCGGATGGGGCCATGAGGCAGGCGATCTGCCCCGGGACAAGGGTGAGGGATACATCCTCCAGCACGGGTTTTTGGCCAAAGGACTTGCAAAGACGGGAGATATTCATAAGCGTCCGACACCTCCCACCATTCGAAATCCATGCCGCAGCAGGCGCAGCGCCAACCATTCAAACCCAGCGCTCAAGGCCACAATGACCACTGTCCACGCCAGCAGATCGGCAGTCTGCAGATAGATCTTGGCTTCATACAGCCGCTCTCCGATAGAGCCGCTCACTACGCCGATGACCTCTGCTGCTACCCCTGCCTTCCAGCTCATGCCCAACGCGGCGGTGCTGCCCGCCAGAAGAAAGGGCTCCACGGCCGGCAGATAGATCATACGCAGCCGCCGTTTCCACGGCACACAAAAGACCTGCGCCATCTCCAGCAGCGCTCCGTCGGCACTTTTAATGCCCGCCAGAATGTTGGTGTAGAGCAGGGGAAAGACCATGAGAAACGAAATGAACAGGGAGAGCTGCGCCGTTTTCAGCCAGATGAGGGCCAGAATGATGAACGAGGCCACCGGCACGGACTTGATGGCCAACACATAGGGCTGCAGGAGGATCTCAATGATCCGCAGCCGCCCGGCGGCAAGGGCCAGCACCGTGGCAGACAGCAGGGCCAGCAGGAATCCACCGGCGATGCGCAGGAGGCTGAATAGCACGGTCTGCCAGAAAGCGGCCGTGGGCACCAGGGCCGCCAGACGTACCACCACCTGCACCGGGGAAGCCAGCAAAAGCCGGGAACCCACGGCCATGGACGCGATCTGCCAAACGGCCACGGCCAATGCCGCGGCTAAAAGCCGCTGGATGCGATCAGTTTTCATTTGTCCGTCCGGTAGAAGCCGTCCGTGGGCATGGCGCCGCCTACAGCCTCGGGCTTCAGGTCATAGAGGGTCTGGAGATAGCCGCTGACGGCGGCTTTCATGGCGTCGCCGGTGATGCAGACCAGGTTGCAGCCGGGAAGGGCCTTTTCCGCCACGGCAGCCTTCACAATGTCCAGTTTTTCCACCAGTACGGCGGTCTCGGCAGCGTGGGTGTTGGCATAGTCGGTGCTGGCGGCGTATTCCTCCAGGAATTTTGCCACAGCCTCGGGATGCTCCTCGGCAAAGGCCCTGCGCACCAGCAGCCCCGCCGTGATGAGACGGCTGTCCAGACCCAGCTTATCCCATTCGGCAGAGAGATCCAACGCTACACACAGCCCTTCCAGTTTGCCCTGGGCCACGGTGACAAAGGGCTGGGGCAGCATGGCAATGGAGTGCTCCTCCTGGGCCATGAGGGCCACGATCTCCGACGGTTCGCTCTTCCATTCTACGGTGACATCCTTGCCCAGAGTCAGACCGCTTTGCGCCAGCAGATAGGTCAGAGCATACTCGGGGGTGGCACCCTTTCCGGTGGCGTAGAGGGTCTTGCCTGCCAGAGACTTCACATCTGTCACGGTATTGCCGCCCTTTTCGGTGATATACAGCACGCCCAGAGTGCTGGCGGCCAGCAGCTCCACAGCGCCCTGGGTCTGGTTGTAGAGGATGGCGGCCACATTTACCGGCAGAGCCAGAATGTCCAGCTCACCTTTAATCAACTGGGGGGTCAGCTCTCCGGCGGAGGGCGCCATGGTGAAGTCATATGTGTTGGCGGTGAGGCCCTTTTCGGCATCGTCCAGCAGCTTGGCCATGCCCATGGAGGTGGGGCCCTTCAGACCGCCTAAGCGAATGTTCACGGATGCATAGGGTTCTTCTTTCTGCGCGCCGCAGGCGGCAAGGCTCAGTGCCAGCACAAAGGCCAGCAGCAGGGAAATGATCTTTTTCATAGCCGTGTTCCTTTCTGAGAGTTATTCTTCCGAGGGGGTGATGATATGGGAATACTGGGTTTTGGAGCTGACCCCGTCCAGCCGGCCGATCTGGCCGCTGAGGGCGGAAATAATGTCCTGTGGCGCATCCAGCACGACCGAGATAATGTTCACACCCTTTTCCCGGTAGGGCAGACCCATGCGGCCGATGATGTAAGAGCCATACCGGTGCAGCAGCTCATTCAGCTTTGCAACGGACGCCTCGTTTTCCACGATGATGCCGACGAGAGCGACTCGGGTTTCCATAAAACTGACCTCCTGTTTGTTTTTTGCGCGGCAAAAAAGCCGCATCGCTTCTGCGACACGGCCACAAGACCCGCCGGGGGCGGGCGATTCTCTCTTTGGCGCATCTTCCGCCTCAAGAATCACTTTCGGCGTCAGGAGCTTGGCTGTATTGTAGGATAAAATGCCGGGAATGTCAAGTGGTGGCAACTGCCGCTGTACCCGGCGGTACAGCAGCAAGGCCACCACCATGGATATGCAGTCCACCACCGGCTGGACCATGGTGCAGCCGTATATGGGGATCAGCCCGTCCAGCAGGAACAGCAGAGGAATGTCCAGAACACCTTTGCGGAGAACCGAGCAAATAAGGGATTCCTTGGCCCGGCCCATGGCCTGAAACTGCGTGATCATGGGGTAGCACACCGCCATCATGGGCATGGCCAGCACCATGATACGCAGGAAGGAGGCGCCGTAGGCAATGGTGGAGGGATCGTCAATGAAGAGACCCGTGAGGGTGGGGGCGAAGATCTCATAGACCCCCACGCAGACCAGAGAAAAAACCACACTGATGCGGCAGCCCCGGAGAAAAACATTGTGCCGCCGCTGCTGGTCACCGGAGGCGTAGTTGTAGGCAAGGAGAGGCAATATGCCGCCGGACACACCGATGGAAACATACAGCGGGAGCATATCCAGCTTCTTCACAATGCCCAGAGCCGCCACGGCGCGGGTATCGTAAGCGGACATGAATTTCATCAGCGCCCCCACTGCCACCATGGTCAGCAGATACTGGGCACAGGAGGGAAAACCGATCTTTAAGATGTTGCCTATCTGGGTGCGGGTGGCGCGCAGATGGCGGGGGTGCAGGGAAAGGACACCGGGGCGCAGCAGCACACACAGCAGTAAAAAAACCGTACCTACGCCGCCGGAAACAGCGGTGGCAAGGCCCGCGCCCTCTGCGCCGAGACCCAGAAACCGCGGGAGGACAAAAAACGGGTCCAGAACGATGTTGATAATGCCGCCCAGAGACACGCCTGCGGAGGCGGCCAACGCACTGCCGCGGGAACGGAGAAGGTTGGATAGAAGAATGTTCATAATGGCGCAGGGACCGCCGAAAACAACCACCCACCCGGCATAGGAGGCGGCGGCGGTGTACGTGTCCGCCGTGGCACCGCACAGATGCAGCAGCGGCGAGGAGAGCATACGGAACAGGACAGAAAAAAGCACGGCGCACACCAGACACCACCAAAAGGAAATGGAGGCAATCTCCCCGGCTCTGCGGCCGTCATGGCGTCCCAAAGCCTGCGCCATGGAGCTGGCGCCGCCCACGGCGAAAAGATTGGCGACGGCGGTCATCAGTACCGTGACGGTGCCGGCCACGGACACCGCCGCCGTCTGTCCGGGATCGTTCAGGAGACCTACAAAATAGGTATCTGCCAGATTATACGCCAGCAGAACCATTTGACTGGCGATGGAGGGCAGGATCTGCCGCAGCACCGCCCGGGAAACCGGCATCTGCTCAAACAGGTAAGTTTTGTCCTGCGGTCCTTGCATCCCGAAAGCCTTCTTTACACCGAATTCTACCGTTCATTATACCCCTGCCGGGAACGGAAAACAAGGCGGAGATTTTTTGCAGGCAAAATTTACCTGCACTTGCGGGAATAGACCCGCTTGTGGGATGCATATCCTATGGCTGGGTGATAAAGTATGAAAAAAGCAAAGTGGAAGATATATGCTTTTTGGATCGCGCTGACGGAGCTGGTGGGGGCGCTGGCCGGGTTGCTGACCAGAAGCGGCACAAAGCTCTATAACGAAGAAGCCATAAAGCCGTTGCTGTCGCCGCCTGCTGCCGTATTTCCGATTGTTTGGGGCATATTGTTCCTGCTCATGGGAATCGGCACTGCCCGGGTGTATATGGCGCCGCCCTCCCGGCAGCGAACCCGGAGCCTGCTGCTCTTCGGGGCGCAGCTTATATTTAACTTCTTCTGGAGTATCTTTTTCTTTAATTTCCGGGCCTACGGTTTTGCATTTTTCTGGCTGGTCATTCTGTGGGGGCTGATCCTTCTGATGATCCTGTCCTTCCGGCTGGTTGACAAAGCGGCGGCATGGCTGCAGGTGCCGTACCTGCTGTGGGTAACCTTTGCCGCCTATCTGAATCTGAGCACATGGGCGCTGAATCGGTGAATAAGCAAAAAACAGTTTCTCTGTCACCGCATTCGTTAACTGCAGGTCGGGTCGGTATTAACAATTTCTGTGGCTCTGCTGCTAAGTATATGCTCGCATGAATATTTCAACAAAAAACTATTATTATATAGTAAAAAGGGTTGACAAAAAAGAAATCTTATTATAAAATAGAAAAATTTAGCATTTTTTGATGCATGGACATCTGCGAAGTTATGGTAAATATATGCAAATAACGCATAATGCGCATTATGTGGACTTATGAGAAAAACATAATGCGTATTATGTTGATTTTGCAAATTTTTTTTGCACATTTCAGGCGAGATAGGAGGACAAAACAGTTGACAGATCAAGAGTTACATAAGTTGAACCGAAAAGAGCTGCTGGAATTGCTGCTGGACCAAAGCCGCCAGATTGACAGTCTGCGGGAGCAATTGCAGCAGGCGCAGGCGCAATTGACCAGCCGGCAGCTGCTGCTGAACAAAGCTGGATCCATTGCAGAGGCGTCTTTGCAGCTGAACCGAGTATTCGAGGCGGCGCAGTCGGCGGCGGAGCAGTATCTGGAGAACGTGCAGACCTTTAGCGAACGGCAGACAATGGTTTGCCGAAAACTGGAAACGGAGAGCCAACAGAAGGCTGACGCACTGCTGTCGGAGATGCAGACTCGGTGCCAAGCCATGGAGGCCGAGACTCGCGCCAAGTGTGAAGCTATGACCCGTGAGGCGGAGGAAAACACCAACCAGGCATGGCAGCAGGCGCAGGAAAAAATACAGCAGGTAATTGACCAGCACAGCGCTCTGAAGGATTTGCTGAATACCATCAGCAAAGAGGCGGCGAACTCATGAAAGGGAACACTACACTGCCCACTACGGCCCAACTGGAAAAAGAGGTGGCCCGCGTCAGCTATCGCGCCCGCTTAGGCAGGGTGCTACGCAGCACCATCTGCGCACTGGTCATTGTGGCTGCTGCGGCAGTGCTGATCGCCACGCTGTGGCTACCCATTCTGCAAATCTACGGAAGCTCCATGACCCCCACACTTAAGGAGGGGGAGATCGTGGTAGCGGTGAAAGGCTCCACCGTCCGCACAGGCGATGTGATTGCGTTTTACTATAACAACAAAATGCTTGTAAAGCGTGTCATTGCGTCCTCCGGACAGTGGGTGAACATCAACGAGGACGGTACCGTCTATGTGAACAACGTCGAGATCGACGAGCCGTACATAACAGAAAAAGCCCTTGGCGACTGCGACCTGAAGCTGCCCTATCAGGTGCCGGACGGACGGGTGTTTGTCATGGGCGACCACCGCTCTACCTCTGTAGACTCCCGCAACACGCTGGTGGGCTGCGTGGCAGAGGAACAAATTGTTGGAAAAATCGTGTTGTGCGTCTGGCCCATGGAACGGATGGGACGCGTCGGGTAACCGGACAAAGGGGGAAATGAAATGAAGAGCGGGATGCTGTCAAACGCAGACGGTGTTCTGGAAAATAAGCGTCGCAGACAGAAGTGGAAGCGACTGGCGGGCGTATTAGGCTGTCTGGTGGTGATTGGCACTACCTACGTACTGATGCGGCCCGCCGAGACGCTGGAGCGTGAGCTGACCTGCGGCATGGAGGAGCACAAACACTCCGTTGAGCAGGGCTGCTATCGGCAGGTAGCGGCAGAGGCGGCTCTGCCCATCTGCGGCTGGGAGGAGGGCGAGACGGGACACGTTCACAGCGATGAGTGTTACAGCGAGGAAAGCGTGCTGACCTGTACGGAACCGGAGAGTGAGACGCATCGGCACGAGGATAGCTGCTATACAACGCAGCACATACAGACTTGCGGTCTTATGGAGATGAAGAACCATACCCACACTGAGGACTGCTATCTCCCTGCTGATGAGGACACTGAAACGGAGTGGGAACTGATCTGCGAGCTATTGGAGCATACCCATAACGAGGAGTGTTACGCCAATGATGCAGCCCGGCATATCCGGACAGAGGAAGTGGCGGCGCTGATCGACGCACTGCCCAGCCCGGAGGAAGCGGAAGCCAGAATGGCGGAGCTGCTGGCGGCAGAGGACACCGAGGGTTATGACGCCTATTGTGCGGAACTGGCCCGGCAAGTGGAGCGGGCCGGCGCGGCCTATGAGACCCTGACCGACGAGCAGAGGGCCCAGCTCAATACTGATAGGCTGACGGCGCTGCATGCCTACCGGCTTGCTAATTTGTATAGTGTATCCCTTTTGGCCGCAACCGGAAACATTACTGATGCGACTGCCCTGAAAGCGGCGTGTGAAGCGGGGGGTACGGTTGTGCTGGGGGCGGATATCACCACTTCTAATACAATTACGATTGCCAGCGGCAAAAATACAACCATTGACCTCAACGGTTATAAAATTGTTTTCACAAAAACTACTAAAAATGCAAATCTTTTTTATGTCAACGGAGGCTCACTAACAATTGAGGACAGCAAGGCAAATGCTGACGGAACATCCACAAAAGAAACCAAATCCAAGCGCAGTAGTATTATGTACGCTGAATCAAGAAAGTCATTAGCCTCCATCACATCAAACAGGCTTACCTATTATGTTGTGGAAAGCAGCGAAACAGATGCTACCAGGCATTTAACGGCCGAAACGCAGTGGACGCGTACTGTTTCCTTGGGAGGCGGCCAGGCAGGAGCTATTGTTGGCAGTGGAACAAGTGATGGCCAGGTTGCTATTTACCAAACAAGCGGAACCGTAACAATGAAGGCTGGATACATCTGCAATTTTGGTAATGCTGAACGGCCAGGAGCAGAAGGCATATCTGCAAGCGCAGACTACGATACCTATTATAGCGCGGTTACAATTCAGGGCGGAACATTTAACTTGGAGGGCGGAGTCCTGGCGGCAAACCGTTCTTACTCGCATGGCGGTGCAATCTATATGTATGGCAGGGACTGCAAGCTTGTCATGACAGGTGGCATCATTAGCGGCAACTATGTTGACAGAGTTGGCGGAGGACTTTACTGCAGTTCCAGTTCCAAGAGCTCCGGTGGCCCTTCAATCACCTTGTCAAACGGGTACATTACCTGCAATAGCGCAAACGGCTATTTCGATGGTAAGGTGAGAATAGGTGGCGGCGGGTTATATTTGGGTTACAGAACGTATTTAACCATGACTGGCGGATATGTTACCGGCAACTATAGTAAACTGGAAGGCGGCGGTATTGAAGCCACAATTGAAGAGAATGATGCACCCTCTAACGGTGCGAAAATGAATATTTCTAATGGGTATATTTCCTCCAATAGATGCTTGAAGGGCCAGGGTGCCGGCATATGCATTAACTATAGCAGCAAATGTACCCTAAAGAGTGAAAATGGCGGCAAAACTTACATCACAAATAACAGTATGCAGGCAGATAATATGTTTGGCGGAGGCGGCATTTATGTTGGGCACAGATCTAACATGTATCTTTATAATACGCTCATTTCAGAGAATACAGCCAAGCATATCGGGGGCGGTTTCAGCAGCTGTTTCGTCAGCAATACGTTTGTGTTTGTAGATAGCAGCGTCGCAATTTTTGACAACTATGACGGCGGAGCGAATGGAAAGCCGCGAGACAGTGATGAGGCAAAAGACATAACAAATTATAATTATACCGGCCCTGCCGGGAATCCGGACCCCTACCCCATCTCAAAAGCCGCGGACGGGCATCAGGATGTTTACATGGGCGGAAATACCAGAATCTATTCCGCTATGCTGGGCGGCGGCGATCCCAAGTGGAGCGGCAGTCGCGACGGCTCAAGGATCACACTGACAAAAGCGGATCAATACTGTACGGCAAGTACCATCATCGGCCTAACGGCCCATCCCAGTGATGCTGACAAGAATAATGCCCGGAATGCCGCCAGCGTGTATATTACAGGCAATTATGCAGCCAGATACGGCGGCGGTATTATGAGTAATGGCACTGTCTACTTTGGTTATAGACCCCCGGAAGAAACGCTGCCTACACGATTGATTCTGGCGGGAAAAAAGTCGTTTTTGAAGCCGGACGGCAAGGCGGCCTCTATCACCGAGGGCAGATTTAAGGTCACGGTCACTAACACTAAGAACGCGGCAGATGCCTATACCGGAACGGTTGATGCCGCCGGGAACCTTACATTTCCAACGATTCTGTTTAAGGAACCGGGTACCTATACTTATAAAATCAAAGAGACTGCCTATTCATCAGAGAATATTACTTATGACACGACAACCTATACCATGACGGTAACGGTAAAAGCACGTCAATTAATCAACAGTAGTCTAGGTGGAAGCACAGTAGAATATTGCTTCCCGACAACTGTCAAGGTTGTCAATGACAAAACGGGACTTGAGGTGTTCTCGTCCAACAATGTACACAAGGAATCTACCGTTATCCTCCGCAGTGCCAAGTCTGGCGGAGTTGCCTTTACCAACCGACTGAAAGGCGAGGAATACACCCTCAACATCACCAAGAAGGATCAGGTAACCGGCAAGACACTGCCCGGTGCCACATTTGAGATGAATTTCTGGACCATGGATCCTCGGCCTGTTGGCGAAGGAAATGCGGGGACTGGAAAGGAAATGTACATAGGTGTGTACTGCGTCCCAATATCAGCCGGCGTTTACCGTTACGTAGGCTACTCATGGAATATTCCTTCTTCGGTATCAGGTCATGTGCGCGTTTTTGAGACGGATAACAATGGGAATCTTAAAATCATTGGTTTGCCTGCCGGAGAGTTCCAGTTGCGGGAAAAGACCGCCCCTGACGGTTATCTGATTGCGGATGAATGGAAAAATTGGAACAATATCACGCTGAGTGCAGCTGCTATCCCCTCCGGGACATACACCGTCACGGTGGCCGACCCGCCCATTACCTACACGTTCCAATTCCTTAAGGTCAGCGCGGCGGATCAGACAACACCTGTCCCTAATGCCAAATATCAACTATTGGACAGCACAGGTGCAGCCATCAAGTTCGTGATGAATGGGACTCAGTATCGGTACAGTGCCGGCGGCACTGCCATTGAGCTGGTCACGGATAATGACGGCAGGTTTCAGATTCTCGAATTGCCGCGGGGCAGCTATACACTGCATGAGATTGAAGTGCCTGCCGGATTCGGTCTTGCGGATGACTATACCTTCACACTGTCTCCGGAAACTGCGGAGAACCGAGTTTTTGTCTACACACAGGAGGAACCTGTTGTTTATGAACTCCCTGAAACAGGAGGTGCCGGCGCAAAGACCTTCGTTATCCCCGGTGCGGTGCTGTTGGCAGGCGCGGCAAGCCTGTTGCTTTACCGTGACAAGCGCAGGAAGGAGGGTGGTCGAACTGACTCACGCATGACCTGACCCCCGCAAACGGCACACAGCGATAACCACAAGCAAAATTAGAAGGAGAAAGGAAATGAATCCCATGAAAAAGATTGTCGTCCTGTTGCTGGCGCTGGTTATGGCGCTGGCACTGGCTGTTCCTACGGCAGCGTCCACTGTATCAAATTCCACAGGCCACGCCTACAATGCCTATCAGATCTTCCAGGGCACGCAGAGCACTACCTCTTCCGCTCTGGGCGATGCGGCCTGGGGTACCGGTATCAAAAGCGGTGATTTCCTGGCTGCGTTGAAAGCGGACTCCCGGTTTATTGTCAGCAGTAAGAATCTTTTTGCTGACTGCACCACCGCCGCAGATGTGGCGGCTGTCATGGCGGATCAAAGCGATGGAAGCGATGTGGCCAGGGCGTTTGCCGACGTAGCAGCCCGGCATTTGACCAGCACAGCGACCGCTATTGCCGCCGGTGCGACCTCTGTCAACCTGAATGCCGGCTACTATCTGCTGGTGGACACGACCGCTCCGGGTGTTGGCGACGCGATGAACTCCGCACTGCTGCAGGTGACAAACAAGGGCGATATCACCATTCAAAAGAAGTATGAAGTTCCATCGGTCGACAAGAGCGTCATGGATACCGACGGCAACTGGGGGGAGGCTGCTGACTGGTGCATCGGCTCCAGTGTTCCCTTCCGGTTGGTGGGTACGCTGCCCGGCAACTATGATGACTATGAAACCTATCGGTATGTGTTCCACGATACGCTCAGCACGGGCTTGCAGTACAAAGGCGATGTGAAGGTTTATGTGCGCAATGGCTCTGTTGACACGGAGCTGAACACCGGTTACACTGTGACCCCCAATGCGGCTGCTACCGCTGGCGGCGGCAGCTTGACCATTACCTTTGACAATCTGAAAACGGTTGCGAGCGTCACTTCCGACAGTGAGATCGTCGTGAAGTACACCGCCAAGCTGCTCAACACCGCTGTAATCGGCCAGCCCGGCAACCCCAACGAGGTCTATCTGGAGTATGCCAGCAACCCCAACTTCTCCGGTACAGGTACACCTCCCACCAGCCATACCCCTGAGGATACCGTTCTGGTGTTCACCTATCAGCTGAATGTCAACAAGGTGGACGGCGCTGATACTACGAAGCATCTGTCCGGAGCTGAATTCAAGCTGAAGTGCGTTAAGGCAGAAACTGAGGCGACTTGGAATGGCAAGTGGGTCACTGTCGCCGACAATAAGGTCACCGGTTGGGTGGATACTCAGGATAAGGGGACCGCTTTGACCACCGGTACTGATGGTCTGGCCTGGGTCGCGGGTTTGGATGCCGGTACATATGAACTGTACGAGACTAAAGCTCCCGTCGGCTACAACCGGGTGAAGGATCCCATCACAATTGTCATCGCTGCCACGCTGGATAAGGGGGAGAATACTCCCGCCCTGACCGCTCTGACCATCAATGTCGGTAGCGGCGCAGCTGAGGACGGCAATATGGCCGGCGGCACCGTAACCACCACCGTCCAGAACAACGCCGGCGCGACACTGCCTGAGACCGGCGGCATCGGCACCACGCTGTTCTACATCATCGGCGGTACGCTGATGGTGGGCGCCGCTGTGTTTCTGGTCATCCGCAAGCGCATGAACAACAAGTAATTACTACGATTCTCTGAATTCCCATACCCGGAAACTGCCGCCGCAGGAAGACGGTGCGCCGTCTCCCTGCGGCGGTAAGGAGGCCCCTGATGAAAAAGAAAAGCAGTTTTGTGACTGTGATCCTTATCGCCGCATTTCTTATTGGAGCGCTGCTCCTGTTATATCCGACCATCAGTGATTTCTGGAACTCGTTCCACCAGTCCCGCGCCATCGCCAGCTATGCCGAACAGGTAGCGAATTTGGATGAGAATGCTTATGACCGGCTATGGGAGGACGCAAGGATTTACAACAAAACACTGGGCGACAGGATGAACCGCTTTGTCATGGCAGAGGAACAGAAGAAAGCCTATGCTGCCCTGCTGAATATCGCGGACAACGGTGTTATGGGCTACATTGAGATCCCTAAGGTAAGGTGCAATCTTCCTATCTACCACGGCACCGATGAAGCGGTCCTGCAGGTCGCCATCGGCCATGTCCCGGGATCTTCACTGCCGGTTGGCGGAGAGAGTACCCACTGCGTTCTTTCCGGCCACCGCGGCCTGCCCAGCGCCAAGCTGTTTACCAATCTGGATGAATTGGAGACGGGCGATGTATTTATGCTGCGTGTGCTGGACGAAACCTTGACCTACGAAGTAGATCAGATCCGCACCGTGCTGCCCAATGAGTTGGGCGATCTGGCCATCGTGGAAGGTGAGGATTATTGCACACTTGTCACCTGCACGCCTTACGGGATCAACAGCCACCGTCTGCTGGTGCGGGGACATCGGGTAGAAAATCATGCCGGCGCATCCACTATCCGCGTGACGGCGGACGCCATGCAGATCGAGCCACTGCAGGTTGCACCGCTTGTGGCAGCGCCCATTCTGGTGGTGATGCTGGTCGTAGTACTGATACCCCATCGAACAAAAGGAAAGGGTGATGAAGGATGAAACATGTCACAGCCTTTTTCCTGAGCATTATACTGCTGCTGAGCCTTTGCGTGACAGCGGTCTTCGGTCATGAAGCGCCGGATCTCGGGAAAGGGGGGACGATTACCATTCAATGGAAATTTCAGGACAAAGCATTGCCGGACGGAGCGCTTCGCGCCTTTCAGATCGGCACGCTGCAGGATATTGACGGCGACTTCAGCTTTGTCCCCTTGTCCGCCTACAAGGATAAAGATCTGTCCGAAGAGAACCTAACGCCGGACCTGGCGAAGGAGCTGGCCGGTATGGTCCAGGCACCCGATGGGCTTAAGCCGTCCTCTTTCGAAAACGGCGTTGTGACCTTTGACGGTTTGAAACTGGGCTTGTATCTTATCCTTCAGACAAAGACCATTTCCGGTTTCGAGAAGATCACGCCGTTTCTGGTATCCGTTCCCCTGTGGGATAAGGACCACTATCTGTATGAGATCAGCGTTTCTGAGAAGTTCGAGCTGAAGAAAACGCCTTCCACACCGGACACCCCGGATAAACCCGGCACCACGCTGCCCCAGACGGGACAGGTGAACTGGCCCGTGCCGGTACTGCTGACGCTGGGCCTGGTGCTGATCGTAAGCGGTGCAGCGCTGAGGAGGAAATCTAAGTATGCGCAGTAAAAAGCTGGGAACGCTCCTGATCTGTGCGGGACTCGCCATGATACTGGCCGCAGTGGCCCTGTTGGCCCGGAATTGGAGAGAAAGCAACACAGCGGGCAAGGTATCTGGTGAGGTACTTCCGCTGCTGGTGGAGGAGATCCGAGAACGGAAGGACATTGCAATCGATCCGCTCTCACCCAAGATGGCCGCCATTCCGGTGGACGGCCACGAATATGTGGGGTTCATCAGTTTGCCCACTTTAGGGTTGGAGCTGCCCGTCATGGAGGATTGGAGCGAAGCGAAACTGAAGCTTTCGCCGTGCCGGTACTACGGCTCGGTGAGGGGCGGTGATATGGTGATCTGCGCCCACAACTATGCGCAGCACTTTGGCCGTCTGAAAGAGTTAAAGACCGGGGAGACCGCCCTGTTCACCGGTCTGGACGGCACAGTTACTCGTTATGCGGTGGCCGAGGTTCAGGTGCTTGACTCGAGTGCGGTGGAGGATATGATCTCCGGTGACTATCCGCTGACCCTGTTTACCTGTACCTATGGCGGCAGGAGCCGCGTCACCGTCCGGTGCGACTTCGCTATTGACTAAGTTATCTATAAGGGCGCGCTGCAAAATAGAATCAAAAAAACACACTGCGGATAGGATCCAAAAAGGGTTTTCCTATCCGCAGTGTTTGCGTTAAATATAGATCGAAAAGGGGCTGTGGACAATTACCTGCGACTGTGGGCCTGAGTTCGCAAACTGGCGCAGGATCGAAGAAAGGCTGCACTTTCATTCTGATCAGGAACTCCGGGACTTTGAACTCTTTTCCTGTTGCACTTAGTTTGACAATTCACTGTCGGGCAAAAATGAAAAAATACTGCGTCACTATTTTGGCTCATAAAAAAGTTCCTGATTTCGTAAGAAATCAGGAACTTTTTGGTGGAGACTGCTGGACTCGAACCAGTGACCTCCTGCGTGTGAAGAACTGCGTAATGTCCGGCGCAGGCAGTCATAGCCGCTGCATTCCGCATAGTCACTGACTGTTTGCCCCACTACAAGTTCTCAAGCTGTACTCTGGAGCAGCTCTTTACAGCCTAAAAAAGTCCAACACATAACACCATCCAATATCTGGTAAATCTAATTAACGCCGCGTAGGGAAGGCCTATGCATTCAGTGGTAAACTTGCACGACACCGAAAAGCTGCTCTTCGCTTTTGCCGGGCTGCCAAGACCGCTTTGAAACGAGGAAGATGGGGGCTTTGGTTATCAGTGCCAAAGCCCCATCTCCCTCTTTTTCTAAAGCAAGCCGCATCTGACGATCTCAACCGTTCATAGAGTTATCACCTACGTCCGCACCCAAATCGCAGGTGTAGACCCAGCAGATCACGTCGCCGTCTTCTACCTGATAGCGGGAACAGCCGTAGTTGGGGAACCAGCCGTTGACCTTGTACATCCATCCGGACTCATTGCCGACATCAAACTCATAGAGATTATGCTTCGCCTCGAAGCACTAATAAAATTTTTCTACTCAAAGCATACTGCCAGTTGCAGATGCTCCAGACCCGGAGCAGGCTGAAAGTCGCTAAAATTGGTACAGGTAGAGATGAGCAAGCTTTCCATAAACCATGGTTCGCCGAGATGAAAGATGGGATGTATTGGATGTGATGTAGGAGGGGCCTGCCCGCGGGTCTTGGAGTGAATCCGCAATGTAAGAAGAGAAGGAAGAAAGCGTGGTTACTTAGCGGCCTTGGCAGCCTTGATGGACTCGATCAGCTCGGGAACGACCTTGAACAGGTCGCCCACGATACCGTAGTCAGCCACCTCGAAGATGGGAGCGGTATCGTTCTTGTTGACGGCGATGATGCACTCGGAATCCTGCATGCCGGCCTTGTGCTGGATGGCGCCGGAGATACCCAGAGCAACATAGACCTTGGGATGGACGGTCTTACCGGTCTGGCCGACCTGATGGTCAGCGGAGATCCAGCCGGAGTCCACGCAGGCGCGGGAGGAGCCCACGACGCCGCCCAGGACTTCCGCCAACTCCTCGGCCAGCTTGATGCCCTTCTCCGGCCAACGGACACGATGAAGTCAGCGCCGATCAGGTCGACCAGCTTCTTGGCGGCCTTGACGGTCTCGGTGACCTCGGTGTGGATGTCAGCAGCTTCCAGAGCGAACGCGGGATGCAGGATCTCCACGTTCTTCTTGCACTCGCGCTTCTTCATAACGCCGGGGCGAACGGTCGCCATAGCGGGGCGGAAGCGGGGGCAGATGATGGAGGCCATCAGGTGGCCGCCGAAAGCGGGACGGGTCATCTTCAGGTCGCGGGACACGTCATGGGGCTCGCGGTTGATCATCACGGTGCCCAGCTTCTCGATGCGCTCCTCGGGCAGCGTGGAGGCCTCGCGCAGGAAGCCCTTGTAGTTGGGCATGTCGATGTCCAGGTGGGTGCAGTCCGCGCACAGGCCGGTGTGCAGGCGGGCGGCGCAGCGGGGAGCCAGGTCACGGCCGATGTTGGAGGCGCCGAACAGCAGCACCTCGGGCTTCAGCTCCTCAACGGCCTCCACGATCACCTTGGTGTAGGCATCGGTGGTGAAGTCCTTCAGCAGCGGGGAGTTGTAGACGTACACCTTGTCGGCGCCGTACTCGCCCAGCTCGGCGGCGATGCCGTCCACGTTGTCGCCCAGCAGGATGCCGCACAGCTCGACACCCAGCTCATTGGCCAGCTTGCGACCCTCGGAGATCAGTTCGAAGGTGGTGGGCATCATCACGCCCTGACGCTGCTCGCAGAACACCCATACGTTCTTGAAGG
>SFGJ01000067.1 GCA_004557655.1 Clostridiales bacterium | reverse complement strand
TTCATGTCATTCTCCTGTTCTGCCTGTATCACTGCCCACTTCATCCAGCCCCTTAACATCCTGCCACGGCCCGTCACCAAACCTGACCTGCAAATGCTGAAACAGCCCCTGAACCTGTGTGGCATCTTTGGGGTCAAGAAAGGTCAGTCCGGTGATGAGCGCACCATCTGTACCCGGGAACCAGCCATTGCTGTTTGTCTCAATAATGCTCGCCGGCCCCAGACGAAAACGGATTTGTGTCTCCCCCGGGTCGCCCTTCGGTCCCTGAGGTCCGGTTGCCCCCACCGGGCCAGCCGCACCTGTTTCTCCTTTCGGTCCCTGTGGGCCTGCCGGGCCTGCCGCACCGGTATCTCCCTTTGGACCCTGTGGACCTGCATTTCCCGTCAGACCGGTCTCTCCCCGCTCTCCCCTGTCACCTTTCGGCCCCTGCGGGCCTGCCGGACCAGCATCACCTGCCGGTCCCCGTTCGCCGGTTGCCCCGACAGGGCCGGTGTCACCGCGCTCTCCCTTATCACCCTTCGGCCCCTGAGGACCCGCGGGCCCCTGTTCCCCCTTTGGCCCGGGAGGTCCCACCACGGTGGGGATTCGTGCGCTTTCTGCTGACTCCCGGGCTTTTTCTGTTGCGGTCGTTGCATCCCTGGCTGCATTACCGGCTGCACTTTCTGCCGTCTTTCTTGACAATTCAGCATCTGCTGCACTTTGTGATGACTCACTGGCTTTTTGAGCGGCCGCAGAGGCCGAGGACGAGGACGCCTCCTCTGACTGCTTTGCAGCGGCTGCACTTTCTGCCGCCTGCCGGGCTGACTCCGATGCATCCCCTGCTGAAGTGTCAGCATTTGCAGCGCTCTCTTCTGCCTGACTGGCTGATATGCCGGCATTCCTCGCTGATGTCTCCGCCTCTCCGGCATTCTTCTTCGCCTCCTCTGCGTGACGCGCCGCTTCTTCCACCATCAGTTCAAAACGACGCATTGCCTCCGGCCGGACGTCATCCTCCGACATGGCACCGAGAAAATCATTCAGCGTCCCCGGTTGAGAATCTTCATACACGGTGATGGTCCCGGCATGTGATGGAGGGAATCCCTCCACCAACAGAGTGACGCTGTACTGACCATACTCGACGTCCATGCTGTAACGCCCTGCCTCATCCGGATTTTCAGAGGCCACCGTGTTCACCACCACCGTGGTGCTGTTACGTCTGGCTTTCAGTTGAATGGTGCAGTTCTGTATTGGTTTTCCTGTGCCGTCTTTCAGCACACCTGAAATCTTTACTGCCATATTCACCCCACAAAAAAGCCCGCCTGAACCGGCGGGCTGTCATAACACTGTGTTACCTGGCTAATCAGAATTTATAGCCGACACCCACGATGAAACCGTCAGTGCGCCAGTCGCCACTGCCGGAACCTTCATAAGCAAGGTCAATAACCACCGTCTCTACGGGACTGAACTGAATCCCGGCATTCCAGGCCGGCGACAGATGACGCGCAGTATGACCATCACTGGCGGTGGTGGTCTCCTTCACATACCCCGGTTTCACTTCATCACGCCGGTAATCCTGAACACTGTCAGACCAGCGGGTGTACGCCATCCCGGCCATGCCATAGAGACTGACCCGCTCACTGAGCTGCCAGACAGGGCCGGCCATCAGACTGACATAACGACCGCGCAGGCTTTCATAATGGAAGGTATTTTCACCCGTCTTCATCGTGTCACTTTTCTTCACCGATGCATAACTCAGCGCGACAATGCCGCCCAGGTGATCCGTGAACTCATAACGGTATTTCACATTAATCCCTTTCAGATCGCCGGCCCTGATGCCGGTACCGGAAAGCCCTGGCGTACCGTCCGGGTGCACCTGTGTGTACCCCACAGAAAATGCACCGTGTCCGCTTTCAGCCTGTGCAGGAAAGGCAATTCCTGCCAGCAGGGTAGTAAACAATAATATCGTTGCGTATAAATGCCGCATGATTACCTCTTTGTTTTCAGTCAATAAAAAAGGCACCTCCTGAGGTGCCCGTCCGGGTTAATAAACCGTCAGCTGATACTGATCCCTGCCGTGGATTTTTTCATGACCACAACCAGTAAATCACTGATGTACGTTGTCGGCGTCCAGTTGTTCGCACCGGCCGACGACACATTAAACGTCAGGGTGACATGACCCCGCCCTGCCGGCATATCTATCACCGATGAGAACACCCGGCTGACATCCGTTGCCGGTTCATGGAAAATCTCAACCCCGTTCTTCAGCACCTGCAGCTTACAGGTGGAATACCAGTACGACTGCTGATTCGGGCTGTTGAAATTCTGGTGTTTCGTCCCGCGAAACAGCACCGGGGGAATGATAATCTGCCGGTCGAAGCCCTGGTCATCGTAAACTGTGACGGTTACCGTACCGCTGGCATAACTGTTATTCCGGGGAAAGGCTTTCCCCACCGTCTTCACCAGGTCGCCTTCAATCTGGTTTGCAGACAGTTTCCCTCTGATGACACAGTTCTCGTTAATGGTGACATTATTGAGCGTGCCGGTATTCGCGGTAATTGCTCCGCTGATATCCGCGTTCCTTGCCGTCAGCTTTCCTTCCGGCGTCAGGGAAAATGCTGGGGGATTGCCGGACGAGGTGATGCTCACCGCAAACAGTCGTTTCAGGAACACGTCGTTCATGAACAGCTGATTCCCCTGCGCCACAAATAACGGAGTGCTGTTGCCGCTCTCCGGATTTATCATCGCGATACGGTCAGCCAGCAGCAGTATGTTGCTCAGTGGCTGGCCATCAGTATCCTCAATCCCTGCACCAATCCCGGCCACATAAGGAATGCCGTTTTTGGTTTTTTGTACTTTCAGCATGTAGAGTGCAGCCAGGTCATCATTTGTGTCCTTCTGCACGCGCTGTATCTGCTGTATGGTGGCGCTCTGGTTCTCCAGTGTTTTGTTGACCGTCTGTGTGATTTCATTGCGGGTTTCCGTGATGCTGGTCTTCATCTCCGCCATCTCATCTGCAAGCTGGCTGTTATCTATCAGTTCCCACAACCTCTGAGCCAGATGCAGTTTTCCTATTTTTTCCCGGAAAATTTCCAGATACCCTTCACCATCATTACTGGCCTGCCCGCTGGCTTCCACAAACGCAGACTTGCCCACCAGATTGACGCTGCGCACATAAAACCAGAAATCCGTCCCCGGCTTAATCCGGCTCCCCTGGACAGTCCACTGACTGCCGGTCCCCAGATAACGGGCAGATTTTTCCACCTGTGCCGTGTTCGTGATGCGTTTTTCGGAGAACCAGAATTCAAACTGTACCGTCGGGTCATACACCGCCAGCACCGGTACCGCCGTTATCTGAAAATACCCCGGCGTCAGTTCAATGGTGGCGGGTTTTGCTGGCGCGTTAATCCGGAAGGTGGTGGTGGCCGGTTCGCCCTGCTGGCCATAACTGTTAATTGCCCTGACTGTCAGGGTGTATTCCCCGAGCGGCAGGCCACTGAAACGGTGCGCCGTGTCTGCGGTGATGGCGGTGGTCACCAGGCGGCTGTTTTCACCGCTTCCACTGGTCAGGCGCAGACTGAAGCGCACACCCTTCACCACCCGCGGCGTGTCCCATTTCGCCTGTGCCAGATACTGACCGTCAGCCGCGCTCACCTCCACCGTCAGGTGCTGCACTGCCGGTGGAATAACGCTGTTCAGGGTGCCTGACTGCGGCTCAAAGCTGGCCCCGTTATCCACGATGGCTTCTTTTTCCGGTACGTGCTGCACCGCCGTGATGGCAAAGGTGCCGTCCGTGTTTTCCCGGATGGAGACACAGCGGAACAGG
>SFGJ01000066.1 GCA_004557655.1 Clostridiales bacterium | reverse complement strand
CTATAACCTGCTCATTACGGCGGACAGCCCGTGGAACATGACGGGCTACCTGTTCCCGTCGCTGCTGATCGCCTGTCTGTTCGCGGTAAAGCGGTCCTTGCCAAACCTGAATATTCATTTGAAATAATACGCTGACTGGCGCATGGAGCCGTCCCAAATCGGGGCGGCTCCAATTTTTTTTGAAAATTTTTTGAAAAAATTTTGATTTTGGGTGAGAGGATTTCTGATTTTTTGTATTTAGGATAGTAGAGGGGTGCAAAAGACGCCCCGATGACAAAACGCGAAAGGAGGTTTTGATTATGACCGGTAGGACGGAAATCCGGGTGCGGGAGATCCGCCGCAGGACGCGGCGGTACAGGCGGCGGCGTGAAAACCGTGAGCTTTTTTCTCTTACAGTGTTTGGCCTGTTTCTCCTTGCCGGTATCAGCGTTCTCCTGCATGGCGTACAGGCGCCGGGCGTCTCCGCTGTGGCGGAGGGCTACGGCTCGGTGCTGCTGCGGGAGGACGCGGGCGCGTACATCGTGGTCGGCATCGCCGCCTTTGTGGTAGGCGTGACGCTGACCGTGATCTGCATCCGGCTCAAAAAGAAAAAAACAAACCGCACGGAGGATGCGGGAGAAAGTGAGGAGCAAACATGAAAAAACGAATACTCAGCATCCTGCTGATCTGCTGCATGGTGCTGACAATGCTGCCCGCAACGGCCCTTGCCGAAGAAAGCGGGCAGACAGGCGGCGGCGTTACCGCAAGCGGCCTGTGTGGACTGCTACCCCCAGAACAGCGTATCAGGCAACAATGCTACCTCGTCCAATGCGGACGAGCCTACCGAGTGTACCCATGTGTGCAGCGAGGAAAGCGGCTGTATCACAAAGCAATTAAACTGCCAGCATGAGCATGACGAGGACTGCGGCTATACCCCTGCCACGGCGGGAACGCCCTGCGGCTACGTCTGCGAGATATGCGGCGCAGAGGGCAACGCGGCGGAAGCTATGACCGTAGAGCGCGTACAGGCCATGATTGATGCGCTTCCCGACGCGGAGGAAATCACGGAGGACAACGCGGAGGAAGTGACGGCCCAACTGGAAGCCATTGACGAGGCAAAGGCGGAGCTGACGGACGAGGAAATCGACGAGCTGGACATTACCCGCTACATGGCGGCGGCTGCCGCGCTGGGTTCGCTGGCCGCGCCTATGCTGCTGGCAAATGCTGCGCCTGCCGAGCAATTCAACCTCACCCCCGGCGGAACGTACTGGTTTGACCTCTCCGGTGAAAATATTCCCGGCACGGTAAACAGCTCAGTGCCGGACACCACCCTGCACTATGTTCCATTTACCTACGCCGGAACGGTGGACGCCTATAAGCTCACATCGGAAATGCAAACTACGGAGGACTACGCAACGCAGAACAAATACCCCCACAGCCTGTTTGTGGCGGATTATGCCGTGACGCACACCGTAAGCTGGAATGAACTGAATAACGCCGGCCTGATTTTCGGCAAGAGCTATACCGGCGGCAGCGTGGCCTATACCCTGCGTGCGCCGTCTATGGGAAGGTGGTGTACCGGTTCAGGCGATGCAGAGCGCGGTACGCCCCAAAGCAATGAGTGGGACGCGGTGCTGGACAAGAACAGCGGCTACATCAAAAACTGGAATGGCATATATTCGTGGGGGCAGGACACAGCAAGATACAACTCGTCGTCTCGTGCGGTTCGGGGGTCTTCCTCGGCCCGCTACTGGAACGGCACCATTGCTACCTATCGGTACGTGCTTGTCGGTTTTCGCCCCGTCCTTGAAGTCCTGAACACTGACGCACTGGGCTCTGACGGACTGAAAGCAGTTACGCTTGATTTGAACGGCGGCAAGCTGGGCGGCAGCGCCGATGATATTCAGATCATTGTCAAGAACGGCGCGGCCTTTACCGCTCCTGCGTCCGACGGTCTGACCCGTCCCGACGGCGACACAGGCGATTATTTTAAGTGGCTTGGCAGCGATGGCAAGCTCTACGCCCCCGGCGACAGCGTTCCGGCAGGCGTTACCACTCTGACGGCACTGTGGGTAAAGAGCGTATCCACTGAGGATGAATTAAGAGAAGCCCTTGAGGCAGGTGAAACCTCCATCAAGCTGGTTGGCGACATCAAACTTTCAAGCACACTTGACCTGACTGATAAAAATATTACTCTTGACCTCAACGGTTATGTTCTCACAGGTAACATTCAGTTAGCTGATAGCTCTGCGTCGCCGGATTCAATACTCACTCTTATTGACAGCAATCCAACCGCAACTCATGCAGACAGCTCTCTGCCGGCGGGCGGTGTGGTAAAAGGTAATATAACGCTGACCCGCGGAAGCGGCAGTGTAAGCCACCTTTACGCCAACGGAGGTACTGTAACGGGGCAGACATCCCTGCCCAGCTATGCCGGCGGAATTTTCTGCACAAGCGATACCCCGACAGCCTTTACAGGTTATGTCGGCAATTACGGCGAAATCCACGGCGGTATATTCTACGCCGGTATCAACGAGAGTTGTATTAAAGAAAACACCGTGACATTTATGAATGGCGACAGCCGCTACGCACTTGAGGTTGTGGCAAGCGGTAATAAGGTGGTCGCACCTGTCTCTACGCCGCTTAAAGCCGGATATGACTTTGTAGGTTGGTACAACGGTGACACCAAATACGAGTTCAACCAAACGATCACAAGTGACATCACACTGACGGCACAATGGACGCCTGCCGAGCAATTCAACCTCACCCCCGGCGGGACATACTGGTTTGACCTCTCCGGCGAAAATATTCCCGGCACGGTAAACACCGGAAACAGTTATGGAGCGGTTTCAGTGCCGGACACCACCCTGCACTATGTTCCCTTTACCTACGCCGGGACGGTGGACGCCTACAAGCTCACATCGGCAATGGCGACTACGGAGGAATATGCGGAACAGAACACATACTCCCACAGCCTGTTTGTGGCGGATTATGCCGTAACGCACACCGTAAGCTGGGATGAACTGAATAACGCCGGCCTGATTTTCGGCAAGAGCTATACCGGCGGCAGTGTGGACTATACCCTGCGCGCGCCGTCTGTGGGAAGTTGGTATACCGGTTCAGGCGATTCAGCGCACGGTACGCCCCAAAGCAATGAGTGGGATGCGGTGCTGGACAAGAACAGCAGCTACATCAAAAACTGGTACCGCATGTTATCGTGGGGGCAGGACACAGCAAGAAGCGGCTCGTCGTATCATGCGCTTCGGGGGTATTCCTCGGCCCGCAACTGGGACTTCAGCAGTGCTACCTATCAGTACGTGATTGTCGGTTTTCGCCCCGTCCTTGAAGTCCTGAACACTGACACACTGGGCTCTGACGGACTGAAAGCAGTTACGCTTGATTTGAACGGCGGCAAGCTGGGCGGCAGCGCCGATAATATTCAAATCATTGTCAAGAACGGTGCGGCCTTTACCGCTCCCGCGTCCGACGGTCTGACTGCGCCGCAGGTTGGATATAGTGCGCAATGGCAGGACAGTGACGGCAACCTTTACGCCCCCGGCGACAGCGTTCCGGCAGACGTTACCACTCTGACGGCACAATGGACAGATACCTACACGGTCACGCTAAACAAAAACGGCGGCACCATTGCCAGCGGCAAGGATGTGACCGAATACACCTACGGCACAGGGGCAACCCTGCCGACGGCAGATGATATAACCCGCGATGGCCACACCTTTGAGGGCTGGTATGAGGACGAGAATTTTTCCGGTTCCCCTGTCACGGAGATCAGCGCCACCGACACGGGCAAAAAAGAGTTTTACGCAAAGTGGAAAGATGTTACCTGCCCGACAGGCGAAATTACGGTTGACAAAAGCAAATGGAATACGTTCTTTAACAACATTACCTTTGGTTTGTTCTTTAAGGATACACAGAAAGTGACGATCACGGCAAGCGACAACAGCGGTGATAATGTTACCATTACCTATTTGTTAAGCGACAAGGAGCTTACC
>SFGJ01000006.1 GCA_004557655.1 Clostridiales bacterium | reverse complement strand
CTACCGCAAGGGGAAAGACCTATGCACAACACATTCGATCAGAAATGTGGTACTGCATGAAATCGTGCTAAAGAATCTGCGCGAAGCCATACAGTATGTGAGCCAGCATGAAGCCGAGTTTATGCAAGAAGCGGCAGACATCAGTATGCGAGATCGTGACGCGGAATTTGCGCGTAAGCGTGATACGCTGGCAAAAGCTGATAAGCGCATTGCAGAGCTTGACCGCATCATTTCCAGATTGTATGAGGACAATGTAATGGGTAAGCTGTCCGATGACAGATTTATCAAAATGTCCCATGACTACGAGCTGGAACAGAGCAACCTTAAATCTATGGCAGAGGTTTTGCGCAAGGAGCTGAAACAGCAGGAGCAGCAGAAAACCAACGCCAAGGCATTTGTCGCAGCGGTGAAGAAGTACACGGATATGCAGGAGCTTGACGCGGCAGTTCTCCGAGAATTTATTGACCGCATCGAAGTGTCCCACGCAGACAAGAAATCCAAGACGAGGGAGATCACCATTGTCTATAACTTCATCGGTGCATTTGATTTCACACGGGCTATCGAAGAAGCCCACAATACAACTCAAAAACAGCAAAAGACGGCATAGCCGTCAAGCTAAACCGTCTTTTGCTTCAATGTTTTCTTAAGTCACCGCCGCATTCCGGCGGTTCTTTTCTATGTAAAAATTTAGTTGGCGTAGATTTTGCCGATAAGCCGGTTCAGCGCCCGGGCAGGCAAAATTTTGGTCAGCAACACCGCCGCCTTATAGGAAAAACCAATGGTATACAGAGGTTTATGTCCGGTTTTCAGGGCGACCTTTGCCACGAACGTTCCGGCCTTGGCGGGATCCATGCCGTTTTGCTCGTCACGCTCCATGCGCTCCACAGAGCGGCTGATGCGGCCGCCGTACACATCGTCCCCCTGGGTGACCTTGCGCCGGGCGGCGGTAAAGCCGGTCTTTATATCCCCGGGCTGCACGGCGCAGACCGTGATGCCGAAGGGGCGCAGCTCGTTTCCAAGCGCCATGGTATAGGAACTGATGGCAGCCTTGGAGGCGGAGTAATAGGTCTGGAAAGGAATAGGCACCGGGGCCGCCACAGAGCTTAGATTCACGATGCGGCCGCCGCCCTGCTGACGCATGGCAGCGATGACGGCGCGGTTCATACGCACCATGCCGAAGAAATTCACATTCATCTGGCGGATGGCCTCCTCCGTGTCCGTGAATTCCACGGCGCCGCTGATGCCGAAGCCGGCGCTGTTCACCAGAATGTCGATGCGCCCGGCTTCCGCCAGAATCTGTGACACCGCTGCCTGCACCGATAACTCGTCCGTTACATCAGCGCTGATATGGCGCAGTCCGGCAACACCCTCCGCACGGCGGCTCAGCTCATACACCGTGCAGTCATGGTTTGCCAGATACAGGGCGGTTTCCCGGCCTATACCGGAGGTGCCGCCGGTGACCACCGCAATTTTACTCATGGACCAGCACCTCCGCCATAACATCCATAGCCTCATCCAGCAAGGCCTCGGTGTGGGTGGCCATGTAGCTGGTGCGCAGCAGGGCCTCCCCCTCCGGGGTGGCAGGAGGCAGAGTGGGGTTGACATATACACCCCGCTCATAGATCTTCTGTGCCACATCCAGCGTGCGCATGGTCTCATATGTATAAATGGGGATGATGGGGGTGGGGACTGTGCGTGCCGACTCCCGGATCTTCAGTCCCCGGTCCGTAAATCCCTTGCGGGCGTACAGGCTCAGATCACGCAGACGCTCCGGCAGCTCCGGATGCTTTTCCAGATGGCGCAGAGCCGCCAGAGCCGTGGCGCAGTTGGCGGGAGGAATGGAGGCAGAGAAGATGAACGGACGGGAGGCGTGGCGCACATATTCCGTGACCACCTTGCTGGCCGCCATGTAGCCGCCCAGAGAGGCCAGAGACTTGGAAAAGGTTCCCATATACACATCCACCTGGTCCTCCAGGCCGAAATAGCTGGCGGTGCCGCGGCCTCCCTCGCCCAGAACACCTAAGCCGTGGGCATCGTCCACCATGACACGAGTGCCGTATTTCTTCGCCAGAGCGCAGATCTCCGGGAGCTTGGCGATGTCACCGCCCATAGAGAACACACCATCGGTTACGATGAGGGCACCGTTCTGCTCCGGCACACGCTGGAGCTGCTTCTCCAGATCCTCCATATCACTGTGGCGGTAACGAAGCATCTTTCCATAGCTCATCTGGCAGCCGGCGTAGATGGAAGCGTGGTTCTCCCGGTCGCAGATCACATAGTCGTGGCGGCCCACCAGAGCACTGATAATGCCCACATTGGACTGAAAGCCCGTGCCAAAGGTAATAACCTCTTCCTTGCGCAGGAACTTGGCCAACGCCTCCTCCAACTCCAGATGGAGCTGCAGAGTGCCGTTTAAGAATCGGGAGCCACTGCAGCCTGTGCCATAGTGTTCCATGGTGCGGATGCCCGCCTCGATGACCTCAGGATTGGTGGTGAGGCCCAGATAGTTGTTGGATCCCAGCATGATCCGGCGCTTGCCCTCCATCATTACCTCTACATCCTGACGGGACTGAAGCGCGCGGAAGTAAGGGTAGACCCCCTTTTCCTGCAGCTCGGTGGCAAGAGACGGCTCATAGCATTTTGCGAAAATATCCATATACTTCTCCTTACAGGCAATTCAATTTTTATGTGATGATTTATTATAGTCGTTTTTTTGCTGATTTGTCAAATTTTATAAAAGCAGAAAATGTAAAAAAATTAAGGTTATATTTCCAGTTTGTTGATAATTTCGGAGATTTCTATGGTATAATGGGTAAAGATATAAAAATGCGCACTAATGAAAGGAAAGCACCATGCAGGAAAAGAAATCCCTCACCGTCAAACAAAAAAAGATCGCCGCCGGCTGCGCCCTGGCGGTGTTCATCCTGCTGTCAGCGGCAGTGTTCTGGTTCGTAGGGCGGCCCATGATCCGGTTCGTCCGGCAGCCTGAGCTGTTTCAGCAGTGGGTGGATGGATTGGGATTCTGGGGCAAGGCCGCCTATGTAGGTATGTGCATACTGCAGGTGGTGGTGGCCATCATTCCCGGCGAGCCTCTGGAGATTTGCGGCGGATACGCTTTCGGCGGTGTGTGGGGCAGCGTTTTGTGTATGCTCGGGCTGTTTTTGGGCAGCATCGTCGTGTTCTGGCTGATACGCAGGCTGGGGCAGCCCGTAGCGGAGATCTTCTTTTCCCAGGAAAAACTGGAGAAGCTGCATTTTCTCAAGCACTCCCCCAAGCGGAATTTCCTGTTTTGGCTGGTCTTTACCATTCCCGGCACTCCCAAGGACCTGTTGTGCTATTTTGCGGGTTTGACGGATGTCAGCTGGGGAACATGGCTGTTGCTATGCTCCGTAGGGCGGCTGCCGTCGGTGCTGACCTCCACCGTAGGTGGCAGTGCGTTGGGCGGCAGGAGCTACCTGTTTGCCGCTCTGGTATTCGGCGGAACACTGGTTTTCTCCCTGGCTGGTCTGCTGATCTACCGCAATTTGTGCCAAAAGCACGAGAGAAAGGGCAACGCCGGAGATAAGCCGGCAGAATGACAGATAAAATGCGGTGCGGTTCACATACACCGTTTTTGAAGGAGGCATTTGGATGACGGCAAAGGAGCGGCGGGAAGCTATTGTCACACATTTAAAAGGCGAAAAATCCCCCATAAGCGCCACGGCTCTGGCAGGTCTTTTGGGCGTGAGCCGGCAGGTCATTGTGGGAGATGTGGCCCTGCTGCGGGCCGGTGGGGAGCAGATCGTATCCACCTCCCGGGGATACATTATGTCAACCAATGAGGGCATGGTGCGGCAGGTGGTGTGCCAACACTCCGCCGGAAATACCCGCCAGGAGCTGTACGCCATGGTGGACTGCGGCTGCACTGTGCTGGATGTGACGGTAGAGCACCCGGTATACGGGGAGATCACCGCCACGCTGCAGCTGGCGTGCCGGTATGATGTGGATGAGTTCATGGAGAAAATGCGTCTGAGCGAGGCGCACCCCCTGAGCCTGTTGACGGAGGGCATTCACGCCCATCGGCTGTCCCTGCCGGACGAAGGTTCCTTTGAGCGGGTTTGCCGTGCTCTGAGAGACATAGGAATGCTGGTGGAGGATTGACAAATTCCTCAAAAACGCTATAATGGAGTAGTCACGTGTCAAGACACATGACTACTCCATACTTTTTGAGGTGTACTATGGGAAAAGTGAGAGCCTTTCTGCGGCGCAAGGACATCGTGTTCTCCCCGAAGCGCTACTTTATCGACGCCATGAGCGCCATGGCACAGGGTCTGTTCTGCACACTGCTGGTGGGCACCATTCTCAATACGTTGGGAACACAGCTTTCTATCGGATTTTTGACGGATATTGTTGTTTCTTTGGGCAAGGGTGAAGGCGCCGTGTCTTACACCATCGGCGGCCTGTGCTCGGCCATGGTGGGCCCTGCCATGGCGGTGGCCATCGGCCGTGCGCTGAACGCGCCCCCCATGGTGCTGTTCTCCCTGATCCCCGTGGGCTTTGCCACCAATGCTATGGGCGGTGCCGGCGGGCCGTTAGCCGTGCTGTTCGTTGCCATCATCGCCTCTGAGATCGGCAAGGCCGTCAGCAAGGAAACCAAGATCGACATTTTGGTAACTCCCATCGTCACTATTCTCTGCGGCATCGGAGCCGCAGCCCTCGTCGCCGCTCCCATTGGCACCGCCGCCAGCGCCGTGGGCAGGGCCATCATGTGGGCCACGGAGCTGCAGCCCTTCTTCATGGGCATCATCGTATCCGTGGTCATCGGTGTGGCTCTGACCTTGCCCATCTCCTCCGCCGCCATCTGTGCGGCTCTGGGGCTGACGGGTCTGGCCGGAGGTGCCGCTGTGGCAGGCTGCTGCGCCCAGATGGTTGGCTTTGCCGTGATGAGCTTCCGGGAGAACCGCTGGGGCGGTCTGGCGGCCCAGGGTCTGGGCACCAGTATGCTGCAGATGGGCAACATCGTCCGCAATCCCCGTATCTGGATTCCTCCCACTCTGGCCTCCGCCATCACCGGACCTGTTGCCACCTGCCTGTTCCGGTTGGAGATGAATGGTGCTGCCGTTTCCAGCGGCATGGGCACCTGCGGCTTGGTGGGACAGATCGGTGTGTACACCGGGTGGCTCTCTGCCGTGGAAACCGGGACCAAGGCTGCCATCACCGCCATGGATTGGGTGGGGCTGGTGCTGATCTGCTTCGTCCTTCCGGCAGTGTTGAGCTGGCTCATTGCCCTGCCTCTGCGCAAGTGGGGCTGGATCAAGGAAAATGACCTGAAGCTGGATTTGTGAGTTTAATAAAAAAGAAACCGCCATACGGCGGTTTCTTTTTTATATCTCCAGTTCGTAAATACCCATGACCTCGTTGGGATCCACCAGCGCCTCCACCTGCCCGCGCAGGGACGGCTCACACCGCCACGCCATGCCGCAGTCGGCGGTGATGGAGCGTGGCACAGGGACAATGCGGCCCGGGAGATCCGCCTCCCGGCAGGCACGCTCCATGGCCATGACGCCGGCCGTGGTGTAAAAGGTCAAAAGCAGCCATTTTCTCTTTTGCAGCATTTTCCCTCTCCTATGGCAGGCCCCTGCCCGGCTATTCCGGACAGGGGCACCGCATAATCACTTGGTCAGCTTCAATGTCCACTCGTCGCCGTTCTCCACAGCCTCAAACTGAAAGCCGTTGTGGAAGGCGAATCGCTGGATATTCTCCACGGCGCAGGGAGCGTCGGTGAGCACCTCCAGCTCTGTGGGATTGCTCTTTTTAATCTCCTCCTGCACCATCAGCAGGGGAACCGGGCAGGAAAAGCCTCTTGCGTCTACGGTTACCATATTACTCCTTGCCTTTCTTGCGCATGATGTTGCACAGGGAGATCACCAGCAGCACAACGATGGCGATGGCCACGGCCACCTTGGCGTTGGTGCTGACTGCGTACTTCACATACTCGCCGGACTCATTGAGGCCGGGATCGGCACCGCTGGCCAGGCCCAGATTATGAGCCAGAGCGGCACCGGCCATCATGCCCAGAACGGTGACAGCGCTGTCGCCGTTGCCGGAGCCTGCCAGCACCAGCTGACGCAGGGGGCAGCCGCCCAGGAGCACGGAGCCCCAGCCGACGATGACCATGCCCAGCAGGTTCCAGATGTGGTTGGAGTGGGCGATTGGCTGGGACAGGAAAGAGAAAGCGGAGAAATTGCCCAGAATGATGTTGCCCAGCAGCACCACCACGAAGATGGCCACAGAGCCCCACAGCAGGTGAGGATCCTTCAGCATGAAGGTGTCACGCACACCGCCGGCCATGCACAGGCGGGAGCGCTGTGCCAGCGCGCCCACCACCAGAGCCACGCCGAAGGCGACCAGCACGGGAGCATGCATGGAGCCGGGGCCCTTCTCGGAGGCGTTGAACAGGGCGGGAACCAGCAGAACCAGGGCAAACAGCATGAGCATAATGACCGGCAGCACGAAGCCCTCGGTCTTCTTGGTCTGATAGGCACGGCCCAGGTTGAAGCCCTTCTTGAGGAAGACAGTACCCACGGCAGCGCCGATGACGAAGCCCAGCAGGCCCACAAAGGCGTTGAGGTCACCGCCGCCCATACGCAGCAGCATACGCAGGGGGCAGCCCAGGAACACCAGAGCGCCGATCATCACCAGCGCGCCCACGGCAAAGCGGGTGGCGGGAGAGGAACCGGCCTGGGCACGGAACTCCTTGCCGATGAGTGCCATGACGCAGGAGCCCAGAACGATACCGATGATCTCGGGACGGACATACTGTACCACGGCAGCGCCGTGCAGGCCCAGAGCGCCAACGATGTCACGCTCAAAGCAGGCAATGCAGAAGCCCATGTTCTTGGGATTGCCCAGAGCCTGCAGCAGCAGAGCGGCAATACCCACTACCACGCCCGTGACGATCACGAGCCAGTTTTCTTTAAAGAATCTTTTCATGGATGTGATTTCCTTTCTCTGTTTTTAACAGCATTTCCTGTGGTTTTCATTATAAGATCCTGTTTTTCTTCCGTCCAACTGTCTTTTTCTATGAAATTTTTCAATTATTTGAAAAATCTATAAAAAACGGCGAGAATCGTTCATCTTGACAGCAAATAACGATTTTTGTATAATATGACCAACAAGCAGAGGGGAGGAAAAAACCATGGTCGAGTACACACTGCGGCAGTTGGAAGTGTTTACGGCGGCAGCAGAGCAGGAGAGCCTGACCCGGGCCGCCGAGCTGCTGCATCTGACCCAGTCCACCGCCAGCACACATTTGCGCTCCCTGGAGCAGATCCTGGGTGTGACGCTGCTGCTGCGCAGAGGGCAGGGCGGCGTGTCCCTGACGGAGGATGGTCTGCGGCTGTACCCTCTGTCCAAGAGCATCCTGTCTCAATGCCAGACATTAACGGATGCCGCGGGAGATCCCCGGAACCTCTCCTCCCTGCCTCTTCTGCTGGGCGCATCCACCGTGCCGGGACAGTATATGCTGCCGGAACTGATGTCTGCCTTTTGCCAGCGTCATCCGCAATTGCGCTACGAGCTGCGCCACGGCGATTCCGCGCAGATTCACAGACTGCTGCAGGACGGGCAGGTGCGGTTGGGCTTTGTGGGATCACGGGCGGATGGAGAGAAGATGGTATACTATCCTCTGCTGCAGGATGAACTGGTGATGGTAACCCCCCATACAGCCCGGTATCAGGCCCTCCAGCGGCGGGGCGCCTGGGGGCACGAGCTTTTGGGGGAGCCGACCATTGCCCGGGAACAGGGCTCCGGCACCGATCGGTCGCTGCAGCAGTACATGGCCCGCATCGGATACGACACCCAGAAGCTGCACATCGTGGCACGATTGGAGGATCCGGAGGCTATAAAACGCATGGTTGCCCAGGGCGCCGGGGTATCGGTGCTGTCCGCCCTGTCCGTGCGGCAGGCGCAGGAGGACGGCAGGGTACTGTCGTTTTCCATGGACGAAAAGGGCCTGCGGCGCACCATATACCTGGCCCATCGGCAGGGCCTGAATCTCACAGCCGCGGAAAAGCAGTTCCTGTCTTTTGTGCAGGGGTACTATCATATTTAAAAAAGGTCGCCCCGAGGGGAGAGGCTCCGTAAGGAAGTCCTCTCCCTTCGGGTTTTGTAATCAGCCGGAATGATTGCATTGCGGGTCAATTCCATTCTAAACAGCATTACGCGGACGAAGGACAAGGAAAAGATCTCTCGGCCCGAAAAACGCAAGGCAGAGAATCAAGTGGAGCGGGTGCAGAGGACGAAGAATATCCGTAACCGATCCGCCGAAACAGTAAACTCTGATTGATTTGACATCTAACAGGCAGCGATGGCAAGGGGGAGAACTTCTCCTTGCCGTTCTTTTTTTGCCCGAAAGTTGATTTTACTTTAATTTTACACCGGTTTGCTTGTGGATTTTACTATCAATTCTTACAATCAAAGACGTAGTCAAGAGATAACTGCAAAAATAAACGGCAAAGGAGAAATAAAAAATGAAGAAAATTGTCAGTTTCCTCACAGCGGCAATATTGCTGGTATGTGCGCTTACCGGTTGCGGCGGCAGCAAAAAAGCAATCGCAACAGACGGCTCCACCTCAATGAACAAGGTTATCAGTGCTTTGGGCGAAGCCTTCCAGTCAGATACCGGTATCACCGTCACATACAACGCCACCGGTTCCGGCGCAGGCATTCAGGCAGTTCAGGAAGGCAGATGCGACATTGGACTTTCCAGCCGCAGCCTCAAGGAAGATGAAAAAGCAAGTGGTCTTGAAGAAACCATTCTCGCTTATGACGGGATTGCTATCATCGTAAATCCCATTAATCCCGTCGCTAACCTTGATGTTGAAACTATCGCAAAAATCTATACCGGCGAAATCACCAACTGGAAAGAAGTCGGCGGCAGCGATGCGGAAATCGTACTAATCGGTCGTGAAGCAGGAAGCGGCACAAGAGATGGCTTTGAGTCTATCACCGGTACCAAGGACAAGTGTAAATACCGCCAGGAGCTGACCGCCACCGGTGATGTTATCACCGGCGTGGCAAGCAACCCCAATGCCATCGGTTATGCTTCTTTTGCATCCATAAAGGATACCGTTAAGGCTCTCACCGTAGACGGTGTTGCTCCGAGCGAGGAAACCGTTAAGGATGGCACTTATGTGGTGCAGCGCCCCTTCGTTCTCGTAACCAAGAAGGGCACCGCGCTTTCCGAAAGCGCTCAGAAGTTCTTCGATTATATCACTTCCGAAGCGGCAAGCGAAATCATCAGCAACACAGGTGTCGTTCCCGCTAACTAAGGACTTTAAGCGGCGGTGCAAAAGTGCCGCCGCTTATTCCCATTGAGGTTGATTATGAAGAAAAACAACAGATTGTTTGAGAATATCATCCATGGCATATTCCTCATTCTCGGTTTAATCACCGTAGGCTGTGTTCTGCTCATCACGGTGTACCTTATCCTATCAGGTATTCCTGCAGTTAAAGAAATCGGCTTAATTGACTTTATTTTCGGTAAAGAATGGGCATCCACCGCCGCCGTGCCGAAATACGGAATACTGCCGTTTATATTGACCAGCGTGTATGGAACAGCAGGCGCAATATTCATCGGCGTACCCATCGGCTTTTTTACCGCAGTCTATCTTTCAAAGTTTGCGAATAAAAAGGTAAGAGCTGTAATAGAAGCCGCTATCAACCTGCTTGCAGGTATTCCGTCGGTTGTATACGGTCTTGTAGGTATGCTTGTGCTTGTCCCGGCAATCTGTGAAATATTCAATGTGCCGGACGGAGCGAGCCTGCTTGCCGCTATAATAGTGCTTGCGATAATGATACTGCCGAACATCATTAAGGTATCTGTCACGGCACTTGATGCCGTACCGAAGGAATACGAGGACGCATCCCTTGCTCTCGGCGCAACGCCAACCGAAACCTTTTTCAAGGTGTCCGTACCTGCCGCAAAAAGCGGTATTGCCGCTGCTGTCGTACTCGGTGTCGGTCGTGCCATCGGTGAGGCAATGGCAGTTATGATGGTTGCCGGCAATGTAGCCAATATGCCTTCGCTCTTTGGCAGTGTGCGTTTCCTCACAACCGCCGTCGCAAGTGAAATGGCATATTCAAGTCCCGGCAGCTTGCAGAGAAACGCATTGTTCTCCATTGCGCTTGTGCTGTTTCTGTTCATTATGCTGATTAACGCTACGCTCAACTTCTTTCTGAAGCGGGATAAGGAGCAATAAGGTGAACAATAACAGAAAACTATATATCGTCTGCCTGCGTGGCTTGATGATTGCCTCCACCGCCCTCACAGCGGCACTTGTACTGTTCCTGTTCGGATATGTTTTAATAAACGGGATCCCCAACATCACTTGGGAGTTCCTCTCCACCAAACCAAGCTACTTAACCGAGCGAATCGGCATTTTGCCCGACATTCTGAATACGGTTTATATCGTGCTTGCGACACTTATTGTTGTATTACCTCTCGGTGTCGGCGCGGCAATTTACCTTACCGAGTACGCTAAAAACAAAAAGATAGCGGCTATGATCGAATATGCCGCCGAAACTCTTTCGGGAATCCCGTCTATTATTTACGGACTTGTGGGCATGTTGCTCTTTTCCAACAACTTTGGTACAAGCCTGCTGGCAGGTGCGCTAACACTTGTTATTATGAATCTCCCTACCGTTATGCGCACAACACAGGAAAGTCTGAAAACCGTTCCGCAAAGCTACCGGGAAGGTGCTTTTGGATTGGGGGCAGGCAAATGGCGTGTGATTCGCACTGTTGTACTCCCCGGCTGTGTAGATGGCATTATCACCGGTTGTATCCTATCTGTCGGTCGTATTCTCGGCGAATCGGCAGCACTCCTTTTCACCGCAGGCTTCGCGCACGCTCTGAACGGTATTTTTACGGGACTGACTTCTCCGGGTGCAACCTTGACGGTTGCTCTTTATGTGTACGCAAAAGAAGAAGGAGAATTTGGTGTTGCCTTTGCTATCGCCGCAATCCTAATGGTACTGACGCTATTGATCAATCTGTCTGCCACATTGGTGGGCAAATACTTTGCCAAAAGGAGAAGCATATGAGTGAAATAATGACGGTAAAAGACCTATGCCTTTGGTATGGTGAAAAACAAGCCTTAAAGAATATCAATATAACCATTCCCGAAAAGAGTATCACGGCACTGATCGGCCCTTCGGGATGCGGTAAGTCAACCTTTCTCAGATCTCTCAACCGTATGAATGATCTTATTCCGATTGTGAAAATCACAGGCGATGTCTTCTATAACGGTCGCAGTATCTTTGATAAGGATGTGGATGTAAACGAGCTCCGCCGTGATGTCGGTATGGTATTTCAGAAACCCAACCCCTTCCCGATGAGCATTTATGACAACATCGCCTACGGTCCCCGTACACACGGTATCACAAGCAGGGTAAAACTCGATGAAATCGTTGAGCGGGTGCTTCGGGATGCAGTAATCTGGGATGAGGTAAAAGACAGGCTGAAAAAGAGTGCGCTTGGTCTTTCGGGTGGTCAGCAGCAGCGCCTTTGTATTGCCCGCGCTCTTGCCGTCGAGCCGAAAGTTCTGCTTATGGACGAGCCGACTTCGGCGCTCGATCCTATCTCCACCTCCCGAATCGAGGAGCTTGCACTGCAGTTAAAGGAGAAATACACTATTATTATTGTGACGCATAATATGCAACAGGCAGTTCGTATCTCAGATAATACGGCGTTCTTCCTTCTTGGAGAGTTGGTAGAAGCCGGTGAAACCGGGAAGCTGTTCTCACAGCCCGTCGATAAACGCACGGAAAATTACATTACAGGAAGGTTTGGCTAAGATAGTGAGAGGCGGATTGGATGAGTAGCTTCGTCTGCGGTGTTGGCACACTCCGGGAGCTTATCCCCGAAGAAATGGATGAAGCGCTCTGAGAGCATATTGCGCAGCGCAACAGGGCAGAAACGGTATAGTCATCGGCTGCACCGTCTTTTGAAATCCGTCATTGAGTTTAGATGCAATAAACGCCCTTGGGCGCCTTCCTTACAGAGAGTGCACCAAGGGCGGTATTATTTATTTGAAAATCAAAGTTTTTCGATGACCCGCTCCACCAGACGGCACAGGTGGACGCTGGCACGGTCAGCCACAGCCAGTACCTCCTCGTGGGAATGCTTTCTCTCGGCGATACCCGTGGCCATATTGGTGATGCAGGCAATTCCCAGCACCTCCATCCCCAGGTAGTTGGCGGCGATTGTCTCCGGCACCGTGGACATGCCGATGGCGTCCGCACCCAGCGCCCGGTACGCTCTTATCTCGGCGGCGGTCTCATAGCATGGGCCGGAGAAGATGGCGTACACCCCCTCCTTGCAGGGGATATCCAGCTCCCCGGCGGCAGCCCTGGCCAGCTCACGCAGACGCAGGGAGTATGCCTCCGTCATGTCCGGAAATCTCACGCCGAAACGCTCGTCATTTGGACCAATAAGGGAGTTGTTGCCCAGCATATTGATATAATCCGTCAGGAGCATCAGATCCCCCGGCGTAAGGCCGCGGTCAATGCCGCCGCAGGCGTTGGTAATGACCATTGTCTGCACACCCAGCAGCTTCAGAACATAGACGGGATAGGTGACCTCCTTCATGGAAAATCCCTCGTAATAATGAAAGCGGCCCTGCAGAGCGGCCACAGGCTGCCCCGCCAGATTTCCGATGACCAGATTGCCCGCGTGGCCCGCCACGGTGGAGCGGGGAAAATGGGGAATATCGGCATAGGAAATGATGGTGCGGTCCGTCATTTTGTCCACCAGGCTGCCCAGGCCGCTGCCCAGCACGATGCCGCAGGTGGGTCGCAGGGAACATCGGGTCAGAATATAGGCAGCGGACTGCCGCACTTTTTCATAAAAGTCTTCCATGGCAAATCTCCTTACGCGGCAGGGTCATTCCTTGCGGTCCAGATCACTGAAGAACAGGTTGGCCCAGAATTTGTATGTACGGCTGTGCTCGGCGTACCACTCGTGGTTCTCCCGCTTCATCTTCTCGGTGTCGGCATATTCCTCCAGTGCGTGGCAGGCCCGGATATACGCTCTTTGCAGGGCCCGCATCCGGGCGGACATATGCTCCAGCAGACTCATGATCTTGGCTGGATTTTCCTGGAAGAAATTGCTGAAGTTTTCATGGTTGATGATCTTCACCACCGTTGTTTCCAGCGCCACGGCAGTGGTGTTGCGGGGCCTGGTCTCCAGAAAGCTGATGACATTGAGAAAATCTCCTGCCTCGATCTCCACCACCAGACGCTCCTCCGGTGTGCCGTAATTCATATACACGCCCACACGGCCCAGCATAACATCGTAGACCGCCAGCTCAAAGCTTTTTTCCTTGAGGATGATCTGTCCCTTTTTAAAACGTTTTTCCACACCGCTGATCATTCCAATCCACTCCCTTCGTTTTTTTCTATTGTACTTCACCGGGCCGCGGCTGTCAACGCGGAATGCCCCGGCGCCGGCAATTCTGCCGGCGCCGGGGTCTTGCTCACCGCACGAAACCATGCCGATACTCGGCGTTGATCTCCCAGAGCTCCTTTTCACCGTCGATATACGGCTGGTAGATGGTGTCCACCCGGCCGCCGCCCAGATTGTCACAGCCATTGCAGCCCTCACAGCTGCTGCCACAGGCGGCCAAGCCTTGCCGGACAATCTGTTCACGCTCCTCCCGGGTGGTATCCCGAATCAAAATCGATCTCATCTTCGCTGCTCCTTATCCGGCCTGCGCCAGCATATTCTCGGCAAAAATACCGTAGCCCTGAGCGGGGTCGTTGATCATCACATGGGTCACAGCGCCCACCAGCTTGCCATTTTGCAAAATGGGGCTGCCGCTCATGCCCTGCACTATGCCGCCGGTGGTCTGCAGCAGCTCCGGGTCGGTAATGCGCAGGAGCAGGTTGCGGGTCGTATCCTTGTCACGGTAGACCTTGACGATCTGCACCTCATACTCCCGGATCTCATCACCGCAGATGGTGGAACGGATCACGGCTCTGCCGGGTTTCACTTCCTCAGCCGATGCCACAGGCACAGCCTCCCCCGGGGCGAGGAAATCTGCGTCGGACACGGTGCCGAATATACCGCCGTCACTGTTCACCGTCACCGTGCCCACATCCCTCTGCACGGAAAAATCACCCTTGAGCTCGCCGGGATCTCCCCGTTCGCCCTTCTTCACTGCTTTCACGGCGGTCTCCATAATGGATCCGGAGCCAAGACTCATAAGCTGTGCTGTGTCCACATCCGTGATGCCGTGGCCCAACGCACCGAAGCTGCCGCTTTCCGGATCATAATAGGTCATAGTGCCGATGCCGGCCATGCTGTCCCGGATCCATGCCCCCAGCCGCACGCTGCCGTCGGCAGCGCAGACAGGGGTGATGTCCACGGTCTTAACCTCCTGTCCCCTCTGGAGCTGCAGCTTGGCAGGCTGGTCGCCGTTTTGCCGCAGCAGCTCCTGCAGGTGCTCTGTGGAGCTGATTTTTCGGTCATTGAATGTCAAAATCAGGTCGCCCTCTTTGATGCCGCATTTCTGAGCGGGGCTTTTGCCGCTGATCCCCTCCAGGGACGACACATCCACCACCAGCACACCGTCGGCAAAGAGCTTGATGCCCACTGCCTGGCCCAGAGGGATCACGGTTTTCTCCTGAGCGTATGCGTCCTGTACGCAAGCTGTAAGTGCCAGCAACGCTGCTGCGCACAGGGCTGCCATGCGCCGCCATAGGGATTTACTTCCGGTTTCATACATGCAGCCACCCCTCGCTTTTTCTTTTTTCTTGTCGTCGACGACAAGCTTTACTTTGTGCCGCCGACGCGAAAAAATAAGCGGCAATTTGTGGCTGTATATATTAAAAGGAAGCGGCCGACCAAGCTGTCAGCCGCTTCCAAAAATCGGAAAAAATGAGATTTTTAGTTTCTATCGAAGATCTTGAGAATATCGTCAAAGCTCGTCTGCTCCTGGCGAAGCTGCTCCGCTTCCTCGGCGGATGCTTCCTGCTCCGCGGGCTTCTCCCCGGCGGTCTTACCGGCCACGGGGGTAGAGATCTGCGCCACCTCGTCAGGCTCGGCAAAGCCGGTGGCGATAACGGTAACCCGGATCTCGTCATCCAGGCTCTCGTCAAAGGTGGCACCGAAGATGGTCAGTGCGTCGGGATGCACCGCCTCCTGCACCAGAGTGGCAGCCTGCTCCACCTCCTCCAGCCCGATGTCCATGGAGCCTGTGACATTGATGAGGACGCCCTTGGCTCCCTGGATGCTGGTCTCCAGCAGGGGGCTGGAAATAGCCATGCGGGCAGCCTCCTCCGCCTTACCCTTGCCTGCGGCACGACCCACGCCCATGTGGGCAAGGCCGGCACCCTTCATCACGGCGGTGACATCGGCAAAGTCCAGATTGATAAAGCCCGTGTCGCGGATCAGGTCTGAAATGCTCACCACAGCTTGGCGCAGCACATCGTCGGCAATTTCAAAAGCGTTGGCAAATGTGATCTTCTGGTCGGTGGCGTATTTCAGCCGCTCGTTGGGAATGATGACCAGGGAGTCTACCTTGCCCCGCAGATCCTCGATGCCCTGCTCCGCCTGGGTCATGCGGCGGCGGCCCTCAAAGCCAAAGGGCTTTGTCACAACACCCACGGTGAGAATGCCCTGCTCTCTGGCAGCCTCCGCCACCACAGGGGCAGCGCCTGTACCGGTGCCGCCGCCCATACCGGCGGTGACGAACACCATGTCGGTGTTCTCCAAAGCCTTGGCAATCTGGTTGCGGCTCTCCTCGGCGGCCTTGCGGCCCACCTCGGGATCGGATCCGGCGCCCTTGCCGCCGGTGAGCTTCTCGCCGATTTGAATTTTATAGCTGGCCGCCGAGGAATTCAGCGCCTGCTTATCCGTGTTCACAGCCACAAAATCAACGCCCTTGACGCCGCCGGTGACCATACGGTTCACCACATTATTGCCGCCGCCGCCAACACCGATGACCTTGATGCTGACAACATTCTCTACCCCTGTATCCATTGCAAATGCCATGTCTTTTCCTCCTGCTGCAGATCGTTTGAGATGGCAGTTTTATCATCCGTTCATAGAATGGTTTCGCTGCTGCTATACCGTCTTTATTTTATTACAGATTCCTTTTTCGGTCAAGTATTCCCGGATATTTTCCCCGAAATCTTTATCCGGGAATGAATCGCACCTCCTTGCGTGTGAGGTCGATGGTTCCCTTCTCATTTTGCTCCAGCTTTGTGTCCACCACCATCAGCAGGCAGTCCAGCTTATAGCCGAAATCCGCATCCGGAGCCAGCAGCACATCAAATCGCCCGTCAAAGCGAATGATGATCTCCTCCCCGCTTTGCAGATCGATCCGGCTGCAGCGGCGCAAAGCCTCCCTCTCTTCCAGCGCTGTCATAAGCCGCAGGAGACTATCCCTGGCCGCCGCCTGCTCCGGCGCGACCTGCAGGGCTTTTCCCTCCTGCGGGTCAAGGGGAGTCAGTCCGACGATGTATGTAGCGTCCTCCCCGGCCGCGGTCTTCTCCACCAGCTTGCCGGTGCTGCTTATAAGCCAATCGCCGCCGGGCTGTTCAATGGCGCAGATTGCTCCGTTTTCCACCACAGCAATACAGATGGTATCCGGCATCTTGCGGCTGATGCGCACACTGGAGATATAGGGCAGCTTTTGAGTGATAGCCTCGGAGGCTCTGAATTTATTGATGAGAAATAGATTATCTCCCACATGGATGTCACCGCTGTCCGCGATCTGCTGGGCTGTGTAGCGGCTGCTGCCGGTGACTTCAATATTCTCCACCTTGAAGAACACTGCCATGGCAGCCACAATGGCGCCGCAGATGACAAAAAATACCAGCAGCTTATATAAGAAAGAAAAACTTCCCTTTCTTTTTCTGCGCCTGCGCCTGTTCCGTCTGGCCATTTGTCCCCTCAACTTTCGTCTATTTTTCTGTGTAGATGCAGGCCCCCAAACCCGCCAAATCACCCACTATGTCGGCATAGCCCCGCTCAATATGGTGAATCTGCTCCACCCGTGTGATGCCTTCTGCCTGCAATCCTCCCACAATAAGGGCCGCCCCGCCGCGCAGATCCGTGGCCTGCACCGCCGTGCCATGCAAATTCTCCGTGCCGGTGACGATCGCCGTCTGGCCCCGGGTGCGGATCTGCGCTCCCATTTTTTGAAGCTGCGGCACATGGCGGTAGCGGTCGGAAAAGAGGGTCTCCACAAAGACCGTGGACCCCTTGCTCCGCAGCAGCGCCGCCATCATGATAGCCTGTGCGTCGGTGGGAAACCCCGGATAGGGAGAGGTCCGCACCGGTGGAACGGCGCGCAGCCGGCCGCTGCTTTTAAGGCAGATGCCGCATCCGTCGCTGCGTACATCGCAGCCGCTTCCTTGCAGCACGCACAGCACCGACGCCATATGCCGGTACTCCGCCCGACGCAGGCAGACGCAGCCTCCCGTTGCCGCCGCCGCGCATAGATATGTAGCTGCCACAATGCGGTCCGGGCGCACCAGATGGGTACATCCATGGAGTTTTTTCCGTCCTTCTATCACCACGGTTGCACTGCCGGCTCCCCGGACACTGGCGCCCATGGCCCGCAGGAAATCCTGCAGCTCCACGATCTCCGGTTCCCGGGCAGCATTGGAAATGACAGTGGTTCCCTCCGCCTGGCAAGCCGCCAGCATGGCGTTTTCCGTGGCGCCCACGCTGGGAATCTGTAAAAATATCTCCGCGCCGCGCAGCTTACCGCACCGGCAATGCAGCCGGCCGTTCTCCTCCTTTATCTGCGCGCCCAAGGCACGCAGGGCGTGCAGATGCAGGTCAATGGGGCGTGGGCCCAAGTCGCATCCGCCGGGCTGAGAGCACACTGCCTCGCCGCATCGGGCCAAAATTGCCCCCAGAAACATCACCGATGAACGCATCCGGCACATAAGCTCCCGCGGTATCTCGCAGGCACTGATATTCCGGGTATCCACCACCAGATCCGGCCCTTCCCGGTGGACTTCGCCGCCCAGACGCCGAATGATCTGTCCCGCCGTTTCCACATCGCTGAGTTCGGGGCATCCCTTCATGCAGCACACGCCGGGGCAAAGTACCGTGGCAGCCAGCATGGGCAGCACGCTGTTTTTCGCTCCCTGCACCGTCAACGCACCGGAGAGTTTTTTGCCGCCCTCTATCAAAATGACGCTCATATTCCTCCCCCGTCTTCCATAGAATGTACGCCATCCTATGCCCGGGGGACGGTATTGGTTACCTGACCAGTTCCATAACGGTTTGGTAAATACGCTCTGTCGCGTCCAGAATGCCCAGCTCCGCCATACCGCGGCTCATGGATTCCCTGCGGGTGGGGCTGTCCAAAATATCCCGGGCAGTGCGATAGAGCTTCCCGCCGCTGCTCTCCTCCTCCCGGATGAGACAGGCACCGCCATGCTGCGCCAGGATCCGGGCGTTCTTTTCCTGATGGTTGTTGGCCACATAAGGCGACGGCACGATGATCGTAGGCACCGCCAGAGCCGTTATCTCGCTGATGGTGGAGGCTCCGGCCCGGCAGATCACCAGATCTGCCGCCCGCATCACCACCGCCATATCATAAATATATTGGCGCACATCCAGACGGGCATTCCCTGTCAGATCCCGCTGCCGCAGCTCCTGCTGCATCCACTCCCAATTGCCGCTGCCTACGGCGTGGATATGGCGGAAGGGATAGCCGTCCGCCTTTTCCTTTTCAAAGAAGTCCAGCATCTGCCGATTCATGGTGCTGGCGCCCAGGCTGCCCCAGAAGGACACCACCAGCGGTTCCTCAGCTCCCAGACCCAGAGCCGCCTTGGCTTCGTCATGGGTCAAGTTGAAAAAGTCGCCCCGCACCGGAGTACCGGTGACCACGATGCGCTCCGGATGCTTATAAAGGTTCCGGCATTCCTCAAAGCCCACCATAATGCGCCCGGCGTGCTTTTCCAGCATTCGGGTGGTGAGACCGGGGATCATATTGGCCTCGTGCACCGCCGTGGGAATGCCCCGGAGGGCGGCGTACTTCACCATGGGAAAGCTGGCATAGCCGCCGGTGCCCACCACCAGATCCGCCGGAAATTCCCGCAGGATCTTGTCGGCCCGGTGCCGCAGGGTCAACAGCTCGGCGGCACTTTTCAGATTGTGCCGCAGACTGCTCAGACTCACGGAGCGGTCGAAGCTGTCCACCCGGATGCCCCGGTAGTCATAGCCGGCCTTGGCCACAAGGCCGCGCTCCATACCCTGGGGCGTGCCCACGAACAGGATCTCCACGGAGGGATCCTTTTTTTGCATATAGCCTGCCAGGGCCAGAGCCGGGTTCACATGGCCTGCCGTACCGCCGCAGGTAAAAATAACTTTCATAGCTCCTCCTCTTATCCGCCTCTGGGGGCCGGGATCTGCCGGGACACACTCAGTACAATGCCCATTTCAAATAGCTGCAATGCAAGGGCCGTGCCGCCATAGCTGAAAAACGGCAGGGAAATGCCCGTAGCTGGTACAAATCCCGTCACTACGGCAATGTTGAAAAATGTCTGCAGGCCGATCTGTGTCATGATGCCCACCACCAGCAGCGCGCCGAAGCGATCTCTGGCCTGCAGGGCGATCCAGAAACCACGGAGGATCATCAGAGCAAACACCAGCATAACCAGTGCCGCGCCGATAAGCCCCAGTTCCTCGCACACCACAGCAAAAATGAAATCGTTATGCTCCTCCGGCAGATACAAAAACTTCTGCCGGCTCTTGCCCAATCCCACGCCGGTGAGTCCGCCGGAGCCAATGGCAATCAGGCTCTGGCACATCTGATATCCATCATCCAGCGGGTCGATGAAGGGATTCTTCCACATCTGGATACGATTGGCGCCGTAGGATATGATTCCGCTCTCCACCAGTTTCACATAGGTAAAGCCCACTGCCGTAACGGCGGCAATGCCGCCAAGGGCCCATTGTTTTCTAATGCCTCCCACGATCATCAACACAACCCCGGTACCCACAATGAGGATGGTTCCGGACAGATGCGGCTCCAGCAGCATCAAAATGGCATATACCCCCAAAACCAGCATATACGGGCGAATACCGTACTTAAAGGTCTCCATGAGAGTTTTCTTTTTGGAAATACTGTCGGCAAAGTACACGATCACCGCCAGCTTGGCGATCTCCGAGGGCTGAAAGGTTATGACTCCCACCTTGCCCAGCCAGCGGGTGGCTCCGTTCTGGGTAACGCCCAGACCGGGTATCAGCACCAGAACCAGCAGGAAAAACGACAGTCCCATCAGCAGCAGTGCGTAGCGGCGGATCCGCTGGTAGTTAATGCGGCTCATAACCACCATGGCCGCAAGGCCCAGCAGAGCGAAAAGTCCCTGGCGCTTGAGGTAATAGGCCGGGTCACCGGTCTCATAGTTTGCGGAGGGAAAGCTGGCGGAAAACAGCATCACCAGGCCCATCACGGTCAATAAAATGGTCAGAATCAGAAACGGAAGATCCATGCGGCCCGTGGCTGCCGGTGACCCGTCACTGCCTTTGGCAGCCTGCCGCGGCGGACGGCGGGTATTCTTGCGCGCAAACATCGAGCGGCGCTTTTTTGTCTCCTGCTGCGGCACGGGTCTCTCCTCCCTTCCGTTTGATCTCGGGTCATGCTCAGTATGCGAATCGGTCCATCACGCCCAGATAGGCCAGGACGCAGAAGATAGCGCTCACCGTGGTGAACACCGCCACGATCTTGGTCTCCTTCCAGCCGCACATCTCAAAGTGATGGTGCAGGGGCGCCATTTTGAATATACGCTTGCCGTGGGTGAGCTTAAAATATCCCACCTGCAGGATATCTGACATGGTCTCGCAGATATACACAATGCCCACGAGGATCAGCACCAAAGGCATATCATAGGCAAAGGCCAGAGCCGCCACGGCGCCGCCCAAAAACAGGGAGCCGGTATCGCCCATGAAAACCTTGGCGGGATAGTGATTATACAGCAAAAACGCCAGTAGTCCCCCCACCATGGCGCCGCCGAATATGCCGAGCTGGGGGAAGTCCTTCCAGACAACACCCATAACGGTGAAAAACACAGCCACCGGCACAGTGACGCTGGTAGAAAGTCCGTCCAGGCCGTCGGTGATGTTCACGGCGTTCACCGTGCCCACGATGATGAAGGCGGCCAGGATCATATAAACCACCCAGTTGAGCACGATGTAGGTATTGAAGAAGGGGATATACAGGTTGGGGCTTAAATGTCCCTCATAGCGCAGCAGGCACAAAAACGCCACCGCCGCCGCAAGCTGCAGCAGGAACTTCTGGATGGCGGTGAGGCCGGTGTTGCGGTGATGCCTCACCTTTTGGTAGTCGTCAATGTATCCGATGACACCGAATACGAGGGCAAAAAGATACACATAAATGTGGGTAAAGTCTCCGATTACCATGCCCTCCCAGCCCAGGATCACCACGGTGATGCCGATGCCGATGATGAACATGAGTCCGCCCATGGTGGGGGTGCCCTGCTTAGTCATGTGCCAGGTGGGGCCGATCTCCTTGATGCTCTGTCCGGCCTTGAGCTTGATCAGCTCCGGGATCAGCAGTTTACCGGCAACAGCCGTTATGACAAAACAAATAACGCAGGACAAAATGACTGGAAGGATCATACTTTTCTTTCCTCTTTCCGCCCCGTCAGGGGCTTTTTTCGTTGTGTTATCACAGGAGGGACCGCACGATCTCCCGCTCGTCCATGGGAATCGTTTTATCGCCGATCTCCTGATAAGTTTCGTGGCCTTTGCCGCACAGGACGATGACATCGCCCGCTGCGGCCCGGCCCATGGCCAGGGCAATGGCGCCCCGGCGGTCCGGCTCTACTATATATTTATCCTCCGCCCCGGCAATACCCGGCAGAATATCCCGGATGATGGCCATAGGCTCCTCGGTGCGGGGGTTGTCGCTTGTGATGATGGTAAGGTCCGCCAGTTTTCCGGCAATGTGGCCCATAAGGGGTCTCTTCTCCCTTTCTCTGTCGCCGCCGCAGCCGAAGACGGCGATAACCCGGTTTTGCGCAAAACCGCGGACGGTTTTCAGCACATTTTCCAGCGCGTCCGGCGTGTGGGCATAATCTATAAGCAGGGTGTAAGGCTTGCCCGGTGTGGGTACCACCTCCATGCGCCCCGCCACACCGGGAAAGGTGGCGAGAGCTGCCGCGCACTCCTCCGGTGGGATGCCCAGCTCTCCGCAGGCGGCTATGGCCCCCAGTGCATTATACACCGAAAACCGGCCCGGCACACCCAGGTGCACCGGCGTGCGTGTCCGCGCCGTACAAACCGTGAAGTCCACGCTTCGGGAATGCAGGAATATATCCTCCGCCCACACCTCGGCCGGATTATGGATGCCATAGTAAACGGATGGGCAGGATGCGCCTGCCAGCAGCCTCTCTGTCCAGGGATCGTCGGCGTTGCAGACTCCCATGCGGCTCATCTGAAACAGCTTTGCCTTGGCGTCGCAGTAGCAGCCCATGGTGCCATGATAGTCCAGGTGATCCTCCGTGAGATTGGTGAAGATGCCCACGGCGAAGTCAATGCCCTCCGCCCGATGCTGGTCCAAAGCGTGGGAGGAGACCTCCATCACTGCGTGGGAACATCCGTTTTTCGTCATTGCAGATAAAAGCTGCTGGATCTGCAGGGCGTCGGGGGTGGTGCGCTGCGTGGGAAGCGTCTGCTCCCCCACAATGTTCTGCACAGTGCCTATGAGCCCTGTTTTCATTCCGGTCCTCTGCAGGATATGGCGCAGGAGATAGGTCACGGTGGTTTTCCCATTGGTGCCGGTGACACCCAGCATCGTCAGCTGCCGGGACGGGTGACCATACCACCTGCACGCAAGCTGGCTCAGGGCCAAGCGGGCGTCCCGAACTTTTACCCAGGGCAAATCCGGCGGAAGCTCGCTTTGGCACACCACGCACACGGCGCCTCTATCTACTGCCTGCCTTGCATAATGCCCGCCATCGCACCGGTTCCCCGGCACCGCCACGAACAGGCTGCCCTTTTGCGTTGCCCGGGAATCCACGCACACATGGGTGATCTCCGTATCCGGCGAGATCGTCTGTGAAATGACCTCCATTCCCTCCAGCAGCTCCCTCAATCGCATCCGGTCCTCTCCTTTCCACCGCAAACCACAAGGCTAATCCGTTACGCCGCTGTCGCTGAGCTGGACGGAGATCACCGTCCCCGCTTCCACCTTCGTTCCCGCGGCCTCCGATTGATTGATGACCCGAACGCTGTCCGAGCCGCTGTCTGTGGTTCCGGTGAAGCGCAGAAGGAGTCCCGCACTGCTCACCGCAACGTTGGCCTCACCCGGGGACAAGCCGACCAGAGAGGGCACCGTGCATAGAGTATCCGGTTTTTCAGAACCGGCATATAGGATCACCCGGGACTTACCGGGGATCACCGTCCCGCCCTCCGGAGTCTGGGCGGTAACTGTATCGCCGTCGCCGATGACCTTGACGGAAAATCCCTTGGCCTTCAGCTTCGCCTCAGCCTCCGCCACAGTCGTACCTATCACATAATTCACGGTGGTGTCGGAGCCCAACAGCTCCTCTGCCGAGTAGGACGGCTCCACACCGAGATAGGGCAGGATCTCCGACATGATCTGACTGGCGTAGGGCGCCACGGTTCCGCCGCCGGATGCCGTACCCTCGGGGGTGTCCAGGGTAAGGAGCATGATGTATTTGGGATGGTCCGCCGGAGCAAAGCACAGGAAGGACACCACCACATCGCCGGTTTTGCCCTTATCCGCCGTACCGGTCTTGCCGCCGATGCGGTAGCCGCTGACCTGACCGTTGCGGCCTGTACCGGATGCCACCACATACTCCAGGCACCGCCGCACGATGGCGGAGGTCTCCTCGCTGACCACCTGCCGCACGGGAGTGGAGTCATGGCTGGCCAGTACATTACCGTTGCTGTCCACCACACGCTCCACCACATAGGGTGTGTGCAGATAGCCGCCGTTGATGCACGCTGCCTGCGCGGCAATGAGAGCCACAGGGGTGGTATTGAAGTTCTGGCCGAAGGCGTAGCAGGCCAGATCCAGCTCCGAGGCCGTTTCCTGAGGGGCAAAAATACCTGTGGCCTCGCCGTCGAGATCAATGCCGCAGCCATTCACCAGACCGAAGTCTTTCATATAGCGGTAGAATTTCTCCGTGCCCAGCCGCAGTCCGTAGGTGATAAAGGCGGGGTTGCAGGAGTTGCCCGCCGTTTCCTCCAGCGTCTGATGTCCGTGACCTCTCCGGCTGCTGCAGTGGATGGTAGCGTCCAGCACATGGATATACCCATTGCAGCTGAAGGTGGTGTTTTCGTCAATGGCTCCCTCCTCCAGCGCCGCCGCGAGGGTCAGCACCTTGAAGGTAGAGCCCGGCTCATAGGTGTCGTTGATGGCCTTGTTGCGCCACTGGCGAAGCTGTGCGGCCGCCAGATCCAGCCCGCCGTTCTTTACCAGTTCCGCCGCGGCAGCATCATAAACGGTCGATGGATCGTTGAGGTCATAGGTAGGGTTGGAGGCCATGGCTAAAATCGCGCCGGTATCCACATCCATCACAATGCCGGTGGCGCCGTTGGCGGCCCGGGTGGCGCTTACCATCTCCGCCAAGGCCTTTTCCACATAGTACTGCACCGTGGCATCCAGCGTCAACACCAGATCGCTGCCGTTTTCCGCTTTATAGTACTGCTCATAACCATAAAGCATATCGTTTCCGGCGGGATCCTTGGTAGATACCACCAATCCTGTCTGGCCGTCCAGAACGCTGTTATATCGGGCTTCCAGGCCGTACAGGCCGTAATTATCCGTACCCACAAAACCGATGATCTGGGCGGCAAGGGTGGCGTAGGGGTAATAGCGCTTGGCATCGGTGACCATATACACACCCCGCACGCCCTCTTCATTTATAAAACTGCGGACCTTATTGGCCACATCCTCCTCCACACGCAGCTTCAGCACCTCGTACTGGGAGTTGGTCCGCTCCATCTTTTTCAGAATACCCTCCTTGTTGATCTCCAGGATCTCCGAGAGTTTCTGCGCCACGCTGTCCTTAGTCCAGGATACGGGCTTTTCCTTGTCATTCAAGGCGTTGTTGATCTCCAGCGGAGAGAGGAATACCGTTTCCGCCGTAGCGGAAATCGCCATGATATTGCCGTTGCGGTCATAAATCGTGCCGCGGGTAGCGGTGACCTCCGTACTGCGGGTCTGCTGATTCATGGCCTTGGCCTCCAGCTCGTCGTGCCGGAGGATCTGCAGGGAAAAGAGCTTGACGAGCAGGGCCGCAAATGCCAGCACGCCCAAAACCACCATGAGGATCATGGTGCGGTTCTGAATAACCCGGTTGGCACGGCGTACTTTTTCACTTTTCCGATTCATTTCGCCGCCGTTTGCTTCCATTTCTCCGCTCCTTTCCCTTCCGATTTTCTTGTCTATTATACCAAAGTAAGGAGCAAGAAGTCACCTTCTTACTCCTTGTGTATCCCTACTATATGGGGTAGCTTACCGGAAATATTCCACCGCGGTTTTGGCCGCGTCCCCAATAGCGGCCACTATTTTTTCCAGGGCCGTCCCCGCATCGCTGCGGTATACCACCACGCTGTCGGCAGCAGGCAGCTCCAGATACTCCACCTGACCGGCTGTGGGTTTTCTCATGCCTTCCTCCTCAGCCACACGCTTCACCGTGGCCAGATCAAAGGTCTTTTCATACTGGGTCAGCAGCGTCACATGGCGCTCTTCCAACTGGCCCATTTCTTCCTTAAGCTGCGTAATGTCCGCGGAAACCTCCGTCAGGCGCACATAGCCCATGAGCAGCACGGCCACAAGGCCCACCAACACCGCGGCGCAGGCCAAAATCAGAGGGGAGGGCTTTGCCACGGGCCGCGCGGCAGGCTGCCGTCTGGGCGCCGCAACGCTTTCCCGGCGCTCTTCTTCCATGCGCCCGGCATCGTCCAGTGCCCGTTCCCGGGCAAGGGCATCCAGATCATATGCCAGCGACCCGTCCATATATCCGTATCTGCGACGATCATATTTCTGCGCCATGCTTCCCCTCATCCTTTCTTCAGAGTTTCTCCGCCACACGCAGCTTTGCGCTGCGGGCACGGGGGTTATATACAAGCTCCGCCTCACCCGCCACAATGGGCTTGCGGCTCACGAGCCTCATTTTCGGTTTTCTGCCGCACACGCACACCGGAAAATTCGGTGGGCAGGTGCAACCGGTGGCCAGATCCTGCAAGGTTTTTTTAATGATCCTGTCTTCCAGAGAGTGAAAGCTGATCACAGCCAGCCGTCCGCCCTTTTGTAGCAGCTCCGACGCCGCCTGCAGCATCGGGGGCAGCTCCCCCAGCTCATCGTTCACGGCAATACGGATGGCCTGAAAGCTGCGCTTGGCCGGGTGCTGCTTTTCCCGCAGGGCCGCAGGAGGCATAGCCTGACGGATGATCTCCACCAGCTCACCGGTGGTTTCAATGGTCTTTTCCTGCCGACGCTTCACGATGGCCTTGGCGATGGCCGGAGCGTACCGCTCCTCACCGTATGCAAACAGGATCCTGCGCAGCTCCTCGCAGCTCCAGTCGTTCACCACATCCCGGGCCGTCAGGGTCGCCGTTCGGTCCATACGCATATCCAGAGGTGCGTCGTGCATATAGGAAAAGCCCCTCTGCGCCTCGTCCAATTGAGGGGACGAAACACCCAGGTCAAATAACATGCCGTCCGCTCCGGCAATGTCCAACTCCTGCAGCACCTTGTCTATACGGCTGAAGTTGCTGTGCACCAGGGTCACCCGGTCCATATAGTCCGCCAGACGGAGCTTTGCGGCTTCAATAGCCGTTTCATCCCGGTCCAGGCAGATGAGCCGGCCGCCGGCAGTAAGTTTTTTCGCGATCTCAAGGGAGTGGCCTGCCCGGCCCAGTGTGCCGTCCACATAGATGCCGTCGGGCTTGATGGCCAAGGCGTTCAGGCACTCGTCCAGCAGCACCGGCTTGTGGCCGAAGGCCACATCCGACTCCGCGTTGCGGTCAAATCCCATGGCTTACAGCCCCATCTCTTCCATAGCCTGCTCCAAAGAGCCGCTCTCAAAGGCCATTGCTTCCTCTCTGGCCCAGCGCTCGGCGTTCCAGATCTCCACCCGGTCAAAGCTGCCGATGACCACCACTTCCTTTTGCAGGTTGGCGTATTCCCGGAGCTTGGCAGGAATGAGGATGCGTCCCTGTCCGTCCGGCTCACAGTCGATGGCATTGGCAAACAAGGGGCGCAGGGCCTTGGCCTTGCTGTAAGGCAAATCCCGGAGCTTGTCCGTGAAAGCGGCCCAGCTCTCGTCGGAATATACCGACAGGCAGTGATCCATGCCCACGGTCACATGGAAGGTCTGCCCCAGCTCCTCCCGCAGGCGGGCCGGGATGAACAGCCGTCCCTTGGCGTCAATATTGTGTGCGTATTGTCCGGTCACGGCTGTCGCCTCCTTCCATGGTTTTTATGGGAAATCGTGGGATTTACCTCCACAAATGTGGGCACTACCCCCACATTCCCCCACTTCATGTTTACAGTATAGTCAATCATCCGTTAAAATGCAAGAATATTTTTTTCCTAAAATGGAACGTATTTCCTGTAAAAAGCGGCTGATTTTCTTAATTTTTCATGTAATTAGAACATCTGTTTTTATTTTTGAGAACGCAAAAAAGCCGTGCCTACTACATTTAGTAGGCGCGGCTTGCAGAAATACTATATATGGTTTTATAGGGAGCAATCCCTACCGGTGGCAAAATCGTTTTGTGCAATTATACGAATTTTATCGACTTATTTTGTCATTTTTCTCCGTTTTCTGCCGTCTCCTCAGTCAGAGCAGCAGCGGCACCGCTGCGGATCTGCTGCATCTGCTCGTTGGAAGCGGCGCGGAAACGGGTCCGGGACTGGCGCACCTCGTCCAGAGCCATCTGGATGGCCTCTTCGGTGCGGCGCAGGGCATCCTCGGTGTAGGAATTGGCCACGCGGTAAAGCTCGCCCGTGCGTTCCTCAGCCCGGTGGATGATCTCTGCCGATTTCATCCGGGCACGCTGCAGCGTCTCGCTCTCGGACACAATGGTCTTGGCATCCAGCTCCGCCTGACGCAGCATCTTCTCCACCTCTTTCTTGGCGGAGGCGATGTATTCCTCCCTGGCCCGGATCAACTCCTGGGCCTTCTTGATCTCCAAGGGCATACGGCTGCGGATCTCCGTGAGAATATCCAGGGCCTCGTCCCGGTTGATGGTGCATTTCTCTGCGCTGAAGGGCGCGCTCTTCGCTTCGTCGATCATGTTGTAGAGCATATCCAGCAGTCGCTGCAGATTCTTCTCTTCCATGCTATATCCTCCCGTCTTCATCAGCTTTTTTCTGTCGTTCGAGTTCCTCCACCACGGCCAACGGCACATATTTATCCAGCGGCTGACCGTAGCGGATCATTTCACGCACCATGGTCGAGCTGAAATGCTGGTACGCGCCGCAGGCCGGCAGGAACACCGTTTCCAGTTCCTCCCAGATCCCCCGGTTGATGGCGGCCATCTGGTACTCCAGGTCAAAATCCGTGGCGTTGCGCACGCCCTTGACCAGAATGCTTGCCTTCTTTTCCCTTGCGTAGTCCGCCAGCAGGCCGCTGAACAGCTCCGCCTCCACGTTGGGCAGCTCCGCCACCGCATGGCGGATCATCTCCAGCCGCTTCTCCGGTGAGAACATGGGTGCCTTCTTGTCGCAGTTATACAGCACGCACACGAACACCTTGTCAAAGCACCGTGCCGCCCGGCGGATAATATCCAGATGTCCCAGCGTAATGGGGTCAAAGCTGCCGGGATAAATCGCAATTTTCATAGGGGTCAGTCCTCGTTTCCGTCCCTGTGGTAAACAGTGAGCTTGATCTTGCCGTATCGGTATTCTCTATACAGTGCATACGGCCCGGCAAGAGGCGGCAGGGTCTTGTCCGCCGCGCTTTCCGCCACAATTATACCATGTCTGCGGCAAATGTCAAACCTTACGATCTCCTCCAAAGCCTGTTCCAGAAGACCGGAGGCATAGGGAGGGTCCAAAAAGATCAGGTCAAACTTCTCCCCGGACTTGAGATAGCTCATGGCATCGCCATTGACTACCCGGGCCTTATCGGTCATGCCGCAGGCCTCCAGATTCTCCCGGATGACCTGCAGAGCATCCCTGCGCCGCTCCACAAACACAGCGCACTCGGCACCACGGCTCAATGCCTCAATGCCCAACTGGCCGGTGCCGGCGAACAGGTCCAGCACACGCCTGCCCTCAATATCGAACTGGATGACGGAAAACAGGGCCTCCTTCACCTTGCCGGTGGTGGGCCGGGTCTCCAGACCCTCCAGTTCCTTTAGCCGTCTGCCCCGGGCAGACCCAGTGATGACTCTCATAGCATTACAGGCGGGGGTCGAAGTCCTGAAAGATCACTAAATTTCCGGCGGACTCCGCTTCCCGCATCTCCTCTTTTGTGATGATGGTCCAGTTGATCTCCTGCACCCGGTAGACGAGCCTGCACCAGCGCAGGCAGAAATTGTTCCGGTCGGAGAAGCGATAGGCGATGAAATCGGGTTTTGCCAGACAGTTGGTCAGCAGATTCCCCAGCGCCCACAGCAGTACCTTGGGCATATTGCCGCCGTCGCCGTGGCGCAGGAAATTCTCGCTGAGCTGGCCCCGGACGATCTCCGGGCGGTTCTTCTTCAGCCAGCGAATGCACCGGGGATCAAAGGATTCGATGCAGTAGAGCACCCGGAACCGGTCCAGCACTTCACAGGCGGCAGCCGCCAGAGCGTCATGGTTGCCCCGCTCCGCCTTCAATTCCACCACCAGCGGCAGGCCGCTCTCCTCAAACAGCGGCAGCACCTCCTCCAGCAGAGGGATCTCCTCCTCCGTGCCCTCCAGCCGGTATTGTTTCAGTTCCTCCGCCGTGAGATCCTCCACCAGCACATCCGCGCCCGCGGTGCGCAGGAGGCTGGCATCGTGGATCACCGCCAGGCGGCCATCCTTCATCAGATGCACATCCAGCTCGCAGCCGAATCCCCGGCGAATGGCCTCCCGGAACGCCGTCAGAGAGTTCTCCGGTCCAAGCTCCCTGCCGTGATAGCCCCGGTGGGCATAGCGGTACTGCCGCAGCAGCTTCCAGTAGGAATGGCCCCGGCGGCATACCGTCAGCAGAGCAAATACTTCCGCCAGAACCAGCAGGACCAGCGCAATGAATAAATAGATCATATCAGTTGTCCAGATCCTCCAGAGCATCCAGGCCCTTCTTGGCCTCCGGGCGGCTGTCGCCGTGCTTTACGAAGTGCATGGTCACCAGTGCCAGAGCGGAGAACACCGCCGCATAGGGGAACAGCACCGTCATGCCCAGCTTATCCATCAGCAGGCCCGAGAGCATGGGTGTTGCCACCTGGGCCGCCATGGAGGCGGTGTAGTAAAGGCCTGTATACCGGCCCACATCGCTCTCCGAGCACATCTCCACCACCATGGGGAAGGAGTTGACATTGATGGTGGCCCAGGCAATGCCCGCCAGGGCAAACATGGCGTTCATGAGCATGGCCGGACTGTTATCCCGCAGGAACGCCGCCACGCCGAAGGACACCGCCAGCATGATGACGCCGACGCGGATGGTCTTTTTCCGGCCCACCTTGGAGGCGATCATACCCACCGGCAGGTAGGAGAGGATGGCCGCCGCCTGGGCGATGATGAGGGTCAGGTTATAGTCCTTGTGGAGAATATTGCTGGCGTAGACGGAGTACTTGCTGGTAACGGCGTTATAGCCGAAGAACCACAGCACGATGGACAGCAGAATGAAGATCATGGACTTCTTCTCCTCCGGAGAAAGGCCACTCTTCGCCGCGGGCAGCGTCTCCGGTTCCTCTGTCTGCGCACCGTCTGCCGGCTCGGCGGGCTTGTCCTCCAAGCCGTAGTGGATGGAATCCTCCACCATCTGGGCCGCCCACTCCGGCTCACGGACGGTAAGTAAGAAGACCACCAGGGCCAGCAGCATAATGGCGGCAATGACGGCAAAGTATCCCGTGTAGCTCATAAGCGAATTGCGCACCGACGCCGTGGCAAACACCATGCCCAGCACCAGCACCAGTATACCGCCGGCAGAGCCCATGAGGTTGATGACGGCATTGGCCTTACTGCGCAGGGGCTTCACCGTCACATCCGGCATCAGCGCCACAGCCGGAGATCGGAAGGTGGCCATACTGACCAGCACCACCAGCAGCAGCGCAATGAAGAACACCAGCGTAACGGGGCTTTCCGCTGTTGCCTGCCAGGCATAGGCCTGCCGGGCAGGCACCACATAGTTGGTATAATCCGGATTGGTGAGGGTCTTCTCTCCCTCCTGCGTCTGGCTGCGAATGGCGGCAAACTCCTCCTGAGAGAACTTCTCCGCCAGGGTGAATTTCACACCGTCGGGGGTGATGAGTGCGGCGTCCTTTTCCTTCTCGTAGATGGTCACCAGAGCCTTAGGATCGTCAATGGCGGACACATCCTTGATATTATTGAGCTGAGCCAGATCCACAAAGCTCAGCCCCACCAGCGCCACGGCGGCAATGAGGGTGCCCACCACGATAAACGGGGTGCGGCGGCCCTTTTTGCTGTGGCTGCGGTCGGAAATGGCGCCGAAAAGGGGCAGTAAGAACAGCGCCAGCACATTGTCCAGCGCCATGATGACGCCGGACCAGGTCTGGGACATACCGAACTTGTTGGTCAGGATCAGGGGGATGGTATTGTCATACGCCTGCCAGAATGCGCAGATCAGGAAAAATGCAAAGCCCACCAGAATCGTCCGCTTGTAGTTGAGTTTCATACCTGTTCCTCCAATTCCCGCAGCAGTGCTGCGATGTCACGGCGCACCCAGGTGGGCTCCACGCCGAATTTTTCTATATCCGCCCGGGTCCCCTCTCCGGAAAGGACGAACACCGTGTCGATGCCGGCATTGACGCCGCAGGCAATATCCGTGTATATCCTGTCCCCCAGCAGCACCGTTTGCCCCGGGGCAAAACCCGTGCGCTCCATGGCAAGATACACCATGTCCGGCCGGGGCTTGCCCAGGAAACGGGGCGTGCGTCCGGTGGCGGTGGTAAGCATTTGGCACACACTGCCGCAGTCCGGCACGGAGCCGTACCAGGTGGGGCACACCCAATCCGGGTTGGTGGCCCAGAACTCCGCCCCGCGGTTTAAGAGGATGCAGGCGTCCTCCAGCTTCTGAAAGGTCAGCTCCCGGTCAAAGCCGCACAGGAGAATATCCACATCTTCCCCGATCCTGTCCGTCACCGGAATGCCCGCTCTTTCCAACTGACCGAAAAAGGAACGGGTGCCGAAGACATAGCACTTCTTCCCCGGTCTTTCCCGCCGTAAGGCGTCGATGGTCACATCCACGGAGGTGAGATAGTCCGGCGGGCAGGTGTCTATGCCCAGGCGGCGCATTTTTTCCATATAGCCCTCCACACCCCGGGAGGAGTTGTTGGTGAGAAACAGATACCGTCCGCCCACGGACCGGATATACTCCAAAAACGGGAGCACCCCGTCGAAGAGCCGGTCGTCCAGGTAGATGGTGCCGTCCATATCCAGCAGAAACAGGCGTTTTTCCCGCAGACTTGCCATGCCATCCCTCCGCCGCCTTGCAATTTACCCTATCATAGCACAAAGCCGCTTCGCAAGCAAGCAAAACGGCCTTGTGTCCACATATTTTATGTGTTGTTTTTTCCGGCGGGACGGCGCAGCAGCAACGCGCGCAGCGCTTTTCCATTCCAGGGTATGAGGGGGTAGAGGTATCCCCGACCCACCGCCGGCTTGGTGGTGGCTATGAGCACCAGCACGCCCGCAAGGCCGATACCGAAGCCCCACCACCGAAACGCAAAGGCCAGCAGCACCAGGGCCATGCGGCAAAGCTTGCAGGCGTAGCCCATTTCAAAGCTGTGCTGGGCGAAATTGCTCACCGCCACGAAGGCCATATAAACCAGCACCTCCGGCACCAGCCAGCGGGACTGCACCGCAAAATCGCCCAAGATCAGCGCGCCCAGCATACTGAAGGAATTTCCCAGCACATCGGGTGTGTTCAAGGACGCCAGCTTTAATACATCAATGATCAGCTCCACCAGCAGCAGCTGACCGATGAGCGGCACGGCGTAGTCCCCCTCCACCAGCAGGAAATCCCACGGCTCCCGCAGGCCTCCCGGCTCCGTTGCCAGCAGGTACCACAGAGGCGTGATGATCACATTGAGCAGCATGACAAAAAAGCGGATCACCCGCAGATAGGTGCCCACCAGAGGCGGGAAATAGTAGTCGTTTATTTCCTCGTTGAACCGCAGCAGGGACACCGGCAGCACCATCACCACCGGGGTGTTGTCTACCAGCACCAGAATACTCCCCTCCATGACAGAGGCGGTGGCCACATCCGGGCGCTCGGTATAGCGCACCTTGGGAAAGGGGTTATACCACTGCTTGGGGGAAATGGCCTCGGCGATGGTCTCCTGACTCATGGCCACGGACCGGACCGGGGCCTGGCGCAGCTTTTCCCGGAGCCGGGAGACGGTCTTGGCATCCGCCTGTCCCTCCATGTAGCACAGGGCCACATCACACTTGGAACGGCCGCTGACCCGAACCCTCTCCAGCGTCAGGGCCGGGTCACGGATCCGGCGTCGCAAAAGGGCCGCGTTTTCCATGATATTCTCCACAAAACCGTCATGGCTGCCCCGCAGCACCTTGCCGGCATCCGGCTCCTGTACCGAACGGGTGGGAAAGGTCTTGGCGTCCAGTAAAATGCCGCCGTCAAACCCTTCCACCACCAACAGCGTCTTGCCGGAAAAGACACCTGTCACCGCCTGCATCCGGTCCCGGCAGGTTTCGGCATCGCAGACGGTGATATACCGCCGCAGCAGCTCGTCCACATCCCTTATGCCGTCCAGGGTCCCGATCGCCTGCAGCTTTTCCATGGTACGCTCCAGAAGCAGGTCCTTGGCGTAGCCGTTCACCACCCACATCTTGGCCCGGCATCCCCCCACATACAGCTCCCGGCTCACCATATCAAAGCTGCGGCCCACGCCCAGCAGGTCATCCAACTGCGCGCATTTCGTGTCAAAGGGTCGATTCATAAAGCCCCTCCGTTTTTTCATACTTCACGGAGAGTATGCGCCAAAAACGGGCCGGGCATACGCCCGACCCATTTTTCATCCGCTTATATGGTCTTTTCAAAATAGAAATAGTTCTCGTCCTCGCCGGTTTTCCTCATGGAAAAATCCAGCATTTTGCAGGAAGCCGCGTTCTCCTTGAAGCACTTGGCCACCACCCGGGCAAGTCCCAGGCCGTACAGGGCCCACTCCGCCGCCGCCGCGAAGGCCTCCCGGCCATAGCCGTGGCCGGCATACTCCGGCGCGATGCGGCAGCCCAGCTCCATGCCGCCCCGCCAGTCCGGATTGTACAGCACCGCTTCGCCGATGCACGCCTCCCCCAGCCGCACCGCGAAATTCACGCACCGCCGCCGGCAGAAATCCTCCTGCGCAACCGACAGAAAATACTCGTCTATAGGGCGGCCGTCATAGTCCTTACGCCAGTCGTATCCCCACAGGCGGTTGCGGTCCTCATCCAGGCACAAAGCGTTATATGCCGCCCGATCCTCCTCCCGCAGGGCATCCAGCCGCAGACGCGGGGAGTGCAGCACAGGGACCTTACGCAGGCGGTCCAATTCACTGCCCACCTCGAAGCACAGCTTGGCCCCCAGCATGGCCGGGAGATACTGCATTTTGGAGGTGCGCAGCCCCTTGTCCCGGGCATCATCCTCCCGGTTCATCCACTGTACCTCCTCGCCGCAGTGCCGGGCAAACTCCTGCACCATGGCCGGGTACGCCCCGGGACAGGAGTACAGGGCTTTCTCGATATGCACCTGCATGGTGCTGCCGCATTTTTCCCCCATGCTGACGGCCACCAGCCGTCCCCCATGGAGCAGACCTCCGGCAATAAACCAACCGCTGTCAAGCTGCCGCAGCATCTCCTTAGCCAGACGCAGCTCACTTTGGGCAACGGCACTTTCCTTGGAAAATTCCATGCCATAGTCCCGCCAGAACCGCTCTAAAAGCGGCTTGTCCGCCGCAGAAAGGGAAACATACGCAGCATCGGGGCATTGCTTGCGGAACTTATTGATGTGGTTTCTCTGGCCGCTGTATCGGCGGCCGGCAAACTGCGCCAGATCCTCCCGGCGGTAGATATAGTCCTTCCACGGCCGCTCGTTGGTGAGCTTCACCACCGGATAGCGCAGAAACAGCCTGTTTGCCTCCTGCTCCGGCACCACGGAGATGATGGGGCGTATTCCCTGCTCCGAGCAGTATTTTTCCAGAAGCGTCAAGGCCGCCTCCACATCCCCCTCCGGGCCGGGCACCGGAAAATCGAACTGACAGCGCCCGTCGATCTCGTTGCGGACGATGAGACAGCCCGCCGCTTCGCAGAAGGCCGGGTGCAGCACGCCGCCCCACATGAGCTTCACGCCCACGGAGTACTCGCACAGGCGGTAGTCACATTGCGCATAATAGGGTCTGAGTTTTGCCGCGTTCCGCGGCGTTACAGGTTCAAAGTTCATATCAAATACTCTCCAGTATCTCCCTTGCCTCGGTGATGAATCGCCGGGCCATGGGGCGCAGCTCTTTCTTCGACCGTACGGCAATGCCCAGCTCCCGCACGGCAGGCGGATCCATAGGCACCGCCACCACATTATCTCGCCGGCCTTTCAGCACCAGCTCCGACAGGACGCTGACCCCCAGGCCGTGCTCCACCATGGAGATGATGACGCTGTCGCTGACCTGTGTCTCCCGGATGTTGGGCTGCACATCGCCCAAGGCCCGCATAATATCCAAATGGAAGCCCAACGAAGGCATGAGAAAGTCCATTCCCTGCAGGCAGCGGATATGCAGGCTATCGCGGCCCCGCAGATCGTAGTCCGGCGGCAGAATGACCAGCAGGGGATCGTCCCGCAGGTGCGTCCACTCCAGATTGATCCCCTCCTGCCGGGAAGCGAAGCACATATCCACCTTGTCCTCCCGGACCCAGCGATAGACCTCCTCCACGCTTCCCATCTGAATATCCACCGTCACATCCGGGTGGTTGTCCCGAAACCGCTGGATGATCTCCGGCAGCCAGTGCATGGCGATGCTGGCGTATGCCGCCACCCGGATGGTCTCCTCCCGGCGGATATTGATGCGGCGGATCTCCTGCTCCAAAATCTCTCCGGAGCGCAGCACATCCTGTATCATCGGAAACACACGCTCTCCCGCGGCAGTAAGACGGATGCCGGTGCGGTCTCGTACCAGCAGTGCAAAGCCGATGTCCTTTTCCAGACTGTTCATCATATGGGTCAGGCCCGACTGGGTGTATCCCAGTGCCTCCGCCGCCCTGGTAAAGCTGCCCATGCGTACCGCCATAGCCAGCGCCTCCAGCTTTTTGGTATCCATTTGCCGCCCCCCTTACCATGAAACTATGACATATATTATGTTATACCGCAATGCCAATGGATTTACAATAGCATTTGCAACACTTTCCATTTATCCATGACATACTCTAATATAAAAATGAACATATGTCACTTTACAAGAGCTTTGCGGCGGAGTATATTAGGCATAGTAATTCTCCAACATGAATTGCTTTTCCTTTCTATCCTCAAACCTATGAAGGCCGCCTTATAAAAGGCGGCCTTCATAGGTTTTCCCGTAGAGAGCGAAAAAGTATCTTGCATTTTTTCCCCGCATAGGGTAAAATGCCCTCGGCATCCAGTATGCCGAAATATGCGCCGCATCCGGATCAGCCGGAGCGGCAGCAGGAGGTTTGAAAAGTGAATCAGAAAACAAAGAACATGGTGGGCGCAGGTGTGTTCACCGCCATCGTGCTGGTGCTGCAATTTTTGGGCGGTGCCTTCAAGATCGGGCCCCTCAACATCAACGTGTCCCTGGTGCCCATTGTGGTAGGCGCCGCCGTGTACGGCTGGAAGGTCGGCGCGTGGCTGGGCCTTATGTCCGGCGCGGCGATCCTGGTTGCCGGTCAGGCGGCGGATTTCCTGGCCATCAGTCCTCTGGGCACTGTGGCAACGGTTCTGGTGAAAGGTACGCTGTGCGGCCTTATTGCCGGACTTGTGTACACGGCTCTGAGCAAAAAAAGCAAGTGGGCGGCTATCATTCTTGCCGCCGTCGTCTGCCCCGTGGTGAACACGGGCGTGTTCCTGCTGGGCTGCCTGCTGTTCTTTATGGACACCCTCAGGGGTTGGGCCGAGGCTCTGGGCTATGAGAACGCCGGCGCCTACATGATCCTGGGCCTGGCGGGCACCAATTTCCTGCTGGAGATCGGCGTGAACGTGGTGCTGGCTCCGGTGATCTCCCGACTCATCCATATCGGGAAGAAAGAGTAAGGAACGGTGAGGCCGTATGCTGCTGACCATTGACATAGGAAACTCCAACATTGTTTTTAGTCTCTCCGGCAGTGAGCGCAAGCTCCATCGGCTGGAAACCATGCCCGACCGCTCGGCGGAGGAATATCTGCCCCAGGTGGCGGAGCTGTTCAGCCGGGAGAAGGTCGACCTGTCCGTGGTGGACGGAGCCGTGCTCTGCTCCGTTGTGCCGGAGCTGGTGCCGGTCATGAGCCGGGTAACGAGGGAGCTCACGGGCCTTACCCCCTATGTCATCTCCCCCGCCTCCGAATCCGGTCTGACCCTGGCCATTGCGGAGGCGGACACATTGGGCGCGGACATTCTGGCGGCGGACGCGGCGGCAGCAGCGGAATACCCCCTGCCGGCCATCATTTACGACATGGGTACCGCCACCACCGTCACTGTGGTTGATAAGGACCGCCGCTACATAGGCGGAGCCATTCTTCCCGGTGTAAGGCTGGGGATAAACGCCCTGTTTTCCGGCACGGCGCAGCTGCCCTCCGTACCCGTGCAAGCGCCTCCCCGGGCCATCTGCGGCACAGCGCTGGAGTCCATTCAAAGTGGAGCCGTGTTTGGTGCCGCCGCTATGATGGACGGTCTGGCAGACCGGTTCGAGGCAGAGCTGGGGGAAAAATGCACCCTCATCGCCACCGGGGGCTTAGCAGGCTGCATCGTACCCCATTGCCGCAGGGATTTCATCTATGACGAGAGTCTGCTGCTGCGTGGCATGGAGCTGATCTACCGGATGAATTGTGAAAAATAATTAGTTGTGAAAAGTCCCGGAGTTTCCTCCGGGCCTTTTCGTCTCTCTGCCTTGCCCTATTCCCGTAGGATGGGGTGCCCTCACCCCGCCGACGATAAGTAAGCATCTACGTAGGGCGGGCCCCCATGCGGCCCGCCGCCTGTTTTGCACCGCACCCCTTGTTACGCTGCCGGAGAAGCCGCCCCCCGGACGCCCCGCAATGCCGCTGCGCCATAGCTCTCGCTATTTCCCCTGCCATAGTTCAGGGCACAGCCAAATAAAGAACGCCATAAACGGAACACTCCCCAAAAGTTCCAACGATTCCTCACCATCTGTCATCAACCACAGCATAATCATCCCTGCGATTACAGTCACCGCTCCTATAAGCTCTCGTTTCCACCGGGGCATCTTTCGCACATTCTCCACCTCCCCTTCCTGATTATAGCCGAATATTCGGCAATATTCAACAGATAATATTCCCTGTATGCTACCATACAGGGAGGCGAAGTCAATGATCGTATTTGACCCGCTGTGGGACACCATGAAACGCAAGAAGATCAGCCAATACGCTCTGATCCGTGACTACGGCGTCAGCACCGGCACACTGGACGCCCTGCGGAAAAACCGCAGTGTCACCCTCCATACCGTCAACGAGCTGTGCCGCATTTTGCAATGTGATGTGTCCGATGTGATCCGCTATGTCCCGGAGGATACAGACATATAATCCCAACCAAAAAGCCGTTCCCCCGTATGGGCGGGGGAACGGCTTTTATGTATTTTCCGATTACTTCTTGCTCAGGAATTCGTCAATGGACTTGGCACCCAGCTTGCCGGCGCCCATGGCCAGAATGACGGTGGCAGCGCCGGTGACGGCATCGCCGCCGGCGTACACGCCCTCACGGGAGGTGAGGCCGTCCTCATTGACGATGATGCAGCCCTTCTTGTTCACCTCCAGGCCCTTGGTGGTAGCCTTGATAAGGGGGTTGGGGGTGGTGCCCAGGGACATGATGACGGCATCCACAGGCAGATCGAACTCGCTGCCGGCCTTCTCCACGGGGCGGCGACGGCCGGAGGCGTCCGGCTCGCCCAGCTCCATCTCGATGCAGGTCATGGACTTCACGCAGTCCTGCTCATCGCCGTTGATCTGAACGGGGTTATTGAGGGTCTTGAAGATGACGCCCTCCTCGATGGCGTGCTCCACCTCCTCATGACGGGCGGGAAGCTCCTCCATGCCGCGGCGGTACACCACATACACCTCGGCGCCCAGGCGCTTGGAGCAGCGGGCGGCATCCATGGCCACATTGCCGCCGCCCACAACGGCCACCTTCTTGCCCTTGAGGTCCATGATGGGGGTGTCGGAGTCGGGCTTATAGGCCTTCATAAGGTTGATACGGGTGAGGAACTCATTGGCGGAATACACGCCCTTGAGGTTCTCGCCGGGGATGTGCATGAACATGGGCAGGCCTGCGCCGGAGCCTACAAACACGGCCTCAAAGCCGTTCTCCTCCATCAGCTCGTCGATGGTGATAGTGCGGCCCACGACGATGTTGGTCTCCACCTTCACGCCCATAGCCTTCAGTCCGTCCACTTCCTTCTGCACGATGGTCTTGGGCAGACGGAACTCGGGGATGCCGTACACCAGCACGCCGCCGGCCAGATGCAGGGCCTCGTACACGGTGACATCGTAGCCCTTCTTGGCCAGGTCGCCGGCGCAGGTGAGGCCGGCAGGGCCGGAGCCTACCACAGCCACCTTATGGCCGTTAGACTGGGGCTTTTCGGGGGCCTCGGTGCTGTGGGCGTTGTGCCAGTCGGCCACGAAGCGCTCCAGGCGGCCGATACCCACGGCCTCGCCCTTCTTGCCCCGGACGCAGTGCATCTCGCACTGGGTCTCCTGGGGGCACACACGGCCGCACACAGCGGGCAGGGAGCTGGTCTGGTGGATCACCTGATAGGCGCCCTCGTAATCCTTCTCCAGGATCTTCTGGATGAACTCGGGAATGCGGACATTCACGGGGCAGCCGTTGACGCAGGGATGCGCCTTGCAGTTCAGGCACCGGGCCGCCTCGTCCAGAGCCTGCTCCTCGGTATAGCCCAGAGCCACTTCCAGAAAATTATGATTGCGGACATTGGGGTCCTGAGAAGGCATGGGATTCTTATCCTGACGCATATTCACAGCCATGTTACATTACCTCCTTCTGAAAGAGGTTGCAAGCCTCTTCGTGCTTATGTACCTCAAAGTCATGATACATCTGGTTGCGCTTGACCGCCAGATCCCAGTCTACCTTGTGGCCGTCAAAGTCCGGGCCGTCCACGCAGGCGAACTTGGTCTCGCCGCCCACAGTCAAGCGGCAGCCGCCGCACATACCGGTGCCGTCGATCATAATGGGGCTCATGGACACGGTGGTGGGCACGCCGTAAGGCTCGGTGGTCTTGCTGACGAACTTCATCATCACCATGGGGCCGATGGCAAATATCTCATCGTACACATTGCCGGCGTCCAACAGCTCCTTGAGCGCCTCGGTGACCAGACCCTTCTGGCCGTAGGAGCCGTCGTCGGTGCAGACCTTCAGCACGGAGGAAACCGCCCTGAACTTGTCTTCCAGAATGACAACGTCCTTATTCTTAAAGCCCACCACAGCGTGCACCTCGGCACCGCAGTCGTGGAACTTCTTCAGCACGGGATAGGCAATGGCGCAGCCCACGCCGCCGCCCACCACGCAGACCTTTTTCTTCCCCTCGGTCTCGGTGGGCTTGCCCAGAGGTCCGACGAAGTCATGCAGGCAATCACCCTGCTCCTTGTGGCTGAGCTTCTCGGTGGTGGCACCCACAGTCTGCACGATGATGGTGACGGTACCCTTCTCCCGATCATAATCGTGGATGGTGATGGGGATACGCTCGCCGTTTTCATCCACACGCAGGATGATGAACTGGCCGGGCTGAGCCTTCCTGGCCACCATAGGCGCCTCAATCTCATACAGGATCACGGTAGGCTTCAGGGCTTTTTTCGTAACAATGCGGTACATACGCTCTCTTCCTTCCTCATTGAGTATTTCGGAAATATGCAGTCTTACTTGCCGGAAATCTGCTTCGGATGTATTTTACCATCAAATCTCAGTTTCGTCAATTGTCCCAGAAAATATCTCCCGAGGGAATCGTTACCTTTCGTCCCTCTATCCGCACCCGGCCGCTCTGACGGAGCTTTTTCAGCTCCCGCATCATGGCGCTGCGGTCTGTGGATATGTAGTCCGCCAGGGCGCTGAGGGAAAAGGGCAGGGTAAAGCTGCCGCCGCATTTAGCCTGCTGCAGGGAAAAATAGCACAGGAGCTTTTCCCGGATGCTGCGGCGGCTGAGCACCTCCACCCGCTCCGACAGCGCCGTGGCTTTGTCTCTGATGAGCCGAAACATATTCTCGATCATGCGGTTGTGGTGACCACAGTTTTTCTCGCACCGCCGCTCCAGTTTTTCCTCCGGGAAAAACCACACGCAGCAGGTCTTTTCACAGGACACGCAGACGCTGTCCCCCAACACATTTTGAAACATCAGCATCTCCCCGAACACGCCGCCGGGCTCCAGATGCTCCAATATGGTGCGGTCGCCCCGCCGGTCCATGCGCTCCACAATGGCCGAGCCGGTGGCCAGCACACCGATGGTGTGGCGGCCGGTGTCGAAGTCGTAGATCAGCTCCTCGGGCTTAAAGCACCGCTCCTGCACGCCGAAGCAGTCATAGATGCGCCTGCATTCCTCCACCGAAATGCCGTCAAATACCGGGGTCTGGGGAATGGTCATGACCTGCCTCCTTTTCCACTGTCTCCGCGCCGCAGCGCAGACCCATTTTATCTCTCTTATGCCCAATGATGACATACACGATGACATAGACCACGGCGCCCCACACCAAGGCCGCCGCCAGGTCGATGAAGGCGTGCTGCTTCACAAGCAGGGTAGACGCCGCGATGATGACAAACCAAACGGTGCCGACGATCTGCCAGACCCGCTTCAGCTTCGGCGAATGCCACATGGCGGAGATGGCCGCCACCACGCCCAGCACATGGACGCTGGGAAAAACATTTGTATTGGTGTCGGCGTCGTAGGTCATCTGGAGGATCCAGGAGCTGAGGTTCTGCCGGGGCATTGCTTCGGGCCGCAGATCCTGCCCATTGGGCACCAGCGCGCAGAAGATGGTAGCGGTTGTAAAGGCGATGGCGATGAACCACATGTACCGCCGGAAGCTCTCCGGGTCCTTCAAAATCAGGAATACGCCCAGCACAAACAGCATCGGCCCCCAACTGTCATATGGGATGGCAAAATATTCCACAAAGGGGATGTAGTCGTCGATGACCGTCTGGGTGGCCCAGTAATTGTCGGTTATGAAATGCTCAATGGTAAAGAACATGATGAGATAGACCGGCAAATAAAGGCCCCACCACATATGCTTGTGGGTATTAATGAAGTGCTTGATGGTTTGCATGAATTCCCTCCGTCAATTCGTCCTTGCTGCTTTGCCATTATACCACATTCCCCGCCGGATGCCATAGTCCGGACGCATTTGTCATTATTTTTTAACAAATTCCGGGCCGGGCGCTTGCGTAAACGGGTCCGCGTATATTATACTGTATTTATCTGTCACATTTTGAGGAGGAGCACAGTATGCTGCTGCATCGGGAAAACAAAGAAAACCGCCGGGTGGTATTGACCATCCAGGTGGAAAAGGATGCATGGGAAAAGGCGCTCAATGACGCGTATGAGCAGAGCAAAGCTCTGTTTAAGAAGGAGGACGGTTCCCTGCCCACCCGGCAGGAGATGGAAGAAAAGCACGGCGATGATGTGTTTTATCAGGACGCGGTAAACAGCACTTTCCCCGTGGCGCTGGTGGAGGCCGTGCGGCAGGAGGACATCAGCGTGGCCGGCGCGCCGGAGCTGAATGTTCTGTCCATCGGCCCCGAGGGGTACACCTTCACCGCCCTCATTGACCTCTACCCGGAGGTGAAGCTGGGACAGTACAAGGGCCTGTCCGCCCCCCGTCCCACAGCGGAGCTGTCCGATGACGATGTCAACGCCGCCGTAGAGGAGTATCTGCAGAATCATCTTATAGAGGAACATCCGGAGAAGGCCGCCATGGGCGACGAGGTGGTGCTGGACTTTGAGGGCTTTGTCAACGGCGTGCCCTTTGACGGCGGCAAGGCGGAGGAATATCCCCTGCTGCTGGGCAGCGGCTACTTTATCCCCGGCTTTGAGGAGCAGGTGGCCGGCATGGCCGCGGGGGATGAGCGGGACATTGCCGTCACCTTCCCCACGCAGTACGCACCGGAGCTGGCGGGCAAGGACGCCGTGTTCCACATCAAGGTCCATAATATCACCCGCCGCTGTAAGCCCACGCTGGACGACGCCTTCGCCGCCGCACAGGGCTGTGCCAACGCCTCCGCCCTGCGCCGGAGCATCATGGAGCAGGCCATGCACGCCAAGCAGCAGGAGGCAGCCGATGCCTATGCCGACGCGCTGATTGCTCAGGTCATCGCCGGCATGGAGGTGGATATTCCCCAGCGCATGGTCCAGTGCCAGCTGGACGGCCTTATGCGGGATCTGGAGCAGCAGCTTTTGAACAAAGGCGCCACCATGGACGCCTATCTGGACATGGCGGGCATCACCCGGGAGGACCTGCGCAAGCAGGCCGAGCCCGGCGCCCGGGCCTCTGTGGAGTTTGAACTGGCAATGACGGAGATCGCCCGGCTGGAAGACATCCGGTTCACCGACGCGGAGCTGGAGGAAAAATATACCCAGATGTCCGCCCTGTACGGCATGACCCCCGACCAGCTCAAGCAGAGCCTGCCCGTGGAGCGGCTGACCCACGACCTGCGTCTGGCCCGGGCCAGAGCCATTGTGGTGGACAGTGCCAAACCCATCTGATAAAAAAAAGAGGAGCCCGCAGGCTCCTCTTTTTTTTATGACATTTGCCTCTTGCCCGGGGTGAGCTTTCTTTTGTTCCCGTGTTCATCCACCACCCAGGTGTTGTCCAGCTCCCGGCGGAGATTGCCCAGAACACTGTCTAAATACTCCTGCCGCAGGGCCGTCCGCTCCTCCAGTTCTTCGGGGGTCAACCCCTCCGGAGTCTTTGCCTTTTTCGCCAGCTCATTTATGCGGTCGATCTTTTTCTGCTCCATACTGCGCTCCTTATAAATATCGCTTCATGGTCACTGAGGTGCGGCCCTTTCGGCTCTGTCCGCCCACTTCCTCCAGCCGGCACTTACCCAAACCCCGCACCGTCAGCACGTCTCCCTGCTCTACAGTCGCGTCAGGCTTATCGCAGGGCATCCAGTTTATCTCCGTCCTTCCTCCGCGGATCAGGTCCGCCGCCGCGCCACGGCTCACGGAAAAGCCCGCCGCCAGTACGCAGTCCAGCCGCAAAGAGGCCACCGTATCCCGCAGCAGCTTCACCTGTTGGGCCGGGATCCGCAGCTCCCCGAGGGAGATCTCCTCCACTTGCAGCGGCACACGGCCCGCCCTGGTAAACTCCCTCAGGAGATGGTCCGCCACGCTGCCGCCCACCAGCACATCCGCCCAGCGGGGAGAAACCAGAATATCCCCCACCTTTTCCCGGGTGAGGCCCAAACCCATGAGACTTCCCAGAAAATCCCGGTGGGTGGGATGCTCCGTTTCATAAAACCGGCACCGCAGGCACCGGATGGCTGATTCGTCCGGTCCCTCCATCCAGTCGGGCAGGAAGTGCGCCTGCTGCCGCTGGGCGCCCTCGTAGCCGCCCCACAGCAAGAAGCCCTCCTGCACGTCCAAAGTCTGCAGCAGCCGTCGGGCCAAAGCCTGCTCATGGGGGGAGAGAAATCCGCTCGCCTCCGGCACATTGCGGCTACGGCTGCGCTCCAAAGAGTCCCACAGGCGGCCCAGCAGCACCCGCTCCTCCGCCGAGGCGGATAATTTGTCCAGCAGCTCTCGCCTGTTCAATGTCGTTTCCCCCCCATATTCTTCGGTAAAAGAGCCTTGCCCCAAGGCAAGGCTCTGTATTTTGCGGTTTATCCCACCCGAATGGTGCAGTAGAGTGTCTGGCCGTCCACAGTGGCGGTGAGGGTGGTCTTTCCCGAGGCAACACCCGTCACCGTGCCGTCACTGTCTACCGTGGCCACCGAGGTGTTTTCCATGCTCCAGGTCACGGCAGACTCCGTCCCCTTGACCTCCATAGGTGCGCTTTCTCCCACAGAGATAGATATATCACCGGAGGTGCCGTAAATGGACTGCAGCACCAGATCCTTCTCTGCCGGCGGATCCGGCGGCTCCGGCTGCTGAGCCGGCTCCTCCACCGTCACCTGACAGGTGGCCGATTGCTCCCCGTCGGTAGCCGTGACCACGGCACTGCCCACACCCACGGCCCGCAGCGTGCCGTCCGCCGCCACTGTGGCAACGCTCTCATCGCTGCTGGAAAAAACAATCTTATCCGCACCGAAGGCAGTAAGAACGATGCTGTTTCCCACTGTCATATCCACGCTGGTCTGGCTCATGACCAGCTTAGTCGGAGCGGGCTTGGGGTCCTCCTTTTCCCCGGCAAAAAGCGCCGTGATCTGACTGCCGAACATGGTATAGGCAATCAGGCCCAGCACCATCACCAGGCACACAGCCACCGCAACGCCGCCCACCTGCGGCTTGGCCCGGCCGCCGCCTGTCCGCCGGCCGTTTCTTTTGATGGGCTTGTTGCTGTGCAGCTCCTCATCCTCCTGACAGAAGGGGCAAGATTTATATGTTTCGGAGAACATCTCTCCGCATTTAGGACATTTCAAAAGGCGCATTGCATATCCCCCCATCTAAACTCTCTGCATTCTATTATACGGTTTTCTATTTCCGCGTCAACTGAAAAACAAGGAAATTCATCCTTTTTTTACATTGTTCCTTGCTTTTGACCGCGCAATTTTTTATAATGGAAAAAACAGTTGTTTCGGAGGTCCATCACCCATGAATACCATGATCATCGGCATTGCCGGCGGCACCGGCAGCGGCAAAACCACTCTTACGGAGCACCTGGCCTCCCATTTCGGCTCCGGCATCAGCGTGGTCCATCATGACAACTACTACAAGCGGCAGAATGTGCCCTTTGAGGAGCGTTGCAAGCAGAATTACGACCACCCCGACGCCTTTGACACCGATCTGATGGTGCAGCAGCTCAAAGAGCTGAAGGCGGGCCACGCTATCCACTGCCCGGTGTACTCCTACACCGACCACAACCGCACCGATGAGACCGTGCTCATCCAGCCGGCTCCGGTGGTCATCGTGGAGGGCATCCTGATTTTCCACGACCCCCAGCTGCGCAAGTTGATGGATATCCGCATCTTCGTGGAGACCGACGCCGATGTGCGCATTCTTCGCCGGGCACTGCGGGATGTAGAGGAGCGCGGCCGCTCCATGCAGTCGGTGGTGCAGCAGTACCTCACCACCGTCAAGCCCATGCATGAGCAGTTCGTGGAGCCCACACGGAAATATGCCGACATCGTGGTGCTGGAGGGAGGTCACAATCTGGTGGCTCTGGACCTCATCATGCAGCGCATCTCCGGCCATATTGCGGAGAACTCCGGCACATGATGAATAAGATCCTACGTTATACCCTGGCGGGTTTGTTCGCGGCTCTGTCGGTGTTTTTCCTGCTGCCGCTGACCATGGGCGTGCGCCATATGGGTGTGTTTTTCCCAATCCTTATTTTCCTTATTTTCATTTGGATGCTGCTACGTCCAAAGCAGCTTTGGAAGCTGCTCACGGGAAAGCGGCGCCTCCTGTGGCGCACGGTGCTGGCCCTCTTCGCCGCGGGCCTTGTGTGCGTGGATGTAATACTGGGATGCATGATCCGACAGGCACTGAACCGGCCGGAGGACGACACGCCCCGCACGGTGTTGGTGCTGGGCTGTGAGGTGCGGGGACTGCAGCCCAGTCCCATGCTGGCAAACCGCATTGACAGCGCGTATGCCTACCTCTCCACCCACCCGGACGCCGTGTGCGTGGCCTGCGGCGGTATGGCCGACGATGAGATCATCACCGAGGCACAGTGCATCCGGGACGAACTGGTGCGCCGGGGTATTGAGCCGAAGCGTATCTATCTGGAGGATCAGTCCGAAAATACCCGGCAGAACATCGGCTTCGCCGCCGAAATCATCAAAAAGAACGAACTGCCCACGGACATCGCCGTGGCATCCGACTATTTTCACCAGCTCCGCCCGGCCATATATGCCGAAAGAAACGGCCTGCACGCCCAGTCCCTGGGCTGCCGCTCCTACCGTTTTTTAGGCCCCTGTTATTGGGCCAGAGAGGTCATTGCCGTGGCGGCGGCCTGGACCTTGGGACGGTAATAAATTTTAAAAAAAGCCGGATCCGGTTTTCCGGATCCGGCTTTTTTTAAAAGGAAAACACCACGCCCACCACCGCCGAGGCAAGAATGAACAAGATGGGATGCAGCTTCTTTGTGGGTTTGACCCACCGGGTCAGAACCAGCAGCGCTGCCGCCAGAAGGAGGGCCTTCCAGTCGAAAAAGCTCCATCCGGGATTCCCGAAATGCACCAGGGTGCTGCCGACCACCGTAAGTCCGGCAGCGGCGATCATGGCGGAGGAGGCGGGACGCAGACCGTAAAAAACACTCTCCACCACAGGATTATTGCGGAAGCTCTTCAAGAACAGTGCCACCAGTAAAATGACAATGACCGAGGGGACAATAAGACCCAGTGTGGCCACCACGGCGCCCCCGATGCCGCCCGCCTTATACCCCGCAAAGGTGGCCATATTCACACCGATAGGACCCGGTGTGGACTCCGACACCGCCAGCATATCGGCGATCTCCCCGCCGGTGAACCAATCCGGATGGCGCTCCGCCATATCATACAGAAACGGCAGAGTGGCCATGCCGCCGCCTACAGCGAACAGACCCGTCTTGAAAAACTCAAAAAACAAGGTCAGATAATTCATGCCGTCCTCCTTCCGCGTACCGCGCCGATGACCGCTCCGGCAACTCCCGCCGCCAGCACATACAGCACCGGAGACAGGTTCAGGAACAATGACGCCCCCAGCACCGCCGCAAAGATCACCCAGCCACAGACGTCCTTTATGGCACTGCGGCCCAGCTTCAAAACAGCGTTAAAGATCAGCACGCATACGCACACCCGGATGCCCGCAAAGGCGTGCTGCACCCAGGGCAGATGCGCGTACCGGGTGATGACCTCCGCCAGGGCAGAAATGATAACAAGAGGCGGGAACACCACGCCCAAAGTGGCCACAATGCCACCCGCCACCCCTGCCAGCTTCTGCCCCACAAAGGTGGCGGTATTCACGGCGATGACCCCGGGGGTGCACTGGCCGATGGCAAAATAATCCGCCAGCTCCTCCTCTGTGACCCATCCCTTTTTCTCCACCACCTCACGCTGCAGAATGGGCAGCATGGCATAGCCTCCGCCGAAGGTCATGACGCCCACCTTGGCAAAGGTCAAAAACAGTGCAAAAAGTTTCTTCAGCATTTTCATTCACTCCGCATATCCATATAGTCCCCGAACCGACACCTCGCCGCTGCGCACCGTTTCCAACTCGCCGTTTTCGTGGCGCACCACCAGGCCGAACTGCCCATCCACCGCCACGGCCTCCACACGCTCCCAGGTCTCCCCCCGGATGAGCTGCACCGTCTGTCCGATGTTCAGGCAGGCCGTCCGATATGGCTCCAGCCACTTTTCCGGGGCAAAGAGCACCTCACCGCGCAGATAGTCCAGCTCCTCCAGCAGCGCCGCCGCCAGTTTTCCCCGGCATACCCTGCCGTCCAGCTCCATATCCAAGGAGGTGGCGATGTCCCGGACTTGACCTTCAAAATCCGAGGGCAGGTGGTGGACATTGATGCCGATGCCCACCACGGCGTGGGAAACCAAACCGCTCTCCCCCTCCAGCGCCATCTCCGTGAGGATGCCCCCCAGCTTTTTGCCATTGAGCACCAGGTCGTTGGGCCACTTGATCCGCAAATTCACACCGCAGACCCGCTCCACCGCCCGGTACACGGCCACGGCGCTCAGGGCCGTGAGGGGCAGGAGCTTATCCGGTGTGCAGCCGGGCCGCCACAGGATCGAGAGGAACAGGCCCCTACCTGCCGGGGACTGAAAGCTCCGGTTCCGGCGTCCCCGGCCCGCCGTCTGGCAGTCCGCCATGACCACAGTGCCGTCCTCCGCCCCCTCCAGAGCCAGACGGCGGCAGGCGGAATTGGTGGAGTCCACCGACTCCAGCACCTCCCAATCGGCCCGGGGCGCGGATAGATACGCCTCCACGGTCTCCCGCCGCAGCAGATCCGGGCTTTGCCGCAGGCGGTAGCCCCTCCCGGTGCGGGCCTCAATATCGTACCCCTGCCGGCGCAGAGCTTCCACCGCCTTCCACACGGCGGCCCGGGTAATGCCGATGGAGCGGCTCAGCTCCTCCCCGGAGAGGTAGGCCCCCTCCGCCGCCTGCAGAGCGGCGCACACACGCTTCTGACTCATGTTTCATCCTCCCTACTCTCATACTTGTATCATAGTGTACCACCGCATTCCGAGGTTGTAAACCTGTGCAGGCAATTAAAGATTGACAAATTTCCAATAGTGTTGTATTGTAAACCAAAGCAGAATATGTGAGGTTTACTATATGACACAAAACGCAAAAATGCTGGCACGGACGGCCCTGCTGGCGGCGCTGACCGCCGTGGGCGCATTCATCAAGATCCCCCTGGGGGTGTCCTCTATTACACTGCAATTTTTCTTCACCGCCATGGCCGGGTGCCTGCTGGGGCCGGTGTGGGGCGCCGCCAGCCAGGGGGTGTATGTGCTGCTGGGAGTGATGGGTCTGCCCATATTCACCATGGGCGGAGGCTTCTCTTATGTGCTGCAGCCCACCTTCGGCTTTCTGCTGGGGCTGATCCCCTCAGCGCTTATCATAGGCCTGCTGACGAAAAAGAGCCGCAAGCCGGTGCGGATCGTTCTGTCCTGTGTGGCGGGACTAGCGGCACTGTACGCCGTGGGGCTGCCGTACATGGCGCTGATCCTGAATGTGTATATGGACAAGGGCCTTGACTTCTGGGCGGTGCTGAAATCCGGTATGCTCCCCTTCCTGCCCGGAGACGCTTTGAAGATCGCCGTGGCGGCGGTGCTGTTCCCCAAGCTGTCCGTGCTTTTCGACAAAAAAAGATAAATCCCCCCGCCAATAATTGGATCAACTCCTAATTGTCTTTTGAAATGCGCCGCCGTATAATGTCCAAGATGAAATTCGAAGGAGGCGCCAAGATGACCTTTCCCGCTGTAAAAAAGAAAGCATCCTGTGTCGGCACCCCTGTTTATATTTCTGGTTTCGTTTTTTGATCGGTATTTATACCGATCATTTTTTTTGCGTGTTTTTAATTCATTATATATAAATGCGAAAGAGAGGAGTTCAAAATGAACAAGAAACAAACCTTAGGCAATGAACCCATCACCGACGCCCGCTCCCTCGGCCTGCCCCGGATGCTGGTGTTGGGCCTGCAGCACCTGTTCGCCATGTTCGGCGCCACAGTGCTGGTCCCCATTCTGGTGTCCGGGTACGGCCTGCCCCTGTCCATCCAGACCACGCTGCTGATGGCCGGTCTCGGCACGCTGATCTTCCATGTGTGCACCAGGTTTAAGGTGCCCGCTTTCCTGGGCTCCTCCTTCGCCTATCTGGGCGGCTTCCAGGCCGTGGCCAGCCTGAATTCCGGCAAATACGCCACCATGAGCGGCGACGAAAAGCTGGCCTATGCTCTGGGCGGCATTGTGGTGGCAGGCGCTCTGTATCTGGTTCTGGCACTGCTCTTCAAGGTCATCGGCGCCAAGAAGGTCATGCGCTACTTCCCCCCCATCGTCACCGGCCCCATGATCATCATGATCGGTCTGAACCTGGCAGGCACGGCCATCTCCAACGCCTCCACCTGCTGGTGGCTGGCACTGGTAGCCATCGCCATCATCATTGTGGCCAACATCTGGGGCAAGGGTATGATCAAGATCATTCCCATCCTGCTGGGTGTGGTGGGAGCCTATATCGTGGCGCTCATCGCCACCGCCTGCGGCGCACAGCTCCCGGATGCCAACGGCGTCATGCAGCCCCTTGTGAGCTTCGCTGCCGTGCAGGAGGCCGGCCTCGTGGGTCTGCAGAAGTTCGTCATAGCCAAGTTCGACCTGACCTCCATCCTGGTCATGGCCCCCATCGCCATCGCCGCCATGATGGAGCATATCGGCGATGTGTCCGCCATCTCCTCCACCACCGGCAAGAATTTCATCTCCGATCCCGGTCTGCACCGCACCCTGCTGGGTGACGGTCTGGCCACCTCCATCGCCGCCTTCGTGGGCGGCCCCGCCAACACCACCTACGGCGAAAACACCGGTGTGCTGGCTCTGAGCAAGGTATACGATCCCCGGGTCATCCGTCTGGCCGCCATCTACGCCATCATCCTCAGCTTCTCCCCCAAGTTTGACGCGCTGGTCAACTCCATCCCCACCGCCATCGTAGGCGGCGTCAGCTTCATCCTCTACGGTATGATCTCCGCCGTGGGTGTGCGGAATGTGGTGGAAAACAAAGTGGATCTCACCAAGTCCCGCAACCTGATCATCGCCGCCGTGATGTTCGTCAGCGGTCTGGGCTTCAACGCTGTGGGCGGCGTGACCTTCATGGTTGGTGATGCAGCCATCACCCTGACGGGTCTTGCCATCGCTGCTCTGTGCGGTGTCATCCTCAACGCCATTCTCCCCGGCAACGACTACGAGTTCGGCTCCTCCGTCAGCGGCGACAAGTCCGCCGACCTGGGTTCCTACTGATACAAACACCCAACCAATCACGCCCCTCCTGTCGGAGGGGCGTTCTCTTTTTGCGTCCGCCTTCCCGCCGCTGCCGAAAAAATCAGCTTCTCCCCCCTGTCCTTTGGGTACGAAATGTGCTATACTGAATCTATCTTGCAGCTGGAGGGCCGGGAAATGCACATTCGGGAGCATTTGAAAACCGTAAACCGTCACCGCCGTTTGGTACGGCACTACTGTTTCAGGTTGGGTCTGTATCGGCAGGGTCTTTTGCACGATCTGAGCAAATACAGCCCCACGGAGTTCTGGCGGAGCGCCAAGTATTACCAGGGCTTCCGCAGTCCCAATGACCAGGAGCGCCGGGAAAACGGCGTGAGCATTTCCTGGCTGCACCACAAGGGCCGCAACCGCCACCACTTCGAATACTGGATCGACTACCGTATCGCCCCGGACGGCACAGTGTCCATGGGCGGGTGCAAGATGCCGAAAAAGTATGTGGCGGAGATGTTCTGCGACCGCATTGCCGCCTGCCGGGTCTATCAGGGGGATGCCTATTCCGACGCCTCGGCCTATGACTATTTTGTCCGAACCAAAGGCCGCTTCTGGATCCACGAGGAGACCTCCGCCCTGCTGGGCCGGTGGCTGCTGCTGCTGAAGGAGCAGGGAGAGGACGCGGCCTTGAGACAGATCCGCCGGGAGCTGAAGGAGTCCAAAATCTACTGATCCTCCCATTTCCATATTTGTCAAGAAAGTAACGACTATTTCCCGTATGTTTTCCTTGCTTTTCGGTATTTTTCGTTGTAAGATGTACTGGAGATTCTTCAGGAGAGGTAGATTCATCTAATGAGCCATCCCTATAAGACCAGGGTAGGCGGCGCCACCGTCACGGTTTTCGTGCCCTACGACTGCGCCAACCACTGCCCGTTCTGTATCAATAAAAAAGAATACGCCGACTGCAGCGGATTTAGCCTGGAAGCTATTCTCCGCAGCATCCGCACCATGGACTCCATCACCCCGGAATGTGACTTCGTGTTCACCGGCGGCGAGCCGTTGGCGGATCTGGACGCTTTGCAGAAGATGCTGGACGCTATCCCCGCTACTCATAAAATCTATATCAACACCACCTTCCCCGTGCAGCCCCACTGCCCGGCGGAGGACATGCTGGCTTTCACCGAAAAAAACAAGGACAAGATAACATGCATGAATATCTCCCGGCATCTGGTGAAGTATGTGGAAGAGTCGCCGGACGAGGTCATCGCCCGCATCGCCTGCCCCACGCGCATCAACTGCGTGCTGTATAAAAACTATCCAGCCCAGAAGCTCACGGACTATGTGGAGCGGTTTTTGCCCTATAATATCCCCATCCAGTTCCGGTACGACTACACCGAAACCACCCCGGAAAACCTCTACGAGGAGGAGCAAGACCCCATTTTGCGGGATCTGAAAAAATACTTCACCTACATGGGGCTGGACGGCTGCCGTATGCGAAACGGTTTCCACTTCGCCTACAAGGGCCTGCACATGACCTACCACAAGACCCTGCCCTATTCCACTATCACGGAGACCGGGCCGGACGGCGTGACCTACGACATACTCTACGACATTCTCATCAAGCAAAACGGCGACATCCACTCCGACTGGACAGGCGTGAAGATGGATGTGGATGCCTACCGCAAGGTGGTCTTTGAGCCGTATGACCTGAAAGTGCTGGACGGCACCATCGACTTTTAAGACTGCCGAAAACCCGAAGGGGTTTTCGGCAAAAGGCCTGCAGTCTGCTGCACGCATATTTTTTGCCGCCTGCGGACGGCAAACGCTGCGGGGCTTTTTGAAAAGCTGAAAAAACGCAGTGCCCGCCGGGCACTGCGTTTTTTACTGTGCTTCGTTTTATTCTTCGATCAGAAGCTGCGCGATCTGCACGGCGTTGGTGGCGGCGCCCTTGCGCACCTGGTCGCCGCAGCACCAGATGTTCAGGCCGTTGTCCGAGGTCAGGTCATCCCGGATGCGGCCCACGAACACAATGTCCTGGTCGGAGGTATCCAGAGGCATGGGATACTGCTTGTTCTGCAGGTCGTCCACCAGCTTGCAGCCGGGGGCGGCGGCGATGAGCTCCCGTGCACGCTCCACGGATATTTTCTCCTTGGTGCGCACCACGATGGACACGCTGTGGCTGCGCACCACCGGAACACGGACGCAGGTGCAGCTCACCTTCAGCTCCGGCAGGTGCATGATCTTGCGCCCCTCATTCTGCATCTTCATTTCCTCGGAGGTGTAGCCCGCAAAGGCCTCGCCGCCGATCTGGGGTATGACATTGTAGGCGATCTGATACTGGAACACCTTGGGTTCATAGGTCTTGCCCTCACGCAGCGCCTCCACCTCGTTCATCAGCTCCACGGGGCCGCCGGCCCCTGCGCCGGAGGTGGCCTGATAGCTGCTGGCGACAATGCTCTCAATGGGGCTGTCCTGGTTCAGGGCGTTGATGGCCACCAGGGACACGATGGTGGTGCAGTTGGGGTTAGCGATGATGCCCTTGTGCTTCCCGGCGTCCTGGGGATTGATCTCGGGGATCACCAGCGGCACATCCGGATCCATGCGGAAAGCGCTGGAATTGTCCACAAACACGGCACCCGCTTTGACGATGGCGGGCGCGAACCGCTTGGCAATGTCGTTTTCCGCGGCGCCCAGCACAATGTCCATGCCCCGGAAGGCTTCGTCGCAGGCCAGCTCCACCGTCAGCTCCCGGCCCTGCCACGCAATCCTCTGCCCTACAGACCGCTGGGATGCCAGCAGATGCAGCTCCTCCACAGGAAAGCTGCGCTCAGCCAAAATCTTCATCATCTCTCTGCCCACGGCGCCCGTTGCGCCCAGAATGGCTACCTTATACTTCTTCATGGATCTTTCCTCCCGTTCTTATTTTACAAAGCTGTTATACAGTACCCGGATCGCTCCGGCAAAATCCTTATTGTCCACGCCCACGATGATATTCAGCTCCTCCGGGCCCTGGGTGATCATGCGGATGTTGATGCCGTTTTCACCCAGCGCGGCGAAGATCTTGCCGGAGATACCGGGCTTAAACGCCATTTTCCGGCCCACCGCCGCCACAATGGCCATGTCCTCGGTAACATGGATGGTGTCGGGCTTGAGATTCTTCTGGATCTCCCCCAGAATCTGATACTGGCAGGGCCGCAGCTTGTCCGCCGCCACCACCAAAGAAACACTGTCGATGCCGGAGGGGAGATATTCCACCACAAGCTGATATTTCTCCAGAATCTCCAGAATGCGCCGCAGAGTCCCTACCTCGTTGCTCATGCCGTTTTTAGTGATGGTGATAACGGAGAAATCCTTTCGCCCGGCAATACCGGTAATAAAGCTGCTGTCCTTGGATTCCTCCAGCTCGTCAAAGCTCTCCCGGATCATGGTGCCGGGGTGGTCAGGCTGGTTGGTGTTGCGGATGTTCAGAGGGATGTTCTTCTCCCGAACGGGGAAGATGGTCCCCTCATGGAGCACCTGCGCGCCGATGTAGCTCAGCTCCCGCAGCTCCGAGTAGGTGATGCGCTCGATGGGCAGAGGATCACTGACGATCCGGGGATCGGCCATGAGGAAGCCGGACACATCCGTCCAGTTTTCGTATACATCCGCGTTCAGCGCCGCCGCCGCCAGGGCGCCGGTGATGTCGCTGCCGCCCCGGGTAAAGGTCTTGATGCTCCCATCGGGCATAGTGCCGTAAAAGCCCGGGATCACCACCCGCCTTCCGGAGGCCGTCCGGGCCAGGATCTCGTAGCTCTTCTCCTGGTCCACCGTGCCATCCAGGTTAAACTTCAGCCACAGCTCGCTGTCCAGGAAGTCGTAGCCCAGGTAGTCCGCCATGAGCCTTGCCGCGAAATATTCGCCCCGGCTCACCAGCTCGTCCTGGCTGATGCCCTTGTCCATTTTGCGGCGCAGAGCGTCAAACTCCGTCTCCAGATCGGTCTGCAGCCCCAGGTCGTCCCGAATTTCCATGTAGCGGGAGCGGATCATATCAAACACATTGTCGCAGGACACGCCGTATTTCAAATGCGCATGGCACAGATACAGCAGATCTGTCAGCTTATGGTCATCGGAAAACCGCTTTCCGGCGGCGGATACGATGACCACCCGCCGGGCAGGATCGGCCTGCACAATGCTCTTCACTTTTTCAAACTGTCTGGCGTCCGCCATGGAGGAGCCGCCGAACTTCAGCACCTTTAACATTTTTTTCGCTCACTTTCCACTTTTTTTATGCAAAGCATTCAACACCGATGACAACAATCCGTCTTTTTGTCTTTCAGTAAAAAACACTTGCTTTTTGATTGTGGACAGTGTATCATATCATTATGCAAAATGCAAGAAAAAGATTGGAGAAACTTGTATGAAATATCAAAGCACTCGTAACCGTGCCCTCACAGCGTCCCCTGCCGCCGCGGTGCTGCGGGGTATCGCCCCGGATGGCGGTCTGTATATGCCGGAGGCCATTCCACCTGTGGATTGGCAGTCTCTTATAAAGGAAGATACTCTCACCATGTCCGCCCGGATCCTCTCTGCCCTGCTGCCGGACTATCCGGATATGGATGCCCTTGTCCGCCGTGGCTATGCGGGCAAGTTTGAAACGGAGGAACTGACCCCTCTGGTCAAGGTGGGGGATCGCTATGTGCTGGAGCTGTTCCGTGGTCCCACCAGTGCATTTAAAGATGTGGCCCTGAGCCTGCTGCCCCTGCTCATCAGCGAGGCCCGGGGCATGGAGGGCATTGCGGACGAAATGCTCATCCTCACTGCCACCTCCGGAGACACCGGCAAGGCGGCTCTGGAGGGCTTTCACGATGTACCCGGCACCAGAATTATTGTCTTTTATCCCCACGGCGGCGTGTCCGCCGTGCAGCAGGCCCAGATGGTCACGCAGGAGGGCGGCAACGTGAAAGTCTGCGCCGTCTGCGGCAATTTTGACGATACCCAGACCGGAGTGAAGAAGATCTTCGCCGCCTGCGCGGAAAAGAATCTGCCCGGCGTGCGCCTGTCCTCCGCCAACTCCATCAACATCGGCCGGCTGGCGCCCCAGATCGTGTACTACTTCAAGGCCTATGCCGACCTGGTGCGCAGCGGGCGCATTCAGGTGGGCGATAAGGTGCATTTCTGTGTGCCCACCGGCAATTTCGGGGACATTCTGGCGGGCTACTTTGCCAAGCGCATGGGTCTGCCCGTGGGGCGGCTCATCTGCGCCTCCAACCGCAATGATGTGCTGACGGAGTTCCTCTCCACCGGCGTATACGATAAGCGCCGCACCTTCTATAAAACCACCTCCCCCTCCATGGACATTCTGGTCTCCAGCAATCTGGAGCGGCTTTTGAGCCTGCTCACCGAGGACGACGCCTATGTGGCCTCCCTCATGGCCGACCTGAATGAAAGGGGACATTATAAGGTATCCGAAGCACTGCTTACTAAGCTGCAGGCGGAGTTCTCCTGCGGCTGCTGCGATGACCGGGCCGCCGCCGAAACCATCGGTAAGGTCTGGACAGAGGAAAAATATCTCTGCGATCCCCACACCGCCGTGGCCTTTCATGTGGCCGAGCAGTTTGGCAAGACCTGCGGGGACGGCGCTCCGGTGGTGGTTCTGTCCACCGCCAGTCCCTACAAGTTCCCCGCCGCTGTTCTCTCCGCTCTGGGGCAGAAGGTGCAGGAGGACGAGTTCTCCGTCATGGAGGATCTCCACGCCTGCACCGGCATCCCCGTACCCAGAAATTTGGCCGCCCTGCGGGAAAAGACCGTGCGCCACAAGGATGTCATCGCCCGGGAGGATATGCTCTCCTATGTGCTGGAGAAGGCAGGTGAAACGCAATGGTAACTGTTCGCGTGCCCGCCACCACCGCCAACTTGGGCCCCGGGTTTGACACCCTGGGTCTGGCACTGGCTCTATATAACACCTTGACCTTTGAGGAGCTGCCGGAGGGTCTGTTCTTCGAGGGCGTGGAACCGGAATACGCCACGGAGGAAAATCTTGCCGTGGTGAGCTACAAGGCGGTTCTTACGAAGCTGGGCCTGCCTATGCCCGGTCTGCGCATCACCATGGAGACGGGCATCCCCATCTGCCGGGGTCTTGGCTCCTCCGCCGCCCTCATTGCCGCCGGCGCAGCCGGAGCCAATGCAAATCACGGCTCCCCCCTGTCCGGGGAAGAGCTGCTGGCCGTATGCAATGACATTGAGGGGCATCCGGACAATCTGGCCCCCGCCATCTTCGGCGGTCTGGTGGCCTCCTTTGTGGAAAACGGCCGGCCCTATATCGCCCGGTACGCGCTCCATGAGAGCCTGCACTGCACGGCGCTGATCCCGGATTTCCAGCTCTCCACCCATCTGGCCCGAGGTGTTCTGCCCCAGCAGGTGCCCTATTTCGACGCCATTTACAATGTCTCCCGCACGGCTGTGCTGCTGAAGGCACTGGAAACCGGGGATGAGGAGGCCATTTCCATGGCCCTGCGTGATAAGCTGCACCAGCCCTTCCGCCGGACGCTGATCCCCGGCTTTGACGAGGCGGAAAAACTGGCAAAGGCGTGCGGCTGCACCGCGTTTTTTATCTCCGGCGCGGGTCCGACCCTGCTGTGTCTGTGGGCGGATCCGGAATTTGACGGGCGTCTGGCCGCCGGACTTTCCTCCCTGCCCGGCCACTGGCGGCAGCTGCCCATGGCTGTGGATCATAAGGGGATCATCGTTTCCTGATAAAAAAGCACCTCCCGCCGGAGGTGCTTTTTCCTATTGTCTTGTGAAAAGCCAGACCAGCAAAGCTGCCTGGGCAAGCAGCATCAGCGGCAGACCGACTCGGAAATACCAGTGCTTTGTTTTGTGGTGAAAGGCATACATACCCAATAATCCGCCCAAGCTTCCGCCCAACAGCGGCAGCAGCAAAAGCGTCTTCTCCGGAATGCGCCGGCGCCGTCTTTTCGCACGGCTTTTATCGATTCCGTACAGAGCAAATGTGACGAAATTGACGGCTATCAGCCAGACTTCCAGAGCCACACGAACCGCGATGTTCATCCCTGCTTTTCCATCTCGCTTAGGGAGCAGGCAATGGCGGAAGCCACACGGGCGTTATTAAACACAAGCTGGATGTTGCTCTCCAGGCTATCGCCGCCGGTGAGCTCCTTCACCTTGGCCAGCAGGAAGGGAGTGGTCTCCTTGCCGTGGACGCCCTCGGCCTTGCACTGGGCCACGGCCCGGTCGATGGCACCGCCAATGAGGGCGGGATCCATGGAGTACTGCTCGGGGATGGGGTTTGTCACCAGCATACCGCCCTCCTGTCCCAGCACCTGCTTGACGTGGAATGCCTTAGCCACCTCCTCCGGAGTATCCAGACGGTAGTCCACGCCGAAGCCGGATTTGCGGGTGTAGAAGGCAGGCAGCTCGTCGGTGCCGTAGCCGATGACGGTGACGCCTTTGGTCTCCAGGTATTCCAGGGTCAGGCCCAGGTCCAAAATGGCCTTGGCACCGGCGCAGACCACCAGCACGGGAGTCTTGGCCAGCTCCTCCAGGTCGGCAGAGATGTCCATGGTGGTCTCCGCGCCCCGATGCACGCCGCCGATGCCGCCGGTGGCAAAGACCTTGATGCCCGCCATGGCGGCGATCATCATGGTGGTGGTGACAGTGCAGGCGCCGTCCATTCCCTTGGCCACCAGCACAGGCAGGTCACGACGGCTGGCCTTGGCCACAGCATGGCCGGCCTTGCCCAGATAGTCGATCTCGTCCGCGGTGAGGCCAGCCTTCAGCCGCCCGCCGATGATGGCGATGGTGGCGGGCACAGCGCCGCAGTCACGGATGATCTTCTCCACCTGCAGAGCAGTCTCGGCATTCTGAGGATAGGGCATACCGTGGGAAATAATGGTGCTCTCCAGAGCTACAACGGGCTTACCCTCGTCCAGGGCCTTCTTCACCTCGGGGGCGATGTCCAGATAACGGTTCAACATTGATTTTGTCCTCCTGATATAAATATTTTTTTGATTATTGTGTCAGATCCGCCGCAGCAGAGCTTCCTCACTCATAGCGGCGTTGATGGTGTCGGCGCTCTCCATGGTAATGGTGGAGGCCGCAAGCCCCGCCCGGGCGGAGCGCTCTAAATCGCTGCCCTGCAGATAGGCCCAGGCCAAAGCCGCCATGAAGGAATCGCCGCAGCCGGTGGTGTTGACCATATGGCCCTTGGGCGCCGGGAGCAGCAAGGTTTCCCCATTATGGTCGGCAGCAAACACCCCGTCCGCTCCCAGGGAGATGAATACCCGGTGCAGCCCTGTCTCCAGCAGCTTATCCGCCGCGCGGCGGAGACTTTCCCCGTTTGTGATCTCCACGCCGGAGAGAAGCTCCGCTTCCATGCGGTTGGGCTTGAGGGTGTGGAGGGCGCCCAAAACCGGCCGGAGCTTTTCTGCCTTGGCCGTGGACACGGGATCGGCAAAGATGGGAGCGCGGCAGTTTTCTGCCACCCATGCCACGGTTTCCGCCGGGAGGTTGGTGTCCAGAACCACCACCTGGCTGCCGTCTAAAAGCTGGCGGCGGCTCTCCAGGACCCGGGGAGTCAGATTTTCGTAGATGTCCATATCTGACACCGCAAGCTGCATATCGCCGCCCTCGTCATTGACGAAGAGATAGGTGGAGGTATGGCCGCCGGGAATTACCGGAGACTGGGAGATGTCGATGCCCAGCTCGCCGCACACGGACGCCAGCTTTTGTGCATACATATCGTCGCCGAAGGCCGTGACCAAGCGCACATCCAATCCCAGAAGGCTCATGTTGTGGGCAATGTTGCGGCCCACGCCGCCGGGACTCATGCGTACGGTGCCGGGATTGGAATCCCGCGCCACCAGCTTACCGTGCGGACGGCCGCCGATGTCCATGTTCATACCGCCCACCACGGTGACATACGGGCTGCGGGTGACGATGTACCCCTTCCCGGCGATGCAGCCCTTTTTCATCAGGTTGGAGATATGCACCGCTACGCTGGAGCGGGTGATCCCCGCACGGTCCGCCAGCTCCTGCTGGGAGATCATGGGGTCCGCCTCGATCCAGTTGAGGATCTGTCTTTCTCGCTGCGTCATGGCTTCTCCTTTCATAAGCAAAACCTTACTTTCTAATCTTATGCTTATATTCGCACACTTCTTTCTCCTTGTCAAGAGGAAAAATATTGCCAAACCGGAAAAATGCGTCTATAATGATACATACTGTAAAAATAACACAAGCAAAGGTGGATCATAACTATGGATCGAATGAGAATCGCCGCCCTGTTTGCCGACAGTGAGAGCCTGGGCGGCAAGGAAGTGGTGGTATGCGGCTGGGCACGCACCATCCGGGATATGAAGGGCTTTGGCTTTGTGGAGCTGAATGACGGCTCCTGCTTTAAGAACCTGCAGGTGGTGCTGGACGCATCCGTGCTGGACAATTATAAGGAGATCGCCGGGCAGAATGTGGGCGCCGCTCTCATCGTCCGAGGCACTGTGGTGCTGACCCCGGAGGCCAAGCAGCCTCTGGAGGTGAAGGCAGCCAGCGTGGAAGTGGAGGGCAAGTCCGCTCCGGATTATCCCCTGCAGAAAAAGCGCCACAGCGTGGAGTTCCTGCGGACCATCCAGCATCTGCGGCCCCGGACCAACCTTTTCTCTGCCACCTTCCGTGTGCGCTCCGTGGCAGCTTACGCCGTGCATGAGTTTTTCCAGCAGAGGGGCTTTGTATACGTGCAGACCCCCATCATCACCGGCTCTGACTGCGAGGGCGCAGGCGAAATGTTCCAGGTGACCACACTGGATCTGGACAATGTGCCCAGGACCGAGGACGGGCAGGTGGATTACAGCCAGGACTTCTTCGGCAAGAAGACCAGCCTCACCGTTTCCGGCCAGCTCAATGCCGAAAACTTCGCCATGGCCTTCGGCGATGTGTATACCTTCGGTCCCACCTTCCGGGCAGAAAATTCCAACACCCAGCGCCATGCCGCAGAATTCTGGATGATCGAGCCGGAGATGGCCTTCACCGATCTGGCCGGTGACATGGATGTGGCTGAGGCCATGATCAAGTATATCATCAGGAGCGTGCTGGAAAAGTGTCCCCAGGAAATCGAGTTCTTCAACAGCTTTGTGGATAAGGGGCTGAAGGAGCGGCTGGAGCATGTGGCCTCCAGCGACTTCGGACGCATCAGCTACACCGAGGCGGTGGAGATCCTCAAGAAGAACAACGACCGCTTTGACTTCAAGGTAAGCTGGGGCACCGATCTGCAGACGGAGCATGAGAGGTTCCTGACGGAACAGATATTTCAGCGCCCAGTGTTCGTCACCGACTATCCTGCCGAGATCAAGGCCTTCTATATGCGCATGAACGACGACGGCAAGACCGTAGCCGCAGCGGACTGCCTGGTGCCGGGCATCGGCGAGATCGTGGGCGGCAGCCAGCGCGAAGAGCGGCTGGAGGTGCTGGAGAAGCGCATCCGGGATCTGGGCATGAACCCCGAGGATTACTGGTGGTACTGCGACCTGCGGCGCTACGGCTCCTGCAAGCACGCGGGCTTCGGCCTGGGCTTTGAGCGGATGGTCATGTATCTGACCGGTGTGAGCAACATCCGGGATGTGGAGCTGCATCCCCGCACCGTGGGCAACGCCGACTTTTAAAAAACGAAGGGATGGCAGTCTAATAGGTATTTTTCCCATCTGCGGATGCTATCCCTGTGAGACTTTTATAGCAAAGGAGGACTCTGCCGGGCGGCAGGGTCCTCCTTTTTTTCGTGTGGGAACGGATCGCCACAGCCCATGCTGCACGCCGGTCGCACAGTGACCGATTCTTTTATAAAAACAGCAGATATCTCTTTTTTCGAAATCACTATAAAAAATACTGGAAAAACAATTTGGAATTTGCTATACTACATTTTATAGTGGGAAAAAATTATTATCAGTCAAAAAAAGAACAGGAGACAAAATGGATACACAAAAAAAGCGCCGGGGCGACCGACGGGACGGGCGCCTGCTGCGGGAGCTGGATTCCCTGCACTTCATCACCGGCATTCTCTATCCCAACCGCTGCGACAATGAGGCTTACATATCCCTGCGGGTGGACCTGACAGCCATGAACGAGTATCTGGCCAGGCTAAACGCAGAGGAAAAGGAATTCCCCTACACCATGTTCCACATTGTTGTTGCCGCCCTGATCAAGGCCATCACGCTGCGGCCCAAGCTGAACCGTTTCATCGTCAACAGCAATTTCTACCAGCGCAATGAGGTTTCCGCCGCCTTTGTGGTGAAAAAGCAGTTCTCTGACAAAGGGGCCGAGGCTCTTGCCTTCCTGCACGGGAAGGACAACTTCACCCTGCGGGATGTGCACGAGTATATCCGCTCCCAGGTGACGGAGTGCCGCAGCGACAAGGTGGATTCTTCCACGGAGAGCATGGACATTCTCAATAAGCTCCCCCGCTGGGTGGGAAAAACCGCCGTGAAGTTTATCATGTTCCTGGATAAGCACGGCTGGGTGCCCAAGGACATGATCGCCACCGATCCCTATTACAGCTCCGTGGTCATCTCCAATCTTGGCTCCATTAAACTCAAGTGCGGCTATCACCATCTGACCAACTGGGGCACCTGCTCCCTGTTCTGCATCATCGGAGAGAAAGCCGTGCGGCCAGTGTTCGACGCCCAGGGCAACGCCTCCATGCGGGAAACACTGGATCTGGGACTGACCATCGACGAGCGTCTGGCCGACGGGTATTACTATTCCAAATCCGTCCGGCTGCTGAAGTACCTGCTGGAGCATCCGCAGGAGCTGGAAAAGGCTATGAAGGAGGAAGTGCAGTATGAGTGAAGTGAAAACACCCTGGGCAGCCCATATGGGAGATGTACCCATGCATCTGGAGTATTTTGGCGGGTCCATGTTCCAGGCTCTGGAGATGGTAGCCAAGGAGTATCCCAACAACATCGCCTTTGACTTTATGGGCAAGTCCACCACCTATCGGAAGATGATCCAGGAGATCGAGCGCTGCGCACGCAGCCTGAAGGTACTGGGCATCCGCGCCGGCGACCGGATCACCATCGCCATGCCCAACTGCCCCCAGGCTATCTATATGTTCTACGCCGTGAACCTGGTGGGGGGCATCGCCAACATGATCCATCCTCTGTCCGCGGAAAAGGAGATTGAGTTTTATCTCAATGAATCCAATTCCGTCACGGCCATTACTCTGGATCAGTTCTACAACAAGTTTGAACACATCCGCCAGAACACCGGCATCGTTAACATCATCATCGCTTCCGTGAAGGATGCCCTGAGCCAGCCTGTCCGGGCGGGCTATATGCTTACCGAGGGCCGAAAGATCCAGAAGATCCCCGAGGACGCTCCCGTCATCCGGTGGAAGGAGTTCATGGATCTCAGCCGCCACTGTTTCTACAAGAATTTCCGGGTGGACCGCAAGGCGGACGACCCCGCCGTGATCCTATATTCCGGTGGCACCACCGGCACTACCAAGGGCATCGTACTTACCAACGGAAACTTCAATGCTCTGTCCAAGCAGATCATCGCCACCAACCCCATGTTCCGTCCCGGTGACCGGATGCTGGCCGCGATGCCTCTGTTCCACGGGTTCGGTCTGGGCGTTTGCGTGCACTCCATGCTGGCCAGCGGCGGCCGCTGCATTCTGATCCCCCGCTTCACCGCCAAGAGCTATGCCAAGCAGATCGTGAAGTACAAGTGCAATTTTATCGCGGGTGTTCCCACTCTATACGAGGCCCTGCTGCGGCTGCCCAGTATGGGCAATGCCGATCTCTCCAGCCTCAAGGGTGTTTTCTCCGGCGGCGATAGCCTGTCCATTGAGCTGAAGAAGAAGTTCGACAAGTTTCTCTACGACCACCACGCTGTCATTCAGGTGCGGGAAGGCTACGGCACCACCGAGACCGTCACCGCCTGCTGCCTGACCCCGGTGAATATGTATAAGGAGGGCTCCATCGGCCTGCCCTTCCCCGACACCTACATCAAGATCGTGAAGCCCGGCACCGATGAGGAGCTCCCCTACGGCGAGGAGGGCGAGATCCTTCTGGCAGGCCCCACCGTGATGAAGGAATACATGAACCACCCCCAGGAGACGGCCGAGACTCTGCGTACCCACAACGACGGGCTGACATGGGTCTATACCGGCGACCTGGGCACCATGGACAGCGAGGGCTTCATCTATTTCCGGGGCCGCGCCAAGCGGATGATCATCTCCTCGGGCTACAATGTATATCCCGGCCAGATCGAAAATATTCTGGACGCCCACGAGTTTGTGCAGATGAGCTGCGTCATCGGTGTGCCGGACACCTACCGGATGCAGAAGGTGAAGGCGTTTGTCATGCTCAAGCCCGGTGTGGAGGCAAGCGACGCCACCCGGGAGGAGCTGCTGGCATATTGCCGCAAGCACATCGCCAAGTATGCCATGCCCTACGACATCGAGTTTCGTGACGAGCTGCCCAAGACCCTGGTGGGCAAGGTGGCCTATCGGGTGCTGGAGGAGGAAGAGCTCCAGCGAATCAAGGCCGCCGAAAGCGCAGCTTCAGACTCCGCAGAGCAAGAGTAATCCGCATCCGAAGAGCAGGAGGAGGAAGATTGTATGGATAAAGAGATTCGGCGGCATTACACGCTGCTGGTGGACTTTCTGGGCCACATTCTCGGCCCGGATTTTGAGGTGGCGCTCCATGAGCTGACGGAGGATTCCAACCAGATCATTGCGATTTCCAACGGCAACCTGACAGGCCGCCATCTCGGGTCGCCCCTGAGCAACAAAATGCTGGAGTTCCTCTCCGGTCGTCTGTATGAGACCCAGGACTATGTGCTGTCCTTTGAAAGTACCTCTGTCACCGGAAAGAAGATGCACTCCAACAGTATGTTCATCAAGGACCGCACCGGCAGCGTAGTGGGCCTGCTGTGCATCAACTTTGACAGCAGCCGCTACGAAGCGCTTTCCAAGCAGGTGAAAGACCTGTGCAGTGCGGTGCTGACCCCCAGCGAACCCAGCGGTACCAGCCTCATCGTGGATGAAAACGACCCCTCGGTATCTTCCCAGGAGCATGGCTTCCCCACCTCCATCGCCGGAGCCACCGCCAGCATCGTTTCCTCGGTGGTGGCAAACTATCCCGTGGATGTGGACCGTCTGAACCAGGACGAGAAGATGGAGATTATGGAGATATTGGACCGCAAGGGCGTATTCCTGCTCAAAGGCTCCGTGAGCTTCGTGGCAAAGGAGCTGCACAGCTCCGAGGCCAGTATTTACCGCTATCTGGGCAAGCTCAACAACCGCAGCGGGAAGTGACGGGGTTTCCCTTTACAACAAATAATTCGGCGCAGCGGGCGGGGTTAAACCTGGCCCGCTGTGCTTTTTTGAGGCAGTACGGATTGCCACAGCCAGTGTGCGCACTGGCTTCGCAATAACGGGTTTTTGCAAGAGGTGCAGCAGATGCCCGGCGGCGGGTGCGGTGCAAGCAGGGCGTGGGCGATGGTGCGTTTTTTCACGGCAAATTTTGGGTTTTGTTGCATTTATCACTGCGGATTCTGTATTTTCATATATAACATGAGGTAGGATAGAGAAACTAAAGGAGGCATTTGCGATGACGATTGTACACGCAAAGGATGATACTTTTGACGCGGCGGTGCTGCAAAGCGAAAAGCCGGTTTTGGTTGACTTTTGGGCTACCTGGTGCGGTCCCTGCCGGGCTTTAGGCCCCACGCTGGAGGAGATGGCCGCCAAATACGACGACTTCCAGATCGTGAAGGTGAATGTGGACGAGTGCCGGGCTCTGGCGCTACGGTACGGCATCGAGGTGATCCCCACGCTGCTGGTATTTAAGGGCGGACAGGTGGTAAATCGCGCCGCCGGGCTCATGGGCGAGCAGGAGATTTTGGCGCTGGTGCGCGGGTAAAAATCATTGAATATAGCAAAACATCGCCACTGCAACTGCGGTGGCGATGTTTTCTTACATCTAAAAATCATTCTTTTCAAAAATTTTGACAATTGTCAAAATCACTACGATAACTAAAAACGAGATCATCGTACTTTTGCAAGATAGTCCGCAGTCAAGGACAGATACCCTCGCTCATTGCGGGCAATACCGGCCCACTCCAGCACGGCGGCCAACACAAACACAGGGTCGAAAACATAGGTCCCGTAGTTGGCTCCAAAATAATGTGCGCCAATATAGCCGACAACGGTATCCTCGGTACAGTTGCCCTCGCCCAGCCGGAAATTACGCCCCATACCTTTACGGGCAGAGCCACCCTCACGAATCAGCAGCTCAACAATGCAGTCAAAAACCTCATAGGAAAAAGGCGGCTTAATAGGCAGCTCATTGCAGAGGAATGTTTTCCCGTCACCGCTTGCCTTGATGACATATGCCTTGCCGCTGACAGAGCACACAGTAGCCTTGCCGTCGTTTTCATAGAGCTTATTGCGAATGATGTCCGATGCTTTTGTGCTGGCTGTCTCTGTTTTTTTGAATAAACTCATGTCTACTTCCTCCTCATTTTTGTCCTCGCCGCATAAACCTAAACGCAGCAGCAGTTCCTCCAGCCGTTTCTTGGCAGTGGGATAGGAAATATTCATTTGCGCTTGCACATCCTTCAAGCTGCCGCGGCAAACCAGAAAGGTTTTCAAAAACTGCGCATCTTCCTCGGACAGGTAATTGTAGGGCAAAAGCGGTTCATCTGTAGGAAACTCCGCCTTGCACCCAGGGCACGCCAACCGGGCCAGGTGCAGATGTTCCCCACACACGGGACATTGACCGGAAAATTTCATATTGTTCCCTCCTTTGGCCCAAGTATAGCGTATATACGCACTCTTGTCAAGTAAATAATAAAAATTATTAAACTCTTGTTTTCAAATGAATTTGTATCATCTTTCTTGTAATGCCCATTGTCTTGCGCACAAGTCTAAGTTTGCACTTTCATTTGTTGACATTTGGAACGGTTTTGAGTAGAATTGGGACAATCCATTTTAACCTACGGGGGTGGTTTTATTATGAGCATTGGATTACTGGGCTGCGGCGTGGTAGGCGGCGGAATTTTAGATTTCTGCGCGGAGCGGACGGATCTCACCGTCACCAAGGTGCTGGTGCGGCGAGAACGGCCGGAGCTGGGCGGTTTGGCGGTGACGGATATATCCGCCATCACGGACGATCCCACTATCGGCATCGTCATCGAGGTCATGGGCGGTCTGCACCCGGCCTATGAGTATATTTGCGCCGCGCTGGGCGCCGGCAAGCATGTGGTTACCGCCAACAAAGCGGTCATCAGCGCCTTTTACCCGGAGCTGGTCAAGCTGGCATCGGAAAACGGTGTGACCCTGCGCTGCACCGCCGCCGTAGGCGGGGGCATTCCGTGGCTGACCAATCTGGAACGGTGCAAGCGGCTGGACGCCATCACCGAGCTGGGCGGCATCATGAACGGCACCACCAACTTCATCATGGACGCTATGCACGCTGCCCCTGTTTCTTTCCCCGACATTCTGAAGCAGGCACAGGAGCTGGGCTATGCCGAGGCTGATCCCTCCGCGGACATAGACGGCGACGATGTCCGCCGCAAGCTGACCATCTCCGCCAACATCGCCTTTGACGCTCTGCTCCGGGAGGAGGACATCCCCATGTTCGGCATCCGCACTGTCACCGACGGCGACATTAAGGCATTCAAGGCCCATGGCTTCGTGTGTAAGCTCTTGGCCACTGCCAAAGCCGCCGAGGAGGGCGTGTGCGCCTACATTGAGCCAACCCTGATCGACAGCCATGAGCTGGAGGCCGCCGTACCCAAAAACTTCAACCTCATCACCTACTGTGGTGAGAAGATCGGCCGCCACAGCTTCTTTGGCCAGGGCGCCGGACGCTATCCCACCGCCTTCAACGCTGTGGGCGACTGTCTGGATATTTTGGCGGGCAAGGTCGGATTCTACACGGGCACTATGACCCCTGCTGCCGTATCTAACAGCGCAGAGGCCCATCCCTACTATGTACGCACCGCCTGCCCGGACGAGTTTTTGCGGAGCGTCACTGTGGAGCGCTGGGGAGAGGGCGTCATCACCTCCTGTGTCAGCGTGGAGGAGATGCTGCGGTGGGGTCGCGCGCATCTGAAAAAAGACCCTGCCTGCTTTGTGGCGGGCATCCGATAACACTTTCTGCCAAAAACCGCGGCAGCCTGCAAACGGGCTGCCGCGGTTTTTCAGTGGAAAGACGGGATGGTTTTTGCAGACTACACAAATTATTCACACATTATCTCCCCAAGTGTGGTATACTTTTAAATAAAGAAAGAATTTTGCCCTAAAGGGCAAGGAGGGACTATTGCCATGATGGTCGAGAAAACCAACCGTCCGGCCCTAAAAAACATCCACCTGCCCAACTGTACTCCCCAACAGGAGAAAGAGCTGGCTCAGGGCATGGTGCGGGTGAATCACCTGTACCGCAGCGCTTTGAAGATCGCTGTGGCACAGATGGAAATACTGGATGAAGAGTTTGCTACCCTAAATGACCGCTCTCCCATCCATCACATTGAGTACCGCATCAAGACTCTGGACTCCATCGTGGAAAAGCTCCAGCGGCGGGGCCACGCCGTCACCGTGGACAATATCTACGCCTATGTGCAGGATGTGGCAGGCATTCGCATCATCTGCAACTACTTAGATGACATTTATTACTTACGCAGCCTGCTTACCCGGAACGAATCCTTCCGGGTGCTGCAGGAGGTGGATTACATTAAGACCCCCAAGGCCTCCGGTTACCGCAGCCTGCATCTCATTGTGGAGGTGCCCATCGTCATCTCCGAGGGTACACTGCACCTGCCGGTGGAGATCCAACTGCGCACCATTGCCATGGATATGTGGGCCAGTCTGGAGCATGAACTGCGCTACAAGTCCAACCGCGCCTTTTCCGAGGCTGACGCCAACCGTCTGCGACTATGCTCCGAGGCAGTTTACGAGGTGGACCGGGAGATGCAGAACATCTACAAGGGCAGGCAGGCCGAGTATGAGGATTCCGACCCGGAAACCCCCCTGTAAAATGAAAAAACACACACCCGCTCATAGATCGGGTGTGTGTTTTTTTACAGGAAGAAGCTGTTCTGCCCGCCGGATGTATGCGCTGGCGTGCATCCGGAGCATTGCCGCATTTTCAGGCCCGGTTCCGCCGCATTTTAAGCTGCAGCCGGTCTGCGATCATGGCAATAAATTCTGAATTCGTAGGCTTGCCCTTTGCTGAGTTCACGGTGTATCCGAAATACTTTTGCAGGGTCTCCAGATCCCCGCGGTCCCACGCCACCTCAATGGCGTGGCGGATAGCTCGCTCCACTCGGGACGGGGTGGTCGAAAAGCGATTGGCTACCTCCGGGTACAGAACCTTGGTCACCGCATTGATGACCTCCATATCCTGCACGGCGATGAGGATGGCCTCCCGCAGGTATTGATACCCCTTGATATGTGCAGGAACGCCAATTTCATGAATGATGGCTGTCACCTGCCCCTCCAACGCCGGAGAAAAACTCCCCGTCTCCTGTTGAGATTGCACCGCCTGGCGCATCAGCTCCAGCATAGACTCTTCGTTGCAGGGTTTGGACAAAAAGTACCACACTCCCATTTTCACAGCCTGACTAACGGTACGCTGCACGCAAAATGCGGACACCACGATGGTCTTTGGTGCCAGCTCCCCCAAGCTTTGCAGCTGCTTGAGCAATCCGAAGCCGTCCAGTTCCGGAAGCACAAGATCCATGAGCAGGAGCTGCGGATGCATCTGCTGCACCATGCGCAGTGCCTCCGCTCCGGAGCCTGTACTGCCAATAACCTGGAACTCCCCTGTGCTCTCCACGGTTTTCTTCAGCATCATTCGATACTCTTCGCTTGCGTCTGCTAATACAACGCTTGCTCTGTTATCCATACTCTCCCTCGTCCTTACATATTAAATTTTCAGCGCATTTTATATTCTTCCTCAACAGCAATCCCCTGACTTGCATATAATTTACCATATTTCCATGTCGTTTTCAAGAGAATTTAATCAATATTGTACGATAATTTGACGACTTCTTATGACTTCTTTCGGCAGCTTTTATCTATAAACTCTTAATTTATTTTTTATCAATCTTTGAAAAATATCAAAATTCTTTTTTAATTTCCGACCATTTTTTATTTTTTCTTTTAAAAATATTCTACAAACTTTTTTTCTGTATTTTTTCATTTTTTTGACAAAAACTCACATAATAAAAACTTTTTATATTTAATTGACTTTCTGGTTTGTTTGTGCCATTCTTATTGGTATATAATCCGCGCATTACAGAAAAGGAGTGATTCAATATGAGCAGATTGGATATCAAGTCTCCCAGCAAGGCCGAGACTGTGGTGGAAAATCTCTACCGTGACGTGGAACGCCGTATCGCCGCCAGCCCCCCGGGCCTGTGTCCCGTGGACATGGCTTTGAGTTTTCTGCGGCTGTGCCACGCTCAGAGCTGCGGCAAGTGCGTGCCCTGCCGCATCGGTTTGGGACAGCTTGCCATGCTTTTGGAGCAGGTCCTCTCCGGCACAGCCACAATGAACACTCTGATTACCATTGAAAAAACCGCCCGCACCATCGTCAACACGGCGGACTGTGCCATCGGCCGGGATGCGGCCCGCCTGGTGGTGGACGGCCTGGAGGGATTCCGGGATGACTACGAGGAGCACATCCTCCATCAGCGGTGCCTGGCAGGGCTTAAATACCCCGTGCCATGCGTCGCCCTGTGTCCCGCCGGGGTGGATATTCCCGGCTACATGGCTCTGGTGGGCGAAGATCGCTGCGCCGACGCCGTGCGCCTGATCCGAAAGGATAATCCCTTCCCCACTGCCTGCGCCTACATCTGCGAGCATCCCTGCGAGGCCCGGTGCCGCCGCAATATGATTGACGACGCCATCAACATCCGGGGTCTGAAGCGTTACGCCGTGGATCACGCCGGAGATGTACCCCAGCCGGAGTGCGCTCCGGCCACCGGCAAGACTGTGGCCATTGTAGGCGGCGGCCCCAGCGGATTGAGCTGCGCCTACTATCTGGCGCTCATGGGTCATAAGGTTACCGTGTTTGAGGAGGCCAAGCAGTTGGGCGGTATGCTCCGCTACGGCATTCCCAGCTACCGTTTCCCCCGGCATCTGCTGGACGCTGAGATCCAGTCCATCCTGTCCCTGGGCATCGAGGTACATACCGGCGTCACCGTGGGCAAGGATATATGGCTGGAGGATCTGCAGAAACAGTACGACTGCCTATACATTGCCATCGGCGCCCATCAGGATAAAAAGACCGGCATTCCCGGTGAGGACAGCAAGAACGTCATGTCCGCCGTGGAGATGCTCCGGGCCATCGGTGATGACATTATGCCTGATTTCACCGGCAAGAAAGTGGTGGTCATCGGCGGCGGCAATGTGGCTATGGATGTCACCCGCAGTTCCATCCGTCTGGGCGCGGAGAAGGTCACCTGCGTTTATCGCCGCCGCATTGAGGACATGACCGCTCTGCCCGATGAGGTCGCAGGAGCCATGGCCGAGGGTGCAGAGATCATGACGCTAGCCGCCCCTGTCCGCATCGAAGCGGACGAGGAGGGCGTAGCCAATGCCCTGTGGGTGCAGCCACAGCTCATCGGCGAGGCAGACAAGGCAGGCCGGCCCAAGCCCCACGACGCCGTGTTGGACGAAGTGCGGCTGGAGGCGGACATTATCGTGGTGGCCATCGGGCAGGGTATCGAGATCAGCGGATTTGACTCCGCCGGCGTGCCCATCAAGCGGGGCACTTTCGTGGCTGGGCTTTCCGGTCAGGTGGGCGACATGGACAATGTGTTCGCCGGAGGCGACTGCGTCACCGGCCCTGCCACCGCCATCCGGGCCATTGCCGCCGGCAAGGTGGCTGCCGCCAATATCGACGAGCACCTGGGCTATCACCATGAGATCACCGTGGATGTTGACATTCCCAGTCCCAAGCTGAACAACCGTCCGCCCCACGGACGCATCAATACCACCGAGCGGGAAGCCTGTCAGCGCAAGTGTGATTTCGAGGACATCGAGTGCGGCCTGACCCATGAGGGCGCCGTCACCGAGGCCTCCCGCTGCCTGCGGTGTGACCACTTCGGCTATGGCATCTTCAAAGGAGGTCGAGTTGACAAATGGTAAACCTCATCATTGACAAAAAGCCGGTCTCTGTACCGGAGGGCACCACCATTCTGGAGGCCGCCCGCTCTGTGAACATTGATATTCCTACCCTGTGCTATCTCAAGGACATCAACGAGATCGCCGCCTGCCGGCTGTGCATGGTGGAGATCGAGGGACTGGAGCGTCTGGTTCCCTCCTGCGACAATGTGGTATCTGAGGGTATGGTGGTACACACCAATTCTCCCCGGGCCCGGGAGGCCCGCCGGGTGAATCTGCGGCTGCTTTTGAGCCAGCATGACACCCACTGCACCAAATGCACCCGCAGCGGAAACTGCAAGCTGCAAAAGCTCACCAATGACTATAACCTTTTGGGCGACCACTACATCAAGGATCTGAAAAACACAGAGGATGACTTTTCCAACCCCGTGGTGCGCATCGAGAACCGCTGCGTGCGCTGTATGCGCTGCGTGCAGGTGTGTGACAAGATCCAGAGCATGAACATCTGGGATCTGATGGGCACCGGCTCTCACACCACCATCGGCGTTTCCACGGCCCGCTCTATCGCCGACTCCGACTGCACCTACTGCGGCCAGTGCATCACCCACTGTCCCGTGGGCGCCCTGCAGGAGCGGGACGACACCGGCAAGGTCTTCGACGCTCTGGCAAACCCCAAGAAGATCACCGTGGTGCAGATTGCTCCGGCGGTCCGGGCCGCCTGGGCAGAGTACTACCACCTGGACCCCAAATTTGCCACAGCCCAGCGGATGGTCACCGCCCTGAAGCAGATCGGCTTTGACTATGTATTCGACACGAATTTCGCCGCCGACCTCACTATTATGGAGGAGGCCAGCGAGTTCATCGACCGCTTTACCCATCGGGACCGCTACACCTGGCCCATGTTCACCTCCTGCTGCCCGGGCTGGGTGCGGTTTGTGAAGGGGCAGTTCCCCCGGTTCATCAATAACCTCTCCACAGCCAAGAGTCCCCAGCAGATGTTCGGTGCCGTGGCGAAGAGCTACTTTGCCAAGAGTATCGGTGCGGATCCTCACGATATTTTCGTGGTGTCTGTGATGCCGTGTGTCTCCAAAAAGAGCGAGTGCGCCCTGCCCACCATGACCGATGCCTGCGGCGATCCGGACGTGGATGTGGTGCTGACCACGCGGGAAATGGTGCGAATGTTCCGCGGCGAGCAGATCGTCCCAGCCACACTGGAGGAGACCCCCTTTGACAATCCTCTGGGCACCGGTACCGGCGCGGCCGTTATCTTCGGCTCCACCGGCGGCGTGATGGATGCGGCGCTGCGTACCGCTTACCACATGATCACAGGCAATAATCCGGATCCCGATGCCTTCCGCGCCGTACGCGGTATGGACGGATGGAAGGAGGCCCGTTTCGACATTCCCGGCGCTGGCACCGTACGGACTGCCGTGGTCAGCGGTTTGGGCAATACCCGCCGTCTTATGCGGGCACTGGAAAAGGGAGAGGTATCCTACGACTTTGTGGAGGTCATGGCCTGTCCCGGTGGCTGCGCCGGCGGCGGCGGTCAACCCATCCACGATGGATGCGAGCTGGCCGAGAGCCGGGGCGATGTCCTATGGGCACTGGACAAGGCGGAGCCTGTGCGCTTCTCCCATGAGAATGCCGATATCATTGCCCTGTACCGGGATTACCTGGGTACGCCCATGAGCACCAAGGCTCACCACCTGCTCCACACGGATCACCACGGCTGGAAGATGCCTTCCGGAAACTGAATCCATCCTTTCACAGCATAGAAAGACCCCGCACTCAGTGGAGTGCGGGGTCTTTTGGAGCTTGTGGCCGGACTCGAACCGGCGACCTGCTCATTACGAGTGAGCTGCTCTACCAACTGAGCCACACAAGCGCATCCTCTGCGGATAGGGTTTATTATATCAGCTTTTCCCTCCGCCGTCAACTCTCATTTTTCTCGCTGCCGCCGCCGGAGAATACAGTTCGTATTCTTTCTTCACAATTTCCTAACATTTCTCCTCTCGCTCCATTTTTCCTCCCGGCGCTTCGACCGTTTTCGTCAAAATCACAAGAGAGAAATCCCGCCTATTCCGCCGTTTTCGCGCCGCAATCAAGCGTTCCTCCTTATCCGACAGATTAACATAATATCTTTTCTTTTTTGATTCTACAATTTGTTATCCACATTATCCACAGAGTTTTCCACATGGGAAAACAATTGATTTTCAATATATTTTCAACAAATATTTCTTTTGCCTTCCCCGGATTTCTCACTATAAAAAATAATGTCGATTTTACATAATCTTTTTTTCTCCCAAAAACTGTCCATTCCCTTTTTCTCCTTTTTTCCCCTCTTGACAACGAAAAAGAGAAGCCGCGATCAGCAGCCTCTCTTTTTTATAAATACAGATTCTCAGCGGGCGCCGCGGCGACCGGCAATACGGTTGATGACCACATAGAGACCAACCAGAAGCAGGATGCTGCCCACAAGGATCAGGTACATCTGGGTGCCTGACACCTGATGATCGAAGAAATACAGGTTGCAGTCCACACTGTCACGGATAGCCTTTACAACTTCCCCGGGGAAGCCCAGTTTTTCCATCTCGGCAAAAGCCCCGCCCATGGCATGGTTGCGCAGGAGGCTGGTGCCGTAGGTGCCGGGCAGGAAGGACAAAACCCGCTGCAGGCCCGTTCCAAAGTTGGAGATCGGCATATAGGCGCCGCAGATAAAACCGTATCCGGCGCTGACGATGGTCCCCACTGCCGAGGCCTGCCCGTCAGTAGTGAGCCAGAAGTTGATGCAGGAGGAAAGCGCCGTACCAAACATGGTCAGCAAAAACACATCCAGCAGCAGCCCCAGCACATCGCCCGCCGTGAGGTACCAGCCCACGCAGGCCAGATACCCCAGACACACAGCAGCCGCTGTAAAGGTAATGATGAGGGTGGAGAGAAGGCTGGCCAAATAGTAGCCCATGGCCATGGTGGACGAGCGTACCGGGGATATGGTCAGATCGTGACGGGCACCGCTGGTCTTATCCTTAATCATCAGCAAATTGGAGCAGAAAGCCACCGTCACGCAGCTCACCGCCAGCAGAGAGGAGATCAGCTGGCCGCCTACCACACCGTTTAGTACGCTGTCAGCCACCGTTGCCCCCGCCGCTTCCAGAGCGGAGCGGAAGGAGTCGTCGAACACCTTTTTCAAGAAGGTAGTATACAGCACCAGCAGCAATATGGGGGTGATGAGGGAGGAGAAGAACATCCCCTTGTCCTTGAAATAGAGTTTCATATCGCGCCGGATCAGCGCACCCAGTCCTGTCATTCGTCCTCGCCTCCCGTCAGTTTCTTGCCGGTGACGGACAAAAATACATCATCCATCTTGCCCTTTGTGATCTCATAGTCCCGGAAAATCTCCGGGTATTTCAGGATCAGCTCCGTTGCCGCCGCCGTATCCGGCACAAAGACACGGTAGGCATCCCGGATGGCCTCATAATTTGCCTCCAGGGTCTTCACCTGCTCCTCGCTGATGCCGTAAAGGGTGATAAAATCGCCGGTGTAGGTATTCTTCAAAGTGAGCGGCGTGCCCTCGGCAGCGATCCGGCCGTGGTCGATGATGACCACATAGTCCGCGTCCGCCGCCTCCTCCATATAGTGGGTGGTGAGGAACACCGTCATGCCCTTCTCCCGGCGCAGAGAGCCGATGACTCTCCACAGAACAGCCCGGGTCTGGGGATCCAGGCCTGTAGTCGGTTCGTCAAGGATGAGAATTTCCGGCTCATGGAGCAGCGCACGGGCAATGTCAATGCGGCGGCGCTGGCCGCCGGACAGCTTGCCCACGGGACGCTTTAAGAGATCCGCAAATTCCAGCAGCTCTGCCAGCTCCGACAGCCGCCTCTCAAAGGCCTTACCGTGGATGCCGTAAAGGGCAGCACGGCTGCGCAGATTGTCCCGCACGGACAGCTCCTTGTCCAGCACGGAGCTCTGGAACACTACACCCAGCTTCCGCCGGATGCTGTCGGGCTCCTTATCCAGGTCGGTGCCGCAGATGGTCACCCCGCCGCTGTCCTTGCGCAGTTCGCCGCAAATGATGTTAATAGTGGTGGATTTGCCGGCGCCGTTGACACCCAAAAACGCGAACAGCTCTCCTTTTTTCACCCGAAAATTCAGATCCTGCACCGCCTTCACATCCCCGAAGGATTTGTGGAGGTGGCTAATCTCCATAATATTTTCCATGTTTCCCTTTCTTACAGACCCGCAAATACAGCGCAGCCTCTCTTCCTGATCCAAATAAACAGTACAGCACCCGCTGCCAGAGTGACCCCGGCAAAGGCACACATATAGGCCATAAACCCGATGCGCCAGCCCACCGCCAGAAAGCCACCGGCCAGCAAGGCCGCATACGCAAAGCCGCCCAGCAAAGCCAGAACCACAGCTCCGCCCTGCTTGATGGGGGTTGTTTCACTGGTCCAGTGGAGATTGGGCATTTTCAACCCCAGAAACAGGCACAGCAAGGCAGAAAATACGGTGAACAACACCGTTACCGCCAGCACCAGAGCCGTCTGTGCCACCGTGAACGGGCAGGCGATTGCAATGCACACACAGCACAGGGCAACGGGAATGCCCGTGAGCAGCAGATGCATACGCAGCTTAGCGCGGATCACCTGCCATGCCGTCACAGGCAGGGACTGGGCCAGCCACAGGCTCTTACCCTCCAGAGACACGGAGGGCGCGGCCATGTCGTTCATGGACACCAGCAGGCATACCACCGCGCACAGCAGCACCGGCACTGCCTCCGCCTTTTCCACAAACACCGCAGAAAGCAGCAGAAGGAAGTCATATCCCTTCCACACCAGTGCCACGGCTCCGGCCACGAGGAACAAAATGCCCAGACCGCAGTTGAGCATATAGTTGGCGCTGGTGGTAAAGCGGCTCAGCTCACGGCCCAGCAGGGCCGCATCCACGCTCTTATGCCGGACGGTCTTTTCCCGGTATTCCTTCTTGGCCACGGCTCCGGTGGAGGTGGCGATTTGCAAAAAGCTCCGGGCGATCAGATACCACACCAGCGCGAACACCGCCAGCACCACAGCCGACACGATGGCCATGGCCACGCCGTCGCCCACAGCCACACTGCCCAGCATATACAGAGGATACGCCGCATCCCGGATCGTCTCGCCGTAGTAAACCGCGTTTGTCACCAGATCCTGAATTAAGCTCTGGGCCTTGGCGTAGAAGAAATAGTAAGCGCCGATGAACACCAGTGAGATGAGCACAGTGATGAAACTCTTGTTTTTCAGTTTCTGGCTGATTTTGGCAATGATCCAGCCCAGGACACACGATAGGGTCAGCACGAAGACAGACAGCAGCGCCAGCAGCAGAAGTCCGCCCAAAACCACCGGCGCCGTTACACCCGCCACGATCCAGTACACGATCATGGCAGGCAGATACACCACAGAGGAATACATAAGGCCCATGAGATAGACGCTTACGATCCGGGCGGTCATGACGGTGCGCACCGGAATGGGCATGGACAGCAGCAGGTCATTGTCCTTGGCCAGATAGAGGCTGGAATAGGTGTTGAACACACTGCCTAATACGCCCATAAACGCCGCCAGCAGGGTCATAAGGGTGAAGTACAGCCAGTCCATCCCCGCCTCCGCCATAGGTCCGCACAGGGCCAGGGACATGAAGGTGAACATACCCCCCAGCAGCCCTACCATCACCAGCACAAAGGTCACAATGAGGGCGGCGGTTGCTCCCTTGGAGCGGGCTTTATTCTTCTTCGCGTTATATGTATAGCTGCGGAAAACCTCCGCAAGCTGCTTTTTTACCAGGATCTTCAGCATGATTCTTCCTCCAGCTCCAGGAACACTTCCTCCAGAGAATCGTCACCCTTTACCTCTTCCATGGTACCGGAACGGATGAGCTTGCCACCCTTGATGATGGCCACCTTGTCGCACAGCTTTTCGGCCACCTCCAGCACATGGGTGGAGAAGAAGATGGCTCCGCCGGCATCGCACAGCTCCCGCATCATCCCCTTGAGAGTGTGGGCGGCCTTGGGGTCCAGCCCCACAAAAGGCTCGTCCATGATGATCAATTTGGGGTCATGGAGCCAGGCGGAGATGATGGCCAGCTTCTGCTTCATGCCGTGGGAATAGGCAGCAATGGGCTGGGCCAGGTCCGCCGTCAGCTCAAAGAGGTCAGCGTACTTGCGGATGCGCTCCTGCCGGGTCTGGGCGTCTACACCAAAAATGTCCGCAATGAAGTTCAGGTACTTGATGCCCGTCATGTACTCGTACAGGTCCGGATTGTCGGGAATGTAGGCCATATCCCGCTTGCAGTCCAGCGGCTGGGTGCGGATGGACTTGCCGTTCACGATGATTTCCCCGGCGTCAAACTGCAGAATGCCCGCCACTGCCTTGAGGGTGGTGGTCTTGCCGGCGCCGTTGTGGCCGATAAAGCCGTAGATCTCCCCTGCCCGGATGTGCAGGCTCAGGTCGTCCACCGCTTTTTTCTCTCCGTATGTTTTGATCAGATGTTCAATTTTCAGCATTGCGTTTTCCTCCGTTTTTCAATCTCTATCTCCACGCCTGTCGCTGCTTGCGAATTATTGCCCGGCTGCTCCTGCCGATCTATGCAGGTTTTTCTACGACTGGCTGCGGCGTTGCCGCCTGCCCTACAAAAAATGCAGTGATATATAGCGTACAGTGTATATTATATAGTATTCCATTCGTCTGTCAATACGGCGGCACGAAATCTTATCATTTTGACACAACCTTTCATTTTTTTGACACAAAATGCGGCGCGGGTTTCGCAAAAACCGCGCCGCAGGCTGTTTTTATTCTCTTTCGTCCAGGTCCATGGTGGCGTAGGCATTGAGAGACAGATCCGCCCGTTTTCCCGCCAGATATTCATAGTAGCCCTGGGCGCCAATCATGGCGCCGTTGTCGCCGCACAGGCTCAGAGGGGGCACGAACAGGCGGATGCCCGCCTTGTCGCAGGCGGCATTCAGATCCGCCCGGATGATGGAGTTGGCCGCTACGCCCCCGGCAGCCACGATGGTCTTGCGCCCGCAACGCCGGGCCGCTTCTATGGCCCGGGGTACCAGCTCGTCACTGACGGCCCGGGTAAAATCCCTGGCCAGAGCCGCCCGGTCCAGCTCCTCGCCCTTCTGCCGGGCGTTGTGCACCAAGTTCACCACGGCGGTCTTCAGCCCCGAAAAGCTCATGTCCAGCTCCGCGCCCTCCACATGGGCCCGGGGCAGGTCATATACACCGCCCTGAGACTGCCGCGCCAGCTCGTCCATGGGCTTGCCCCCGGGATAGGGCAGATCCAGCACCCGGGCGGCCTTGTCAAAGCACTCCCCGGCGGCATCGTCCCGGGTAGCACCTATAATTTCCATGTCCGTGTAATCCTTCACATCCACGATGAGGGTGTTGCCCCCGGAAATGGCCAGAGCCAGAAACGGCGGTGCAAGCTCCGGAAAAGCTAAGTAATTGGCGGCTATATGGCCCCGGATGTGATGCACGGGAATCAGCGGTACCCCCAGACTGTAGGCCACGCTCTTGGCAAAACTCACCGCCACCAGCACGGCGCCGATAAGGCCGGGGGCGTAGGTCACCGCCACGGCGTCGATGTCCTTTTTCGTAAGCCCCGCATGGGAAAGAGCCTGATCCGTGAGGCCCGAAATGGCCTCCACATGCTTCCGGGAGGCGATCTCCGGCACCACGCCGCCGTAGAGGGCGTGCATATCCGCCTGAGAAAGAATGGCGTCGGACAACACAGTCCGGCCGTCCCGCACCACCGCCACGGCAGTCTCGTCGCAGGAGGATTCAAAGGCCAGTATGTTCATGCTTCCGCCTCCTCGTAGGTCTTGGTTAAAATCAGGGCGTCCTCCTTGGGCAGATCGTAATAGTTCTTACGCCGACCTACCTCCTCAAAGCCGAAGCCCTTATACAGGGCGATGGCGGCCGTGTTGGATGGGCGCACCTCCAGCGTCAGGAAGGCCAGTTTGTTGCCCCGGGCAAAGTTTTCAAACACGGCAATGAGCTTGGCCGCCACGCCCTGACGGCGGAACTCCGGGAACACAGCCACATTGGTGATATAGCCCTCGTCGGCCATGACCAAAAGGCCGGCATAGCCCATCACCTGCTGCGTTATACTGTCCTGGGCCACTAAAAAGGCGGCGCATTGGTTCTCCAGTTCTTCTGCCAGCATCTTGCGGCTCCAAGGCCGGGAAAAGCAGATCCGCTCCAGTTTTTCCAGCTCCTCCAGATGGTCCGCGTTCATGGGTACGATTTGTATGCTCATGTTCTTATCCTTTCGCCTCCAGCCAGGTTCTGCCGCTGTGGGCCTGGGCAGGCAGAGGCACGGACAGCCGCACCACGCCGCTCATTTCCTCCTCCAACAGCCGCTCCACGGCCTCCTTTTCCTCCTCCGGGCACTCCACGATCAGCTCGTCGTGTACCTGCATAATGAGCTTTGCCCTTAAATTTTCCGCCGCAAGCCGCTGCTCTGCCCGCACCATGGCCAGCTTTATAATGTCCGCCGCCGTGCCCTGAATGGGCATATTCAGCGCCACCCGCTCTCCGAAAGAGCGGAGGTTAAAGTTGGAGCTTTTCAGTTCCGGCAGGTCGCGCCGCCGGTGCATGAGGGTTTCCACATAGCCCTGCTCACGGGCCCTTTCCACCACCTGCTCCATATACTGCCGCACGCCTCGGTAGGTGTCAAAATACCGCTCCATGTACGCCCTGGCCTCCGCCACGGATACGCCAATGTCCTGTGCCAGGGAGAAGGCGGAAATACCGTACACGATACCGAAATTCACCGCCTTGGCGCTGGAGCGCATCTGCGGTGTCACCTGGGGCGAGTCCACATGGAACACCTTCGCCGCCGTGAGGGTGTGGAAATCCTCCCCGGACAAAAATGCCTGTCGCATCACCTCATCCCCGGCCATATGGGCCAGGAGCCGCAGCTCCACCTGGGAGTAGTCCGCGTCCACCAGTACATGACCCGGCGCCGCCACGAACATGCCCCGGATCCTGCTGCCCACCTCCGTCCGGGCGGGAATATTCTGCAGGTTCGGCTCCGTGGAGGACAGACGCCCTGTGGCCGTCACCGTCATCTGGAAGCTGGTACGGATGCGGCCGTCGGGGTCAATGACCTTCAGCAGACCGTCGGCGTAGGTGCTTTTCAGCTTGGCGTACTGTCGGTATTGCAAAATATCCGCCACGATGGGCGCCTGCCAGCGCAGCTTCTCCAGCACATCGGCGTTGGTGGACCAGCCGGTTTTGGTCTTTTTCCCATGGGGCAGCTTCATTTTTTCAAACAGCACCGTGCCCAACTGCTTAGGAGAATTGATGTTGAACTTCTCGCCGGCGGCCTCGTAAATACGCTGTTCCAACTCTTTAATTTTTTCGGCCATGTCCTCTCCGAAGGCCGCCAGAGCCGTGCCGTCCACCAAAAAGCCCCGGCGCTCCATCCGGGCCAGCACGGCGCACAGGGGCAGCTCCACGGTCTCGTACAGCTCTGTCATGTCCTTTTCCCGGAGCTTTTCCGGCAAAATATCATACAGTGCCGCCACGGCGGAGCAGTAGCTGTGCAGCGCCGCCCAGGCGGCGGCGGTATCCCCAAGGGGGGCAAAGGCGTCCCGCTCCAGATGGGCGGGCTTGGGCAGTTCCTCGTTGAAATAGGCCACGAACAGTCGGGGCAGATCATAGCTGCCGGCGGTGGCGTCCAGCAAATACGCCGCCAGAGCCGTGTCAAACACGAATCCATCTATGGGCAGATCCTGCTCCAAAAGAGCACGCATCATGTCTTTTACATTATGGCTCACCTTGCAAACATCGGCCGAGAACAGGGCCGCAAGCAGGGCGTGCCAGTCACCGGCATAGGTGTCCTTCTGTAGCTCCGCCGCCACGGCGGTGTCCTCCCCGGTGTCCCACTGGACAGACAATACCGACAGATCCGGCAGGGCATACACGGTGACTGTTTCCGCCTGCCGCCACTGGGCAAGCATGGCATCCGCACGGTGCCGATCTCCGATTCTCTCCACCGTCACGGTACAGCTCGGCTTTTCCTCTGCGGGACGAGACGGAGAAAGGTTATATTTATCAATGAGCTTGGAGAACTCCAGCTTCAAAAATAAATCATAAAGCTCCGGCTTAAAGGGCCTGCGAAGGTTGTCTTCGGGGCGAAACTCCATGGGTACATCTGTGACGATGGTGGCCAGCCAGTAGCTGTGCCGGGCGCTCTGCTCTCCCTCCGCCAGCTTGCGGACTACTGCCGGCTTGGCGTTGATGTCCGGCAGGAGCTTGTAGATTTCCTCTATGGAGCCGTACTCCTGTACCAGCGCCATGGCAGTCTTTTCCCCCACCCCAGGTACGCCGGGAATGTTGTCGGAGGAATCGCCCATGAGGGCCTTCAGGTCGATCATATGAATGGGGGCAAAGCCGTAGGTCTCCCGGAAGGTCTCAGGGGTCATGTCCTTGGTGGAGGTCTGGCCCATGCGTGTGGACACCAGCTTCACCTTGGTGTGGTCAGTGATGAGCTGCAGGCTGTCCTTGTCCCCGGTGACAGCCACGCAGTCCCAGCCCGCCGCCTCACAACGGCGGCTGATGGTACCGATGAGGTCATCTGCCTCCCAGCCGGCCATCTCGTAGCGGGGAATGGACATGGCATCCAGTACATCCTTCAAAACCGGCATCTGCATTGCCAGTTCCTCGGGCATACCGTGGCGGGTGGCCTTGTAATGCTCGTCTGCCTCATGGCGGAAGGTGGGCTCACGACGGTCAAAGGTCACGCACAGGGCATCGGGCTGTTCTTCGTCCAGCAGCCGCTGCAGGGTGGTGATGAATCCGTACACCGCATGGGTATACTGCCCCTCCCGGGTGCTCAGGGGGCGGATGCCGTAAAACGAGCGGTTGATGATGCTGTTGCCGTCCAAAACCATCAGCTTCATGCCTTGATCCTCCGTAAATAACCAGATAGTTTATTATACGCCGATTTTGCCCGCAAAACAACCAAAACTCTTGACACTGCGGCGAATTGTGTTACACTTTTTTGTATCGACTCGAAAGGGGTGACATTTTTGCTGGAATCCGTATGGACTGTGGGACAGCAAGTGCTCATTTTATTTATTTTGGCTGGTGTGGGCTTTGTCTTGGGCAAGGCGAAAATGATCGGTGAACAGTTCAGCCGTAGCAGCAGTCAGCTCGTTATGTATGTGGTATCGCCCTGCATGATGATCGTGGCCTTTCAGCGCAGCTTTGAAAAGGAGGGCTTCCGCAATTTTTGCATGGTCCTTTTGTTGGCTCTCGTGATCCACTTGGCAGGAATTGCCATGGCACAGCTTCTCCTGCGAAATAAAAGTGAAAAGGAGAATGCTCTGCGATTCAGTGTAGTCCATTCCAACTGCGGCTTCATGGGCTACCCTCTGCAAACCGCTCTGCTGGGCACCATCGGCGTGTTTTACGGGTCAGCCTTCGTCACCGTCTTCACCCTCTCTGCTTGGACCTACGGTCTGGTGCAGATGTCCGGCGGCAAGCAGAAAGTGTCTGTCAAGACTGTTTTGCTCAACCCCGGAGTCCTCAGCGTTGTGGTGGCTCTGGCCCTGTACCTGTGCAGCGTCACTTTACCGGAGATCGTCCTCACCCCGGTAACCTACCTCTCCCATCTCAACACGCCCCTGCCTATGATCGTGGTGGGCTATCAGCTCTCTCAGGCCAATATTCTCGCCGTTTTGCGGGGGAAAGACACTTGGCTTGCCATCTTCCTGCGGCTTATCGTCACCCCGGCCATCGCCCTGGGACTTTGTCTGCTCCTCCATGTCGATCACACTGTGGCCGTGGCAGTAGTGGCAGCCGCCGCCGCTCCCTGCGCCGCCCTGCTGAGTATCTTCTCCGCGCGTTTTGAACAGGACACCGCCCTGGCCTCCGGTCTGGTGGCAGCAGAATCACTGATGAGCGCCGCCACCATGCCCGTGATGGTAGGCTTGGCCGTGGCGTTTTGCTGACTTCCCCAAAATGATTCAATCGGGCCAACCGTCATTACTTAGGCGGCTGGCCCGGTTTCTATTTTGGTCTTTTCAAAAATGCAATTTAAAAATTTAAAAAGAAAAGACACCCTATTGGGTGCCTTCTCTATGTTGGCGCTACCTATTTTTCCGGGCCGTCTCCAGCCAAGTATCGTGGGCAGAAGCGAGCTTAACTTCCGTGTTCGGGATGGGAACGGGTGGACCCTCG
>SFGJ01000065.1 GCA_004557655.1 Clostridiales bacterium | reverse complement strand
TTTCTGGCGTCAGGGCAGACGCCCGAAACTGTAAAAATGGGATTGCCAATAGTTTGAATTGAGATTTGTGTAGGAAATGGGGTCGCCGCAATGCAGCATGACCGAATTGCCCACATACAGGCCGACGTGGGACACGCCGGGGGTGTCATAAGTGCCCACAAAAAACACAAGGTCGCCGGGCTTGGCCTGCGAACTGGAAACAGGGGTGCAGATGTTGTATAGACCCTGCGCCCCCAGCCGTCCCACGTTCCAGCCGGAATGATTGATGACCCACGAGATAAAGCCGCTGCAATCAAAGCTGGTGCTGGGGGAACTGCCGCCCCATACATAGGGATAGCCGATGTACTTTTCGGCCTCTTTCAGCATGGCAGCAAACTGTTCATCCTCCAGAGCCTCCGGGGGAACGTCGTAATAGGTCGGTTCTTTCAGGGTGGAGGCGTGGGGGTACTGGCTGCCGGAAAACAGGTCGGGCCGGTTGCCCAGCGTGGACATATACAGAGAATAGGCACTTAGCGTTTCCTCGTCCATGATGTAGAACGGCACATGGGACAGGTTGAAATTTTCCAGCGTCACAGTGCAGATGTAATAGTCATACGGTACTTCTACTTCATACTCGTATTCCTCGGTTGAGGTTTCGCCGGTGTCCGGGTCTGTGACCGTCCGTGTCCCTGTCCGGGTTTCCATGCGGTAGCGCACTTCTTTCACAACGTTCTCCGTCAGGATGTATTGCTTGTCGAACAGCATTTGCAGGTCGCTTCGCACCTCTCCAATGGTAAACTTCCCGTCATGGAGCGCCGACAGAATGGAGATCAGCACATAGGGGTCATGCTCGATGCTGTCAAGGTCAAAGTGGTACTCGTCATAGTCATGGGTGGCCTCGTAGTTGTCCAGATATGCTTGCAGCTCGGCTTCCAGTGCAGCGTAGGCGTCCTCGGCGGCCAGCATATCGCTGTCCTCGGAAAAGTAGGAGGACGCCGCAATGCCGCTTCCGGCGCTGCCGAACATGGCGGTGCAGGATTGCAGGCCGATCAGAACCATCAGCAGCAAAAGCCCCAGCACCAGAACGGACAGTGAACCTTTCCAGTGACGGGCCACAAAAGAGGCGGCCCGTTTGCTTTCCTCGGCGGCTGCCTTGGCCGCTCTGGTGGAGGATGCGGCTGTCTTGGCTGTGCCCTGTGCCGCCGTCCCTGCGGTCTGGCCCGCTGTCCGGGCGGCTTTGGCATACTGGCGCTTGATCTGCTGCTTTTGCCAGAACCGGGAAACGGGATTGGTGGCCGCCTGAGCGATCTCCGGGTTCTCCCGCAAGGACTTCTGGTAAAAATACTCCGCGTTTGCGGCAAGGGCCTGACGCTCGGCTTTTTCTGCGGCCCGGTAGGGTTTCAGCTTGTGGTGCCGGATACTGCTGCGAATGGCCCGGCCAGCCTGACGCTCGGCAAGTTCCTCCCCCTTGTGGCCGCCCTCCACACCCACGTTTTCATGCTCAACTTCGTGGATTTTCCCGTGGGCGAATAGCAGCGCCTCCGAAACGGGACGGCCTGCCGGGTTGGGCTTTAACTTTGGAGGCCCTTTGTCCTCCTGTTCAAAACGCAGGGTGCTCTTGGCCTTGCCGGTGGCCTCGTCATAGACCGTTTCTTTCACGACAACACGCTTTTTCGGGATGGCGTCACGGGCTGCATCCAGCTTGTCAGCTTTCTTATCTGCTTTGCGGATATAGGGCTGTAAGTCCGGGTCGGCCCGTTCTTCCTCGGTCAGTTGGAGCCGGGAGGATGGCCGGTGCAGGGCGGCGTTCCCCTCGGCAGCGGTGGCCGCTGCCTGCTTTGCGGACTTTTTGGTCTTATGCCGGTCATGGGCATTGTCGGCCCGTTCCAGCAGCTTTTCCGCTGTGCCGCCAGCCTCCGGGGTATAGTCCTGTTCGGCCTCCCGGCTGGAAATGTTCTCTACCTCGCCGGTGGCCTGATTTTCCAGCGTCAGGCCGTCGCGGGTCATGGCCTGTGTCACCTTGGGCTTTGCTTTCAGCTCTTTCAATGACCATCACCTCCTTTGCTGTTTGGGGTCATTGGCTTACCACCTCGCTTAACCGGGTCGTCATAATCTTGTAGAGCTGGGTGTTGTGGGGGATCGGGTTGGTAAATGGCAGCACCACATTTTCAAAGATCAAAAGGCCCTCGCCGGGTTCGGAATTGTCGATGTACTTCTGCTGGTCTGCCGACAGGTTGAGCCGTTCCGCAAGGATTTTCCTGTCCCCGGACGCCTGATTGAGCAGCGTAATAAAATCGCTGTTTTCCAGAATGTTTTCGATCTCCGGGGAGGAAAGCAGGTCTTTCACGTTCTGCGTCGCGCCGGTTGGGATGCCGCCCCATTTCCTGAAACGCTTCCAGATTTCAGCGGAATAGGCTGCCGTCTGTTCCTCTTTCAGAAGCAAGTGGAACTCATCGGCAAAGTACCATGTGGCCTTGCCCTGGCTGCGGTTGGCGGTGACGCGGCCCCAAATCTGGTCTTGGACAATGAGCATCCCCAGCTTTTTGAGCTGTTTGCCCAGCTCCTTGATGTCAAAGGCCACAAGCCGGTTGCCAATGTCCACGTTGGTACGGTGGTTAAAGACGTTCAGGGAGCCGGACACATACAGGTCAAGAGCCTGCGCCACACGGTCAGCCTCCGGGACATGCTGATCTAACAGGGCTTTGTGGAGGTCGGACAGAATCGGCATATTTTCCGGGCGGGGGTCTGCCAGATAGGGCCGGTAGATCACCCGCACGGCCCGGTCAATGACCGTCTTTTCAATGGGTTCCAGCCCGTTCTTGCCGCCCATGACCAGCTCGCAGAACGACAGCACAAAGTCGGATTTCAGAGCCAGCGGGTTATCGTCCTCGGAATAGTTCAGGTTGATGTCCAGCGGGTTCACATAGTCCCGGCTGGTAGGCGACAGCCGGATTACCTGTCCGTGAAGCCGTTTTACCAGCGGATAGTATTCGGCCTCCGGGTCGGAGATAAAAATATCGTCGGGCGTCGTTAAGAACACACTGACGATCTCGGATTTACAGCTCATGGACTTGCCGCTGCCGGGGGTGCCTAATTTCAGACCGTTGGGACACCGGGCCTGTTTCCTGTCCAGCATAATCATGTTGTGGGACTTGGCATTGACGCCGTAATACATGGCTGCGCCGCCCTGAAAAAGCTCCTGCGTCACAAAGGGGACGAACACGGCCACGCTGGAAGTGGTAAGGCCCCGCTGGATTTTGATCTGGTTGACGCCCAGCGGCAGGCTGCTCACAAGGCCCTGTTCCTGCTGGTAGTCCAGACGGACAAGGGAACAGTTGTATTTCTGCGCCACA
>SFGJ01000064.1 GCA_004557655.1 Clostridiales bacterium | reverse complement strand
ATGCGATTCCTTCCAGGATATTGAATGGATGGTTGCGGCTTGAAGAAGATTTGTTTCATCTACAGGTACTATCATCCTTACCTCCACAAATTCCGATTTGTTGCTCAATTTTTGTATTCAAATTATACCATAAAACTTGTGAACAGTTCTACCGCAACTTTGGACTAAATGAGAAAAGTCCGAACAGTTTTCTGCCCGGACTTCCTCACTCAATCGTAAATCAATTCGATTTTCACAATTTCCTCTGCCTGTGCCTTGCAAGCGTTCATCTGCCGTACCCATTCCATTTGGTGTCGGCTTTCTGTTTCTCGGTCACGCCGTTTCGCTTCGCCAGCTCCGGCACGATCAGCTCCATGCGGTTTCGTGCCGCTTCGTCAATCTTAGCGCAATACTGTCTTACGTACACCCAGCTATCGGTACGGACTTCCTTTTGCGTTTTCTGAGCAGGCGTTCCAAACTGCATTTTTTGACAGTTTGGGTACCCGTCCGCTTCAACATCTGTGACAATGGGGCCAGGCTCACGCCTGGCCCCAACATTCAGTATAGAACCAAGAGACGGGCCGAAGCCCGTCTCTTGAGACTGTCGAAAAAGCCTCGCAGAGTTTGCCGCCCGCAGGCGGCAAAGCAAGTTTAATCTGTTTTTTGCGGCGGCGTGTACGTCGCAAAAAACACTTCTCAGTCTGCAAGTGTGGAATTTGTTCGCCCATGACGAACAAATTATGCGCGCGGCAGACTGCAAGCCCTTTGTCAAAAGGGCTATGCCCTTTTTTGACAAGCTGAAGAGACGGGCCGAAGCCCGTCTCTTTATTATTGCTCAGGCGTTGAGGATGTTCATGAACTCCTCGCCGGTGATGGTCTCCTTTTCGTGCAGGAACCTGGCCAGCTCATCCAGCTTCTGCCGGTCGTCCCGCAGGATCTGCAATGCCTTCTGGTGCTGCCGCTCCACCAACTCCACCACCAGCCGGTCGATCTTGGCCTGGGTCTCCGGCGAGCAGGCCAGGGAGGCGTCGCCGCCCAGATACTGGTTGGTAACGGTCTCCAGGGCCACCATGCCGAATTCGTCGCTCATGCCGTACCGGGTCAGCATGGCCCTGGCCAGCTTGGTGGCCTGCTCAATGTCGTTGGAAGCGCCGGTAGTGACGGAGCCGAACACCACTTCCTCGGCGGCCCGGCCGCCGGTGAAGGTGGCGATCTTGTTTTCGATCTCCTCCCGGCTCATCAGATAGTGGTTGCCCTCCTCCACCTGCATGGTATAGCCCAGGGCGCCGGAGGTCCGGGGAATGATGGTGATCTTCTGCACCGGGGCGGAGTGGGTCTGGCGTGCCGCCACCAGGGCGTGGCCGATCTCGTGATAGGACACGATCCACTTCTCCCGGTCGGTGAGGATGGCGTTCTTCTTCTGATACCCGGCGATAACGGTTTCGATGCTCTCCTCCAGGTCCGCCTGGGTCACCAGCTTCCGGCCGTCCCGCACCGCCCGCAGGGCGGCCTCGTTGACGATGTTGGCCAGCTCCGCGCCGGACGCACCGGAGGCCATCCGGGCCACGGTGGAAAAGTCCACGTTCTCCGCCAGCTTGATCTTCTTGGCGTGGACCTTCAGAATCTCCTCCCGGCCCTTCAGGTCCGGCAGCTCCACCGGCACCCGGCGGTCGAACCGGCCGGGACGGGTCAGGGCCGGATCCAGGGACTCCGGGCGGTTGGTGGCCGCCAGGATGATCACGCCGGAGTTATCGTCGAAGCCGTCCATTTCCGTCAGCAGCTGGTTCAGGGTCTGCTCCCGCTCATCGTTTCCGCCGTACTGGCCGCCGCTGCGCTTCTGGCCGATGGCGTCGATCTCGTCGATGAACACGATGCAGGGGGCCTTCTCCTTGGCCTGGCTGAACAGGTCCCGGACCTTGGACGCGCCCATGCCCACGAACATCTCCACAAACTCCGAGCCGGAGATGGAGAAGAAGGGCACCTGGGACTCGCCTGCCACGGCCTTGGCCAGCATGGTCTTACCGGTGCCCGGAGGGCCCACCAGCAGGATGCCCTTGGGCATGGATGCGCCGATCTCCTGATACTTACTGGGGTCGTGGAGATAGTTGACGATCTCCTGCAGGTTCTCCTTGGCCTCGTCCTCGCCGGCCACGTCGGAGAAGTGGATGCCCTGGGTGGACTGGACATAGATCTTGGCGTTGGATTTTCCCGCGCCGAACATCATGGACCCGGGGCCTCCGGCCCGGTCCGTCAGCTTCTTGGCCATCAGCTGGCCGACGGCGATGAACAGGACGATGGGCAGCACCCACGTCAGCACGACGCTCAGCAGGGGCGAGGTCTGCTCCACAATGTCCCGGGTAAACTCCGCCCCGGCGTCGTACAGCCGCTGGGTCAGGTCCGGATCGTTCATGGGGCCGGTCTTATAGATCTTGCTGCCGTCCTTGTTGGTGAAGATGATCTGGTTGTCCTCCACCTCCACCTGGCCGATCTCCTTGTTTTCGGTCATGGTCATGAAGGTGCCGTAGTCCACCTCCTGCACCGCGTGGCGGGCCACCAGGGGCACCAACAGAAAGTTGATCAGCAGCAGCACCACCAGGGCGACGCCGTAATAATAGATCAACGGTTTTTTCGGGGGCTTAACTTCTTTCATATGTCGTCCTCCTGCGTCAGCCGGGTCCGAATCCCCGGAATTTTGGGATATGATACCACGCCTTCCCGCGAAAATCAACAGGATTTTGTGAACAAACCGGGGGTTTTTCGAGGAAAAGAGGACGGGGCGGGACGCTTGGCTCTCCCCCTGGGAGAGCTGTCACCGAAGGTGACTGAGAGGGCAATGCAGGCGCTGCTGAATGGTGGTATCAATCTGTTCGCACACGCTGTGAAAGTTCCTGTCGATGTCCCCGTTGGAAAAACGCAGAACCTCCAATCCCAGCGCCGTCAAAAAGGCGGAACGCTCAGAATCATAGGCCCTCCCCTGCGGCTCATAGTGTCGTGAACCATCCAATTCAATAACCAACCTGGCAGAAGCGCAATAAAAGTCTATGATAAATCTCCCGATGATCCGCTGTTTATAAATCTTCACCGGGTATTTGCGGAGAAAAAGATACCAGAGCTTTCGTTCGTGGGGTGTCATCTCTCTGCGTAACCGTCGGGCGTTTTCCAGTTGGCTGTTGTCCTTTGGTATGGTCATATTTTCCCCTCTCAGTCGGCTGCAACTTGGCTCTCCCCCTGGGAGAGCTGTCACCGAAGGTGACTGAGAGGGCAATGCAGGGGCTTCGGCGCTTCGGCGATTCTCTGCCCACCGTCGTGCCAGCCGGTTGGCAGGCATTGTCATGCCCGCCAACCGGGGCACTTCCTCGAAATCGCCTCGCTTCA
>SFGJ01000063.1 GCA_004557655.1 Clostridiales bacterium | reverse complement strand
GTGAAAACGGTGCTGGTTGATAACCAGAAGGCTGCGGTGCTGAAGAATAACAACGGGAAAGTCGTGTTCAACTCCGGATTCCTGTTGCTGGCCGACCACTATAACTTCCTGCCACGGGCATGCCGTCCACGCAGGGCCAGAACAAAAGGTAAGGTTGAGCGGATGGTGAAATACCTCAAGGAGAACTTCTTCGTTCGGTACCGCAGGTTCGACAGCTTCACTCATGTTAATCAACAACTGGAGCAATGGATAGCCGATGTGGCTGACAAACGGGAACTTCGCCAGTTCAAAGAAACGCCGGAACAGCGCTTCGCGCTGGAGCAGGAACATCTGCAGCCGTTACCGGATACGGACTTCGATACCAGTTACTTCGACATCCGCCATGTGTCCTGGGACAGCTATATCGAGGTTGGTGGTAATCGTTACAGCGTTCCCGAAGCGCTGTGTGGTCAGCCGGTATCGATACGAATATCGCTGGATGACGAGTTGCGGATCTACAGTAATGAGAAACTGGTGGCCTCACATCGCCTCTGTTCGGCATCGTCTGGCTGGCAGACAGTGCCGGAGCATCACGCCCCGCTCTGGCAGCAGGTCAGTCAGGTGGAACATCGACCACTGAGTGCCTATGAGGAGCTGTTGTGATGCATGAGCTGGAAGTCCTGCTGAGTCGCCTGAAAATGGAGCATCTGAGTTATCACGTTGAAAGCCTGCTGGAACAGGCAGCTAAAAAAGAGCTGAACTACCGGGAGTTCCTGTGCATGGCGCTACAGCAGGAATGGAACGGCAGGCATCAGCGCGGTATGGAGTCCAGGCTGAAGCAGGCTCGTCTGCCGTGGGTCAAAACGCTGGAGCAGTTCGACTTTACCTTCCAGCCGGGCATCGACCGTAAGGTTGTCCGGGAACTGGCTGGTCTGGCGTTCGTGGAGCGCAGCGAAAACGTGATCCTGCTGGGACCTCCTGGTGTCGGAAAAACTCATCTGGCCATAGCTCTTGGCGTGAAAGCGGTGGATGCGGGACATCGGGTACTGTTTATGCCACTGGACAGACTGATCGCGACACTGATGAAAGCGAAACAGGAAAACCGGCTGGAGCGTCAGCTGCAGCAACTGAGTTATGCCCGGGTGTTGATCCTGGATGAAATAGGCTATCTGCCGATGAACAGAGAGGAAGCCAGCCTGTTCTTCCGGCTACTGAACCGTCGATATGAAAAAGCGAGCATCATACTGACGTCAAACAAAGGGTTCGCAGACTGGGGAGAAATGTTCGGAGATCACGTGCTGGCAACAGCGATACTGGATCGGTTGCTACATCACTCAACCACGCTGAATATCAAAGGAGAGAGTTACCGGTTAAAAGAGAAACGTAAAGCTGGAGTGCTGACCAAAAACACAACGCCAATCAGTGATGATGAAATGGTGAAAAGCGGACAGCATCAGTAACGAAAGTATCTTAGCGGGCATGAAAATGGCAAATAACGGTCAAACATTGTGGCGTTGACAATAGTCTGGCAGGGCTGGGAATAGGTAAGGTGAAATCTATCAATCCGTACCGGCTTACGCCGGGCTTCGGCGGTTTTACTCCGGTATCATATGAAACAACAGAATGCCGCCTTACATGCCGCTGACGCGGCATCTGTCAACTTAAGTCAAAACAAAAAACCAACAAATTTAGTCGTTAAAAAATCTAAATCCTGTAACGGTGTCACGTTTTTAGTTAGTTTATTTATTTGTTAGTTTATTTGTTTGTTGTGTATAATGAATGCACAATCACCAGAACAGGAGCAGGTTTATGCGTCCAGCAATATTTGAACCACAGCAGATTGTTGAGGCAGGTCTGGCATTACAGGCCGAAGGGCGGAATATCACCGGATTCGCGCTACGTAACCGCGTTGGTGGTGGTAATCCCGGGCGGCTTAAGCAGGTGTGGGATGAATATATCTCGTCGCAGACGGAAGTCACCACCGGGCCGGTGGCCGAGCTGCCTGTTGAAGTGGCCGAAGAGGTTAAGGCCGTATCGTCAGCACTGGCCGAACGTATCAGCCAGTTAGCCACCGAGTTAAATGATAAAGCCGTCAGAGCCGCCGAACGGCGGGTAGCCGAAGTGACCCGCGCGGCGGGTGAACAGACGACACAGGCCGAGCGCGAGCTGGCCGACGCCGCACAGACCGTTGACGATTTGGAAGAAACACTGGATACCCTGCGTGAAGAACACAGCGCCACACTGGCGGCGCTGGACGACAGCCGGAGGAAAGAGCAGGCTCAGGCCGTCGAACTGGCTCAACTACGGGAACGCCTGGCCGCGACAGAGAGACTGCTGGGGGAATCAGAGAAGGCAGGAAAAGAGGCCGCAGAGCAGCACCGGCAGCAACAGGCAGACCTGCAAAAACGGCTTGATGCAGCCGGGAATAAACTGGCCGAAGCCACTACGCGTCATGCGACTGACCTGCAGGGTGTCAGGGAGCAGTACGCCGGAGAGGTTAAGGAGCTTAAGGCGCAACATGCCCGGAACGAAAGCGACCTGCAAAGGCGGCTTGATGCTGCCGAGAAAAAACTGGCCGAGGCCATTACGAACCATGCTATTGAGATTAAGGGTATCAAAGAGCAGCACACTGGCGAAATTAAAGAGCTTAAGGCACAACATGCCCGGAGCGAAAAAGAACTGCAAAATCGGCTTGATACTGAACTAAAAGCGCGTCAGGCAGCGCTGGATAAAGCACTCAGAGATGCAACAGATGCGCGGGAAGCAAAGGCGACTTTGACTGGTGAACTTCAGTCTCTGAAAACGCATAACGACCAGTTAGCAGCGTTGCTGGCCGGAAAAAAATAAATCTGCAGCGGTAAAACCAAAAATTCGAACAACCGTATTGGCTTACGCCGGGCTTCGGCGGTTTTACTCCTGTGCCATATGCAACAACGGAGTGCCGCCTTCCATGCCGCTGGCGCGGCATATCCTGGTGACGATATCTGAATCGTTATATACTGTGTATATACGTAGTAATAACGAGGTGATAAATGGCACAGGTTAATATGAGTTTAAGAATCGACGCTGAACTGAAGGATGCTTTTATGGCCGCTGCAAAAAACATGGACCGTAATGGCTCTCAGTTAATCCGGGATTTTATGCGCCAGACCGTTGAACGGCAGCATAATACCTGGTTCCGTGACCAGGTTGAGGCAGGTCGTCAGCAACTCGAACGCGGCGATGTACTTCCCCATGACATAGTTGAATCCTCAGCGACTGCATGGCGGGATAAAATGAGGGTGATGCCTCTAATTAGTTGAATCTGATGTATAATACGGGCTTTTGAGGTTATCTCATGGCCAGCGTTAATATTCATTGTCCCCGTTGTCAGTCAGCT
>SFGJ01000062.1 GCA_004557655.1 Clostridiales bacterium | reverse complement strand
CAGCGCGGCGATAATGCTTTCACGCTCGGATTTACTGACGCTGTTGACAATCAACTTTATCGTCGTCACCAAAGGGGCCGAGCGTATTTCCGAGGTTTCAGCCCGCTTTACCCTGGATGCGATGCCCGGTAAGCAGATGGCGATTGACGCCGATCTTAATGCCGGGTTGATCAATCAGGCGCAGGCACAAACCCGACGTAAAGATGTTGCCAGCGAGGCCGATTTCTACGGCGCGATGGACGGGGCATCGAAATTTGTGCGCGGGGATGCTATCGCCGGGATGATGATTCTGGCGATCAACCTGATCGGCGGCGTCTGTATCGGGATCTTCAAATACAACCTGAGCGCCGACGCCGCCTTCCAGCAGTATGTGCTGATGACCATCGGCGACGGGCTGGTGGCGCAAATCCCTTCCCTGCTACTCTCCACCGCGGCGGCGATTATCGTCACCCGCGTCAGCGACAACGGCGATATCGCCCATGACGTGCGTAACCAGTTGCTGGCAAGCCCGTCGGTGCTCTACACCGCTACCGGAATTATGTTCGTACTGGCGGTAGTGCCGGGAATGCCACATCTGCCGTTTTTGCTGTTCAGCGCCCTGCTTGGCTTTACCGGCTGGCGGATGAGCAAACGCCCGCAGGCGGCGGAAGCGGAAGAGAAAAGTCTCGAAACGCTGACCCGCACCATCACCGAAACCAGCGAGCAACAGGTCAGTTGGGAAACCATTCCGCTGATCGAGCCCATCAGCTTAAGCCTCGGCTACAAGCTGGTGGCGCTGGTGGATAAAGCGCAGGGCAACCCGCTCACCCAGCGGATTCGCGGCGTGCGGCAGGTGATATCCGACGGTAACGGCGTGCTGCTGCCGGAGATCCGTATTCGGGAAAACTTCCGCCTCAAGCCCAGCCAGTACGCTATTTTCATCAACGGCATTAAGGCTGATGAAGCGGATATTCCGGCGGATAAACTGATGGCCCTACCCTCCAGCGAAACCTACGGCGAAATTGACGGCGTGCTGGGGAACGACCCGGCGTACGGGATGCCGGTGACCTGGATCCAGCCCGCGCAGAAAGCGAAGGCGCTGAATATGGGGTATCAGGTGATCGACAGCGCCAGCGTGATTGCCACGCATGTGAATAAGATTGTGCGTAGCTATATTCCTGATTTATTTAACTATGACGATATTACGCAGTTGCATAACCGTTTGTCGTCGATGGCACCGCGCCTGGCGGAAGATTTAAGCGCGGCGCTGAATTACAGCCAGTTGCTGAAAGTGTACCGCGCGCTGCTGACCGAAGGCGTTTCCCTGCGCGATATCGTCACCATTGCCACCGTGCTGGTCGCCAGTAGCGCGGTGACCAAAGATCATATTCTGCTGGCAGCTGATGTGCGCCTGGCGCTGCGGCGCAGCATTACCCATCCGTTCGTTCGCAAGCAGGAGCTGACGGTGTATACCCTGAATAATGAGCTGGAAAATCTGCTGACCAACGTGGTGAATCAGGCGCAACAGGGCGGGAAAGTGATGCTCGACAGCGTGCCGGTCGATCCGAATATGCTCAACCAGTTCCAGAGTACGATGCCGCAGGTGAAGGAGCAGATGAAAGCGGCGGGGAAAGACCCGGTGCTGCTGGTGCCGCCGCAGTTGCGCCCTTTGCTGGCACGCTATGCGAGGTTGTTTGCGCCGGGGCTGCATGTGCTGTCGTATAATGAAGTGCCGGATGAGCTGGAGTTGAAGATTATGGGAGCGTTGAGTTGATGAGGATTCTTTTCCATGCTTTGCATGCATCTGACACCATTGATTGACGTCACATTGCAAACATACTACGATGACACCATACAATGACGTCATGGATTGATAGTATGATTAAGGTCAGCGCGCTAGGCTCCCGCCATAGAAAAACATTCGACGATGTAATGACGGAGCCGCCAAAATCTGGAATTAAATGGGATGATGTTGTTGCGCTCATTAAAGCGGTGGGTGGAACAATAAAAAATAACAATGGGTCCAGAAGGAAATTTCAGATTGGAACGACCAAATTCAGTACACATGAGCCACATCCAAAGAATGTGATGGATAAAGGTGCAGTAGCAGGTCTTAAGGAGTGGTTTGTTAACTGTGTAGGGGTAGATTATGAATAAAGCATCGAACATTATCACAATTAAAGGTCAACCAGCCGCAGTGACATTTGAAGCCGATATCAACGCATTTCGCGGCAAGTTCCTCAATGTAAACGGTTATTGTGACTTTGTAGCCACAAGCATTGAGGCATTATATCGTGAGGGCGAAAGCGCGCTGGATGAGTGGATGGCGGATTGTGAAGAGGACGGTATTGCCCCTTTTCGTGAAGAAGAAGAGCAAAAACGCCTGACGCTTCGTGTTCCTCATCACATTGATTCGCGGCTGACCATCGTCGCCAGACAACATTCCATTTCAAAAAACCAGCTCATTGTTGATGTCTTAGAACGTGAGTTTTCAGCCCATATGTAAACAAGTCGGATGCCGCGTGGCATCCGGCCTTTTGCCAGTTCGTCAATATTACCCATTTACAAAATCGTCTCTTCCGTCAAAATCCTGCGCGCGCCCAAAAAATGGTCCTGCCAGAAAGGTTCGGCTAACCGGCTTACCCGAATGGTTTCCCCGGTGCGCGGCGACTCGATAAACTGGCCATCGCCCAGATACACCCCCATATGATCGGCAATCTCGCGGCTGTGGATATGGAAAAACAGCAAATCTCCCCGGCGCAGGTCGTTATTCGCCACAATCGTTGCCCGATGGTAGTGATACATCTCGTTGGCCGTGCGTGGGAGCTTCGCCTCAAGGATCTTGTTGTAGGCATAGAAAACCAACCCGCTACAGTCGAAGCCTTGATCGGGCCGCGTGCCGCCCCATACGTAAGGCTTGCCAAGCTGTTGCTCCAGACGGTGAATCGCTACTTCGGTGATGTTATGCAGATGGTCGCTGCTTAAGAAATGGTTGTTTTCCGCCAGCGCCTGCCAGCGTCTGTCACTCGCCTTGAGCGGCGCAGGAAACCATTCTGGATGCTGTTTTATCTGTTCGCGGTTGTGCTGGCGTAGCGCCCTTCTGCTTTCGGCATTGCCTTCCACAATATAGCTGGCCTGTTTTTTCAGATGGGTTTGGTACTGTTTTAATAAACGCGCACGATTTTGCATCCGCTGGCGGGCGGCGTAGCTGAAAGTGATATGTGATGTGGTGGCGCTGGCAAATGAAGAAAACGGCAAGCAAAGCAACAGTAATCCCGACAACACAAAAGAGGGAATCGACGGCAAGGACATACTCAATAATGGCTGATCATGCATTGATGTTGCAGTGTATCCCGGCCCGTACCTGAACAAACTTAATAAACCATTATTATAAAATTAATAAATATATTTCAGTTAATTATGTAAAAACATCCGTTTATTAAATT
>SFGJ01000021.1 GCA_004557655.1 Clostridiales bacterium | reverse complement strand
ATGATGGTTCTTTGGATCGCATTGTTCGTTGTTTCCGGCGCCGGCGCAACGGCCATCTACAGCAGAAAGAGAAAGTCTTCTGCCAAATAATGCGTGATTGACACCAAGCCGCAGGCGGCGACAGCAATTTTGCTGTCGCCGCCTTTTCCTATATAAAAAGAAAAAACAGAAGGTGAGAGCGGTCTGCCAGAGATTGCAGAGTTCCATCATAGCGCTTCTTCCACCGATAGATATACTGCCTGTTGGTGCGGTAACGAATCGCTGCTTTTGTGACTCCGTATTTCTCAGCATACCGAATTAGGGATTGCCTATACTGCATCGTTTGTGTTATCTTATCCATGGCGAATAGGGTGGCACCTGCCTTTCGGTTTTGTCTCGACAACTCAACCTTAACACAGGCCATCCCTATTCGCTATCCTTTTTTCTGTTTGTCACACATCATCGTAGCACCTACAGGAGATGCCCTTTTGCCGCATACTGCGCTCTTGACGAAACAGGGAGATTAATTTATAATAATTAATAATTTTCCAAAAAAAGAAAAGGAATGGGATACATATGAAAAAGAACGGTTCTAAACTGATCGGCCTGATTATTTGCCTGGTTATTCTGGGTATTACGGTGCCCGTGGGTATCTTCACAAAGGTGTTCAGTGTGGAAGAATTGGGGAACATTTCCGTTGACTTTTCCGCTATTTTGAAGCTCATTATCATGATCGCGGCGGTCATGGCCATTGAAAGACTCATCGGATTCCTGCTGGGGCTTCCCAAGCCGGAAAACCACAGGGCACGCTCCATTCTGACCATTGTGCAGAGTTTGCTGAAATATGTGGCGGGACTGGTGATTTTATGCTGGGGCCTGGCAATTATCGGAGTGAATGTGTCCACCATCGTGGCCAGTGTGGGAATCGTAGCCCTGATCATCGGCTTCAGCGCGGAAAGCCTCATTGCTGATGTGGTGACGGGCGCCTTTATGCTGTTTGAGAATCAGTACAATGTGGGCGATATTGTGGAGGTGGACGGCTTTCGCGGCGTGGTGACCAACATCGGCATCCGCACCACCAGCATCACCGATCCCGGCGATAATGTGAAGATCATAAACAATTCCGCCATGCGCAATATCCTCAACCGCTCCAACAAGCTCTCCCGCAGTGTCAGCGACATCTGCATCCCCTATGAAACGGATCTGGAGAAGCTGGAGGCGGAGATCCCGGCTCTGATGCAGTCTATATACGAAAAACATCCCGACGTGATGCAGGCGGCTCCCATGTATCTGGGTGTGCAGGCTCTTGCAGACAGTGCGGTGGTGCTGCGCTTTGTAGTGAATGTAAATGAGAAGGAGATCTACTCTGGCGCCCGTATTCTCAACCATGACCTGCTTCTGGGCTTTAGAAAGCTGGGCGTAGAGTGCCCGTTCCCCCAGATGGATGTGCATACGAAGTGATCGCGGCGTAAAATGCCGGGGAAGAAGGTGCGTCATACTATGAAATACGCATGGGAAGACGAATTCTATGTCGCTCCCCAGGGAGAGCCGACGGCAGAGAGCCGGTATGCTGCAAAAGAACCGTTTACGGACATGGAGTTGGAGTTTTCCATTCCTGTGGCGGAGCTTCCTACTTGCCAGGTGGGCACGGGAGAGGGGAAAAAGAAAAGCGAGGAACAAAAAGACAGACATCGTCTGCTCAAGCGGATGATGCTGGCTCCGGCGGTCTGCTGTGTGGCCCTGTCCACCCTTTTTGGGTCTGTGTCCGGCAGTCCTTCCATGGATGTGCCGCTCCCGGAAGGAGGAGGAACGGTGATCACCGAGCCTGTGGGCGGCGACGAGTTTCCGAGCCTGCCGAACCTGGCGCCGGATTTTGCCGGGGACTACGCCTGGAGCGATTTGGGCTCTGAGGAATATGTCCGCTTTACGAATGTGGGCGATGAGCGGCATATCTTTCTGGAGATGGGCAGCGCATGGGGTCAATTCGGTATCACGGACGAAAACGGCGTTTTCGTTCCCAACGCGGTCTCCACCGTACCCAATGCACGCTACGACGCCGCCACGAATACCCTGACGCTGGAGAATTTCTCCGCCGGCACGCTGGACTTGAACCTCATGGGCAACGGCCTGAAGATCCACCTTATCGGCGATAACCGGCTGGATCATCTGTCGGTGTGGGGCGCTTTCTACGGCGGCAGCGTGACCCTTACCGGAACAGGCAGCCTCACCGTGAACGAGAGCGGCGCTTCGCCCAACGGTGTGGGTATTTATCTCCACTGCGAGCGAAGCAGGAGCTGCCTTATGGTGGACAAGGGCGTGACGCTGAAAGCCTACGGCAGCCCCGCCATCCTGATAGAGGATACGCTGCTGGAGCGCGGCATCTACTATAAGAACACCTCGCAGCTTTCCGGCGGCACAGGAGGCATTGTCAACACAAAATCCGCCGGTGAGGGAGCAAATTGCTATGATTTCTCCGTTCTGGACGCAAACGGCCAGCCTGTAAGCTATGTGCAGATCGCGCCCAGTGGGCGGTAATAACCGATAAAAGCCTTGGGAGTGTTATGCTCCCAAGGCTTTTGCTTTATCCGTGCCTGACGGGGGCATGGCGCTCCTTTGCCTTTTTATGCTGCTGTCGCCGGTCTGGGGTGTCTCGGGCTCGGTCACGGCTTCGTAGCCCACGGAGAAGCTCATGCCGTTGGCATATGCTTCGCTGATTTCGCCGCCAGCGATCTCCTTAACAGCGATTTTCAGATCCAGCGCGTCGTTCTCGAAGAAAGGTTCAATGCGCCACTGCTCGGAAGCATAGGTCCAGCCCTTTGCGGAGCCCTTCCCCATGCGTCCTCTTTACTGGCGCTCTCCTAAACAGGTTCTATTCGCTTTCCCTAATGTGAAACACATCATTGACGAACCTACAGCTTTTTATCGCATGAACCCCGGGAGTCGCTCCGGCGCCGCGGACGGCAACTCCCCGGCTCATGGTGGAGGCGGGAATTGCGGCGGTTCGGACGGAGGCATGGGGATGGATACAAGAATCCTGCATTTTGAAAAAATGGTGCCATATTTGTGCCGCGGAAGCCAATTTTTCCGCAAGAACCGGATACATACAAGGGCACGACTGCCTTTTCGCCGACAAAAAGAAAACAGTGCCCTTACGGGACATTGTTTTCCCGGAGAAAATGAGCGGTAAGGAGCCCCGCCATACCGCCGCCGATAATCAGCACATCCGTGCGCACATCCCCCCTGAGCCGTGGAAAGGCCGGGAGCTTTGTTTCCTGCCAAATGGATTCCATACGATCACCTCCGGATTAGTATGAACGAAAGAAGGGGTTTTATTTGCGCAATGCGTTCTGCGGCTGGTATTTTAAGTGCCAGTCTCCCGAGCACACGCTGGCGGTGATTCCCGCCTTCCACAGCGGCGGCGGGTCCATTCAGCTCATTACGGACGCGGGAGCGTGGAAATTCGGCAGGGGCCGTATCTGCTGCGGGCGAAAATGATGGAAAGGCGGGCGCAGTCCCTTGCCGCCGTGCCTCGTGCAAAGCCGAAACGGCAGCCGAAAATGCTGTTTTTCCGAAATGTCCTGCAAGCCCGCTGCGGAAATAAATTTTTTATATTATACTGCGTTTTGCAAGATTATACGAAAAAAATGCGCGGCCGGGGTGAAGCTTACCGCAGGAAAAGGAACGGAAACCCGGGGAAAAACGCATACGCGCATCCGGCAGGGAAATCAGCGGCGCGATGTATAAAGGGGGAGAAAAAAATTACGCTCAAAATGGAGAAATACGACATGAAGAAAAAGCTATCTGTGTTATGCGCCGTTTTGCTGTGCCTGTTGCTGGCTGCCGGGTGCACAAACAAAGCGGAGGAGGACGCGGGACTTGCCACCCTGCAGAAAAGCATACGGGAAAGCGGCGGAACCGTTGGCATCGCCTTCCTGGGATATACAGACAGCGAAGGCACGGAGGAAACGCTGAAAAGCCTGGTGAAAGAAAGCACCTGCGTCAGGAGCTATCCCTTTCTTTCGGAAACCGGGGTGGTCGCTTACGAGGGCGCGGAGGTCTTTGTCCTGGTGCCGGGCGGAAACGATTGCCGTATCACCGTGTGCAAAGCCGGGATAACCGAGGAGGGTACATACATAGACTGGACGGACGAAGTGATTTATGAGGGCCGGCCGGGAGAAGCGGTGATCCTCCGCTGCAACCTCAGCGAGATCTGCGCCAATGTGCTGGTTATGGCAGAGGGGAGCGGCGGCACTTTGCAATTTCATCCGAGACTTTCCATGGAGAACGGCCATGTAGAGGCACAGCCCGGTTGTTTCGATTTTTCGGTTTATGACGAGAGCGGCGCGGCGGATCCGCCGCAGTAAAACAAGAATCCCTGTTCCGCGGGAAAGGGCTTTCGGAATCAGTAACCTGTCATTACGGTCAGGATCATAATACTAAGTGAAAGGGGTAATTCATATGGGACTTATTAAAGCGGGGATCGGAGCGTTGGGAGGCACGCTGGCAGACCAGTGGAAGGAGTTTTTCTACTGCGACGCGCTTCCAAACGATGTGCTGATGCGTAAGGGGGAAAAGCGCGTCAGCGGACGCTCCTCCAACACCAAGGGGAATGACAACATCATTTCCAACGGATCGGGCATCGCCGTGGCAGACGGACAGTGCATGATCATCGTGGAGCAGGGCAAGATCGTGGAGGTCTGCGCCGAGCCGGGCGAATTTACATACGACGCCTCCACGGAACCGTCCATCTTCTCCGGCAATCTCGGAGACAGCATTATGGAAACATTCCGGACCGTCGGAAAGCGCTTTGCATACGGCGGCGACACCGGGAAAGACCAGCGGGTGTATTATTTCAACACCAAGGAGATCATCGGCAACAAGTTCGGTACGCCCAACCCCATTATGTTTGAGGTGGTGAATAAGCGCATCGGGATCAGCCGGACGGTACAGGTGCGCTGCAACGGCGTGTATACCTATGTGATCTCCGATCCTCTGCTGTTTTACACACGGCTGTGCGGCAATGTGGAAAGAGAATTTACCAGAGACCAGATCGACGAGCAGTTAAAGTCCGAGTTTATTGACGCTTTGCAGCCGGCCCTCGGCGCGCTGGCCGAGCAGGAGCTGCGTCCGGCGCAGATTCCCGCAAAGGCAAATGAATTGAAGGCCGCCATGAACGATGCCCTGAGGCAGGAGTGGATCGACAACCGGGGCATTTCCGTCGGCAAGATCGCGCTCAACCCCATCACCCTGACCGCCGAGGACATGAAGAAGATCAACGAGCTGGAGGACGCCGCCAATGTGGGCTCCAACCCGTTTATGATGGCGGGCAGAATGACCAACGCTACCGCCGACGCCATGCAGACCGCCGCCGGAAACTCCGCAGGCGCCATGACCGGGTTTATGGGCATGGGTATGGTCGGCATGGGAGGCCAGGGCGGCTTCGGCGCGGCACAGAATCTGTTCAACATGGGCGTGCAGCAGCAACAAGCGGCACAGGCACAACAGCCCGCTCCGGCTGCCCCGGCACAGGACGGCTGGAAATGTTCCTGTGGCGCGACGGCTACGGGAAAATTCTGCCCCGAATGCGGTGCAAAGAAACCGGAGCCGGAGCAGGCGGGTGCATGGAAATGCTCCTGCGGGGCAACGGCAACCGGCAGGTTCTGCCCGGAATGCGGTGCCCCGAAGCCCGCGGATACTGAGGGCTGGACCTGCTCCTGCGGCACGGTAAACAAGGGCAAGTTCTGCCAAAACTGCGGAGCCAAAAAGCCTGCGGGCGTACCGCAGTACCGCTGCGACAAATGCGGATGGGAACCGGAAAAGGGAACAAAACCGCCGAAGTTCTGCCCGGAATGCGGCGATCCCTTTGACGACGGCGATATTATCGGATAACGGGGGGTACGAATATGGGTTTATTTGATAAGAAATACTGCGACATCTGCGGGGAGAAGATCGGACTTCTCGGCAACCGCAAATTAGAGGACGGCAATCTCTGCAAGGACTGTGCGAGAAAGCTCTCCCCGTTTTTCAGCGACCGCCGCAATTCCACGGTGGAGGAAATCAAGCAGCAGCTTGCCTACCGGGAGGAAAACGAGCGCCGCCTTGCCGATTTTCGCCCGGATAGCATCTTCGGTGAGAGCGAAAAGGTGTATGTGGACAGCGCCGCAGCGAAGTTTATCGTGACCTCTGCCTCCAATTGGCGGAACGCGAACCCGGACCTGATTTCCTTTTCACAGGTCACGGGTGTCAACACCGATATTCACGAAAACAAAACCGAGATCTATTACGAGGATGAGGAGGGCAACAGTAAGAGTTACAATCCCCGCCGCTATGAGTGCGACTATGAGTTCAATGTAACGATATTGGTCGATTCTCCCTGGTTCGACAAAATTGAGCTGGAGCTGAGCGACGGCAACCGCCCCGACAGTCCCTATACCGACCTCTACCGCCATTACGAGGAGCAGATGCACACCCTGTCCGACCTTCTGCGCGGGGCGCATAACAGCGGCGGGCAGGGCACCGGTTCTCTCGCTGCTCCCAGGACAAGAGAAGAAGAGATCGGGGCGGATTTCACCGGGAATTCCACATGGATCTGCCCGTCCTGCGGCTCCCGGAATTCCGGCAAGTTCTGCGAAAACTGCGGCGCCCCAAGAGCGTGAGAAAGATCGAAAAGCTGCGGCGATACAAAAAGCCGATGTGCAAGGTGCAGGTCCCGGACGAAACGACCTACTATTCATCCGTCCTCTTTGCAGACGGCGCACAGATGGCCGCCGGGACGTGCGTAAGCGGGGACTTGGAATCCTGCTTCTACCGCCTTGCCGAGAAATATGCCCCCACAGTGCCGGAAACGTATGATACCGAATCAATGTCTGATAAGGAGGAATCATTCTGAATACATTGCAAGAATATAAATGCCCGTGCTGCGGCGGCGCTATCGAATTCGACAGCGGCTCGCAAAAGATGAAATGCCCCTATTGCAGCACCGAGTTTGATATGGAAACCCTTGCGCTCTACGATGCCGAGCTGCACAGCGACGCAGCCGACAGCATGGAATGGGAAACAGCCGCCGGCTGTGCATGGCAGGAGGGCGAAGCCGACGGTCTGCGCACCTATGTTTGCAACTCCTGCGGCGGCGAGATCGTGGGGGATGAAAACACGGCGGCCACTGCCTGCCCCTTCTGCGGGAATCCCGTGGTGATGACCGGACAGTTTTCCGGCGCGCTGAAGCCGGATCTTGTGATCCCCTTCCAACTGGATAAAAAGGCGGCGAAGGCCGCTCTGATGCGGCACCTGTCCGGCAAACGGCTGCTGCCGAAGATTTTCAAGGATCAGAACCACATTGATGAAATCAAGGGCGTGTATGTCCCGTTCTGGCTGTTTGACACGGATGTGGACGCACAGGTGCGTTATCGCGCCACAAGGGTGCGGACCTGGAGCGACAGCCGCTACGACTATACCGAAACGCAGTATTATTTGGTACACAGAGGCGGCAGCATCGGCTTTTCCAATGTTCCGGTAGACGGCTCTACCAAAATGGCAGACGATCTGATGGAATCCATCGAGCCCTATAATATTGCGGACGCGGTGGATTTCCAAACGGCGTATCTGGCCGGCTATATGGCAGACAAATATGATGTGGACGCCGAGCAGAGCGTTGACCGGGCCAATGAGCGTGTAAAGCGTTCCACGGAAGAAGCCTTTGCGGCAACGGTACAGGGATATACGACGGTGCAGGCGGACAGCAGCAATATCCGCCTGCGCGGCGGAAAGGCAAAATATGCGCTGTATCCTGTGTGGATTCTGCATACTACATGGCAAGGGAAAAATTACATCTTTGCCATGAACGGACAGACGGGCAAGTTTGTGGGTGATCTGCCGGTGGACAAATCGGCGGCAGCCAAATGGACGATGGGCCTGACAGCGGCAGCCGGCGCGGCGGCCTACGGCGTGGCATGGCTGCTCCATTTGATCGGAATACTGTAAAGGGGGGCACAATAATGAAAAAGAAAATATCCTTGCTTTTATTGGCGCTCCTTCTCTGCCTTTGCGCGGCGGTTCCCGCATTTGCGGCGGAAACAGACGGATTTGCCGACCAATACTACCGTGTGGTGGATATGGCCGATCTTTTGACCGACAGCGAGGAAACGGCACTTATTCAAACACTCGATGAAATCAGCCTGCGCCAGCACGTGGATGTGACCGTTGCCACGACGGACGATCTGGCAGGGTACTCGGTCATGGAGTACGCGGATCTGCTTTATGAGCAATGCGGGTTCGGCTATGGAAACAGCAGGGACGGCCTCCTGCTGCTGATCAGTACACAGGACAGCGACTGGTACATCTCCACCTGCGGTTATGGCATTACGGCGTTCACCGACGCCGGCATTCAGTATATCGGCGGGCAGATCCGACCCGAGCTGTCAGACGGCAATTTTGCCGGCGCCTTTGCGACCTATGCCTCCCTGTGCGACCGGTTTATTTCCCAGGCGAAAAGCGGCGAGCCGTATGATAACGCCAATCTTCCGCGCCAGCCTCTGTCGATGATTTGGATCCCCATAGCTCTTGTGATCGGCTTTGTGCTTGCCAAGATCGTTGTCGGCGTAATGAAGGGTCAGTTGAAGACGGTTCGCTATCAGGCGGCGGCTGACAGCTATGTAAAAAGCGGCAGCATGGACATTACCGAGAGCCGGGATATGTTCCTGTACCATACGGTTACAAGAACCGAAAAGCCGGAGAGCGACAGCTCTTCCGGCAGCAGTACACACACATCCTCCTCCGGTACCACACACGGCGGCGGTGGCGGGAAATTCTGAGGAAACATAAAACCATCGTGCGGGAGAGCTTCGTATGGGCATCTTTGATAAGCTGAAAAGCACAGCACAGTAGGCGGTAAATTCTGCCGCGCAGTCCGCGGGGAACCGGCGGGCAACCATATGATCCCCCGCCTCCGGCGGCGCCGTGGGGCAGTACCTATGACAAAAAAGCACTTGCTGGCAGCAAGTGCTTTTTTTCATGGGAGACGCCGTGCGGGGAGCGGCGGCGGATCCTGCCCGGGCCGCTATACCAGGCCGTATTTTGTCTTGATGCGGTCCAGCTTTTCCAGCATGGGCTCCGCACCCAGCCAAAGGAAGATGGCCGTGGCTGCGCCGTGGACCAGATCCATGGGCAGACCTGTGATGTAGTAGCCCAGAACGATCCGCCGGTTGATGGATTCCGCGCTGTACATGAGGGCGGAGGCGGGATTGATGATGCCGCCGTAGAGAAACACCGCCGCAAAGGCGCCGAAGGCTGCCAGGGCGGCCCGGCTGCGGCGCAGGAAGCCCTTGCGGAACAGGATGCCGGCCAAAAAACCGACGATGCCCATGCAGAACATCTGCCAAGGCGTCCACGGGCCCTGGGAGAAGAGAACATTGGAGGCCAGCATGGTCACGGCTCCCACCAAAAAACCCGTCTCGCCGCCCAGGGATACCCCGGCGATGATGACCAGAGCCATGACGGGCTTGAACTGCGGCAGCATGAAAAACGCCATTCTGCCCGCCACACCCATGGCGCACAGGACTGCGATGAGAACAAGCTCCCTTGCCTTGGGATTCCTGCCCTCAAACACCAGAAAGAAGGGGAGGATGCACTCTATGAGCACCGCTATGGCGGTGATGTTGTAATAGCGGTTGCCCAGATACAGCGCCCCGGCCAGAACGGTCACGGGGATCAGCACCAGCACAAAAGCGGTGGCGAACACCGTCCGCCGGCTGAGCCGGCGCCGCTCCACCGGGGTCTGCACCACGGCAGGCGGTGGGCTTCTGCGGCCGATGGCGGCCAGAAATACCACCAGCGCCGCCACCAGAAAGGCATACAGATACAGGTGCTTTTCCCCCGCGTCGGTGATACCGCCCGCGCCCAGAAGGGAGGAGAGATTTACCTGCTTGGTGGCGTAAAGGAACACCGCCAAAGCTGCCGCCAGAGACACCCCTGCCAGCAGCTTGCGCCACAGGGGCAGCGGCTTGGGCCTGAAGCTCACGGCGGTCTCCTTCACCGGGGGCAGCGGCTTTTCCCGGGGCAGCTCCGGCTCCGGGGGGACCGCGCCGCCGCAGCAGAGCGTCACATCCGCCACCGTGACGGCCCGGGGGATCCACTGCCGTGCCATGCGGTTGGCGGGGGTGGTGTAGAAGCTGTTGCCGGAGAAAAAGTCCCGGGGCGTCCCCTGGGCCACGATGCTGCCGTCGAAGAAGAGCCCGCAGGTGTGGGCGTATGCGGCGCAGAAGGCCACATCGTGACTGACCAGCAAAACCGTGACGCCCTGGGCGGTCAGACGGCGGAGGATCCGGGCAAAGGTGACCTTGAACTCCGCGTCAAAGCCCTTGGTGGGCTCATCCAGCAGCAGAATATCGGGGCGGGTGAGCAGCACCTTGGCCAGGGCGGTGCGCTGCTGTTCGCCGCCGGAGATGTCGTAGGGGTGCCGGTCCAGAAAGGAGGACAGGCCGCACAGAGCGGTGATGCGCTCTACCAGCGCCTCCTGCTCCTCTCTGGGCGTTTTCGTGCCGCGGAATATCTCAAAGAGATCCTCCCGCACCGTCCGCTTGAGAAGCAGCGTCTGGGGATTCTGGGGCAGATGGCCCACCTTGCCCCGGACCTGCACTGTGCCCCGGTAGGGGGCGCGCAGACCGGATATGACCCGCAGGGCGGTGGTTTTACCGGCGCCGTTTCCGCCCAGCAGCGCATAGAATTCCCCCTTGTGCAATGTGAGGGAGAGACCCTTTACAATGTCGTCCCCGTCCTTGTCGTAGCGGAACCACAGGTCGTCACAGGACAGGGCAATGTCGCCGCCGCGGGGGGGCGCCGGCTTCTCCTGCAGCGGCAGCAGCGGCTGCTCCCGGGCGCGCCTGGCCAGAAAGTCCGCCCCGTCCCGCACGGTGAGAGGGCAGGGCAGAGCCGTTTCCACCCCGGCCCAGACCCGCATGGCGGTGGGCATGGCCAGGAACATTCCGCTGCCCCTGTCCCGGAGCTGCAGACCCACCTCCTCCGGCTTGCCGTCACAGACTATGGCGCCCTGCTCCATGACCAGAACACGGGTGGCGTAGGGGAAGGCCTCCTCCAGACGGTGCTCCGTCAGGATGACGGTGGTGCCCAGCTCCCGGTTGATCTTGCCGAGGATGGCCAGAAAGTCCGCGGCGGCAATGGGATCCAGCTGCGCGGTGGGCTCGTCCAGCACCAGCACATCGGGCTGCATGGCCATGACGGAGGCCAGGCTCAGAAGTTGCTTTTGCCCGCCGGAAAGCTCGGCGACGCTTTTGTAAAACCATGGTTCAATGCCGAAGAAGGCGGCGATCTCCGCCACGCGGCGGCGGACGGTGGGGGTGTCGCAGCCCAGGCTCTCCAGGCCGAAGGCCAGCTCGTGCCACACCTTGTCCGTGACCACCTGATTCTCCGGAGACTGCAGCACAAAGCCGATGGACCGGGCCTGCTGCCGCTGGGACAGCTCACAAAGGGGGGCGCCGCCGTAGAAGATCTCTCCGGAAAAAACGCCGTGAGGGGTCAGACAGGGCTTCAGATGCCGCAAAAGCGTGGATTTTCCGCACCCGGAGGGGCCGCACAGGATCAAAAACTCCCCCTGCTTCACGGGGAAGTTCAGGTTACGCAGAGCCGGTCTTTCCCCCTCCGGGTAGGTGAAGGTCACATTTTTGAATGAATAGATTTCCATTTTCTCTCCTCAAAGGCGTTTAAAAGTATGGGCATGGCGCACAGGGCCGCATAGACAAGCTGAAAGCTCAGGGCAAGGGGCGTCCGGGCCCCGGCACGGATGCCGGGGTAGTACCGGAAGCTGAAGGCGGAGGCCGCCGTCCCCATGACCAGGCAGAAGGCGCACAGGAGCAGAAACGCCAAGGCGCTCTTGTCCCGGTCATCCAGGCGGTAGATGGAAAAGGCGGTGCGGCCGGGGAGACCGTAGCCACGGCCTTTCATGCTGTCGGCGGTGTCCATGGCGTTTTCCAGCGCCCAGGTGATCATAATGGACAGCACGGAAACGGCCAGCTTCATCCGGCGCAGGAGGCTGCCCTGAGAGATGTCCCGGCCGATGCTCCGCTGCGCCTCCACCACCGCGGCAAGCTGAGACTTGAACTTGGGGATGAAGCGCAGGGTCATGCTCAAAACCAGCGACAACGCGGGGATGACCCGGCCGAAGAGGTAGATGAACTTGTCCGAGGTGATGACGCGGCTGCTGTTCATAAACCACACCATCACCGTTACCAGCAAAACGCCCGCGCTGACGCCGTACAGGATGCTCTCCAGGGTCAGGGGGTTTCCCGTGGGCAGGTACAGGAGGATCGTGACCCCCTCGTGGCTGAAGGCGGGATTAAACAGGGCGGTGAGGAGAAAAACGGGCAGGCACCATTTCAGGCAGAACAACACGGCCCGCTGCCCCTCCGCCTGCACCGCGTAGATGCAGGCGCACAGGAGGGATACCCCCTGGGCCAGAGGGTGGCGAAGCACCATGGAAAAGACAAGCACCAGGGTAAAATACAGAAAATTTACCAGCGGATGGTACTGCGCGAAGCGGTCTTTCATCGTTTACTCCTCATTCTCCGGTGGCATAGCCACCACCGACATCATTGCCCAGATCACAGGTATAGCGCCACTGGACTATATCGCCGCTTTCCAACTGGTAGCGGGAGCAGCCGTAGTTGGGATACCAGTCGTTGACACAGTACATCCAGCCGGAGAGATTGCCGCAGTCGAACTCGTACAGGTTGTGGATGCCCTCGATGTAGGCGCTGTTGTAGATAGGCGTCCAGGACGATTCCATATGGATCCCGTTGTCCCGGCACACACGCTGCAGCACATCAAAAACCGACTCCCCCTCGTGGAAGGTGACGACGGTGGGGGGCAGGATCACGCCGTCGGGAGGGACGAGCTCCACCTTGTCGGGGTCCAGACTTTCCATGTTGCTGAGGATGGTGGAGCACTCGATGGAAAAGGTGCAGGTGCAGGTCTTCTGCTCATCTATCACCTGGTCCTGCGGCTCTGACGGACGGGGCTTGCCCTCCGGAACGGGATCGGTCAGGTACTGATCCTGTTCGCCGGCGCCGCCGGAAGCGGTGCCTGCTTCATGGGAAGGGGGTTGGTCGGGGGTCTTGTCCTCGCCCCCGGTTTTTTTGTCCTCGCCCCCGGGGGTTTTGTCCGCCTGCTCCGATTGGGACGACGGCGGAGTACTCTGGGGCGTGCCGCCGCCCCCGTCGATTCCCGGCCCGCCGGTGCTGCAGCCGGGCAAAAGGAGGAGCAGCAGCCACAGGGCCAGACAGACGGACGCCATTCTTTTGTGTTTCATACTACGCATTCCTTTTCAATAAAGAGCACCATGCGCAGGACCGAAAAACCGGTCCTGCGCCGGGCTGTATGCACTTATTCTGCGTTTGTGCGTCTGCGCACCGCAAAGAGGGCGGTCATGCAGCACAGAACGCAAACGAGCAGATACACCATGATCCCGGTGTCCCCGGTGGGAACGGGGGCGGGGAGGGGATCGGCGGGATCGATGGGGAGGGGGGTGTTTTCGGCGTCCACCAGCTTGCTCACATTGGTGACCAGCAGCTTCTGCTCGTCCGTCAGGGCGTCATAGGCCGCCCGGGCGGCGGCGATGGCTGCCCTGGAATCCGCCGTCACGGGGCCGATGGCGTCGATCAGCGCCATGACCGTATCGGCGGCGGCCTTGTCGTCGGCCTCCCGGCGCAGCTTTTGCAGGAGCGCCTCGCCCTCTGCGGCGGCGGCACTCTTGCTCATGACCAGGGTGTAGTTCTCCAGGGTGCCGTCCTCGGCGGTGACCTCCACACGGATGGCCATGGGCTTGGCGGCATCCCGGAAGTAGATGGCGTAGCGGTTGTGGCCGCCGTTGGTGGCGGTGACGGAAACGGTGCCGTCCTCCGCTGCCCGGTCAACATTTTCCACCGCCATTACACGGACGGTGGCATTCCTGTGGGCGGCTTGCGGCCAGATGTTCTCAAAGGAGCGGCCGCTGCCCACGGCGTAGAAGCCGTAGAAGTGCTCCTCGGGAGCAAATGCGGGGGTCAGCGTCTTGAAGCCGCTGTAGCCGTTGGTTTCGTTCAGATGCAGCAGGGACAAGGAGGCGTCGCCGCTCGCTTCCCGGATGGTGACGGTGTAGGTGCGCGTGTCGGCGCCCTTGGTGACGGTGAAGGAGGCCGTGGCATTGCCGTCGGTCAGAGGCACGGGGGCGGAAGCGCTGCCGCCATTGAGACTGACGCTGCCGCCGTCACAGGCAGCGGCGGTAAACGTGACGCTCCCGGTGCCCTTGGGCACCACCAGCTCGTAGCGCATACTGCCCGCGGCAAAGGCGCTGTCCCACTTGCCCGTGTCGGCGGTCAGTGCGGACAGGTACGCCTTGTTTTCGGCAAGGGCAAAGACACAGCCGCTGTCGTTGCGGTAGTAAATGGTGCCGTCGGGGCCGCAGATGGGGCTGATAAGGCAAAACTGCTCATGACCGGCCGCATCGTAGATCTCCGATTTCACGGCGTTTGCGCCGGTGCGGTCGGCGGGATCCACGGTGATGAGGGTCATGCCGCCGGGCATGCCGTTATAGGTGGTGTAGCAGTAGAGTCTGCCGGTCTGGGCCAGATAGGCCGTGGAGACCATCACCGAGCCCTGGGGATAGGCCAGCAGGGGCACGGCATACAGACCCTCCAGAGTGTCGGCATCGGCCACGATGAAGTTGCCGGCGCCGTTGCTGTTGGGGACGATGCCGCTGCCGGCACCGAAGAACACCTTATCTCCGTATACCACCGGGGTGGTGGTGGACTGGGCGGCCACCTTGCTGCTCTTCAGGTCGGACAGGGCGCCGGTGGTGGCGTCCACCGCGGCGGAGGCGATGTAACCGTTCTTGGTGGTGAAATACACCCGGCCCTTTTCGGCGCTGTACGCCATAGAGGAGCGCTGGTCGCCCATGCCGGTGAGGGTGAGATCGGAGATCACATCGCCCGTGGTCTTATCCAGGGCCAGCAGGTGGGAATCGCCGACAAAGCCGTTGGCACCGTCGTCGGTACCCACGATGACGGCATTGCCCACCACGGTGGAGCCTGCCCAGTAAAAGCCGCCGGTGACGGTCTTTTTCCAAACGAGGCTGCCGTCAGATGCCTTGACGCACACCAGGTTCGCATCCTTGGTCTCCCCGTTCCAGTAACCGGTATACAGATAGCCGTCGGCATAGGTAATGGCGGTGTTGTTCTGGCCGCCCAGTTCATCGGTAAAGGTCCACTTGGACTCCAAGGTCTTGGCGTCAAAGACCTGGATCTTGCCGCCGCTGATGGGGCAGTAGATCACGCCATCGGCATAGGTGGGAGACACAATGGCAAATCCGCAGCTATCAAACAGGTTGGCTTCCTTAATAAGCTCACCGCTCTGCAGGTCGACCTTTTTCAGGGAGCTGCCGGCCATGAACACCAGAGCATTATCAGCGATGACAAAGCCGCTGGGACTGGCAGACCAGCCGCTGCCGAAGGATTTCACCCATTTTTCCACGGTGGTCTCCGCTGAAGTGGGGGTGGGCGCATCGGTGATGGCCATGTTGTAGGGGCTGTTGCGGAAATTGGTCCAGTAGTTTTCACTGTCGGCGTATGCCGTGGGGAGCAGGCACAGCACCATGCAAAGGGAGAGAAGCAGGGAAAGAAGCCTCTTTTTCATTTGTATTTTTCCTTTCTGTATTTTTTTTGCAGGGATTGCGGCGGCTGCGCCGCGAAAGTGAGAGTCCTTCTCGTCCCTTGGGCTGGACGGGCGGCCGGCGTATGCTGCTGCCGGCATCTCCCCCATGCGCGGCGGTGAGCAGCAAAAAAAACCGCGGCACCCCAAAGGGATGCCGCAGCCGTTTTTCTGCGCCGATCAGACCGATTCGCCGTACTTGCAGCGTTTCGGTAAAGACATAGCACAAGCAGGTCTCCTGGCTCGCGCCTCGCAGATCTCCCCGGGCCTTCTCGGAACAGAAACGATCCAATGACCGACTTTCGTCAACAGGGGAAACCTCCGCGCTTACAGTGGCGGTACCGCTCGGGACTTGCACCCGATTCTCTCTCATCCCCCCTGCCTGTTACCAGCAGGGGGAAACTTGCGCCTGTATTCACTTCAAAACCATTATAGAGTGCGTGTTTGCATTTGTCAATACGGTAAAAGACGGCCGCCCGACGGCTCGGGCAAACGCCGGGCAGATTCCGCCGTGAGACGGGGCGTTTTGCGCCGGTATGCCGGCATATCACGCCGAAATGACGCCCATTACCCCCTCATGCGGCACAGGATACCACGGTTTTCCGGAGAAGCAAAGTGCCTGCCGGCACTGTCCATTTTCCTCAAAAAACGACAAAAATTTTTGTAAGGGCTAACAAATATTTTTTTGACCACACAAAAAGTTTGAAAAATGCGGGCCGCCGTGTTAAGATGGAAACACAACCGGTCCGGCTGCGGGCCGGATAAGCGCGAACTTACAAGGAGAGACACAAATGGAAAAACTATTTCACCTGAAACAAAACGGCACCTCGGTGAAAACGGAGATCATCGCAGGCCTGACCACCTTCATGACGATGGCCTACATCATCGCCCTGAATCCCAATCTGCTCACCAACTTTGACACCGGCTCCCCGCTGTGGAACGCCGTGTTCCTGGCCACCTGTATCGCCTCGGCTGTGGGCACGGTCTGCATGGCTTTCCTGGCCAACAAGCCCTTCGTCATGGCACCCGGCATGGGCCTGAACAGCTTCTTCGCCGTCATCTGCGGCAATATCGCCGCCTTGCTCAACACCGACTACACCAGCGCCTTCCAGGCCGCCATGTGCATCATCGTGGTGGAGGGCGTTGTGTTCCTGCTGCTGAGCGTGTTCAATATCCGGGACAAGATCGTCCATGCCATTCCTCTGGGTGTGCGTCTGGGCATCGGCCCCGCCATCGGCCTGATGCTCATGAACATCGGCTTCGGCTCCAACGCCGGCATCTATGCCGAGGGCAACGGCTACGCCAGTCCCTTCTTCGTCATGCGGGACTTCTTCGGCGCCATGACCCCCAGTCTCATTCAGGACGGCATGGGCAAGGAGTACGGCCAGATGGTACTGACGGTGATCACCATGTTCCTGGGTCTGTTCGTCATCGTGCTGCTGGCCAAGAAGGGCAAGAAATCCGCCGTTCTCATCGGTATGCTCTCCAGCTCTGTGGTTTACTGGGCGGGGGAGGCCATCTTCCTGCACGTTAATCCCTTTGCCTCCCTCCGGGGCGCCAGCTTCCTGCCCCGCTTCGGCGACATGGCGGAGATCACCCTGTTTCAGTTTGACTTCACCGATTTCTTCCGCATCGGCTGGTTCACCGCCATCACCCTGATCATCACCTTCTGCATGATCGATATGTTCGACACCATCGGCACCCTGGTGGGCACCGCCTCCCGCGCCGGCATGACCGACAAGGACGGCAATATGCCCAAGATGAAGGAGGCCCTCACCGCCGACGCCGTGGGCACCATCGCCGGCGCCTGCTGCGGTACCTCCACCGTGACCACCTTCGTGGAGTCCGCCTCCGGCGTGGAGGCCGGCGGCCGCACGGGTCTTACCGCTCTCACGGCGGCTTTCATGTTCCTGGCCTGCATGTTCATCGCGCCCATCGCCGCCATCATCCCCGCCGCGGCCACTTCTGCCGCGCTGATCTATGTGGGTATCCTGATGCTGCAGGGGCTGAAGAATGTCGACTTTACCGATCTGGATCAGATCGTGCCGGTGTTCATCATGGTGCTGGCTATGCCCATCTCCGGCTCCATCGGCCACGGTATCGGCCTGGCCATGATCTCCCACACCGTCATCAAGGTTTTCTCCGGCAAGGCCCGGGAGGTGTCCGTGCTGACCTATGTGGTAGCCGCACTGTTTTTGATCAAGTTCTTTGCCGTAGTGTAGTTGATACCATCCATACTTCCCTTTACCTCGAGAAGGCAGGCAGTCTGTATCGGACTGCCTGTCTTCTTCTTTTTCCGGTGGGGCGGGGGAAGGAAGAATCAGCGCCGGCTTTCCCGGATCCTCTTGAAATCAGGCGGAGCCTGTGCTACAATCTCCGTGAGAACAACCGGGGAGGGATTTGCCTATGGATGCCAGAGCTATGCTGGACGCCCTGACCGTGGCGGTACGGCTGAAGGATACCACCCGCCACTGCTACACCGAAAAGGGCAGGCATGAGAGCGTGGCGGAGCACTGCTGGATGATGACGCTCATGGCGTTTTTCATGCGGGACGAGTTCCCGGAGGCGGACATGGACAAGGTGATGCGGATGTGCGTCATCCACGACCTGGGGGAGGCCTTCACCGGGGACATCCCCTCCTTCGAGAAAACGGCGGAGCAGGAGCGGGACGAGGAGGCGCTGCTGCGGCAGTGGGTCGAGTCCCTGCCGCAGCCGCAGCGCAGGGAGATGACCCGGCTGTACGACGAAATGGAGCGGCGGGAGACTCTGGAGGCGAAGATTTACAAGGCCATTGACGGGCTGGAGGCTGTGATCCAGCACAACCGCTCCGACCTTTCCACCTGGATCCCCCGGGAATACGAGCTGAACAAGACCTACGCCGATGACAAGGTGGCCTTTTCGGAGTATCTCAAGGGCCTGCGGGAGGAGATCCGGAGGGATACCCTCGGGAAAATAGACCGGAAGGAATAAAACAGCAGTGCCGCAGGCCATGGCCTGCGGCACTGTCATCGAAGGGCTCACGCCGCTGCAAAGCCGCCTTTCGCCCCCGGAACAGAAAAGCACACCGCCTGAAAGACGGTGTGACTCATGGCGCAGTGGGAGGGATTCGAACCCTCGTGCCGCTTTTGACGACAACACGATTTCCAGTCGTGCTCGTTATGACCTCTTCGATACCACTGCATATTCTTTTTTCGCTGCGAACAGCATTGATTATTATACCAAATTTTTGATGCTTGTCAATACATAATTCGCAAAATCGGAAAGAATTTATGGGCAGGATGGTGTTTCCCCATCCTGCCCATAAGCCGTATTACTCCAGCTTCTTCGCCACTGTCACCATCACCGTGTCCAGAGCGTTACCCATCCGCTGCATGGCTTGGCCCACAGCGGTTTTCCGGCACTTGGGACGGGGACAGACGATCAGCTCCGCGGTAACACCCACCACGACTCCGGTGGCCATGCCCCACAGAAAAGGATTCATTCGCATTTTTCATTCACTCCTTTGTCCACGGGGATAGTATTTCCCTTTTTCATTGAAAAAACCATCCGGGCGGTTGCCAAATTCCCCCTGCCGGCGTATAATGTTCACAAAAAATTACAGAGAAGAAAAGAGGAGTACTGTATGTCTGTTGTACGCCTGCAGGAGAGCATCTGCCGCCTGAAAACACCCGTGGCGCTGGTTCTGGATCCCCGGGAGGAGCGGCTGCACCCCAAATTTTTGAAGAATTTTACCGATATGTACGGCGACTGCCCCATGGCCCACGCCGAGGCCCTGCGCTTTCACGGCAGCCAGACCATCTCCCGGGCGGCGGGGAAGCTCCCGGCGGTTATGCTCCGGGCGGAGCCGTATCTGGCCCAGGGCTTTATGGGCATGGATGTTTTATCCAACCTTGTGCATATGGCAAAAAACCAGGGGATGTATACCATCGTGGACGCCCGGTGCGCCGGCACGGAGCCGTGGCTCAGGGGCGGCATAAATGCCGACGCCGTGACCGTCCTGCCCTACGGCGGGGCGGAGAGCTGCCGGGTCGGGGAGGACAAGCTGGTCATCGCCGTGGTGCGCACCCGGGATGCCGGGGCTGCCTCGGTGGAGAATCTCATGGCCGGAGACCGGCAGGTGTTTCTGGCGGCAGGGGAGCAGATGGCCAGAGCCGGCGCCGCCTGCATGGCGGAAACGGGCTACAGCCTGGACATCAGGGACCTGCGCCGCCGGCTGAAGGATACATTCCTCCTTCTCTCCGGCTGCGACGGGGACAACGCCTACCCCGCCTTTGACGAGTACGGCCGCGGGGCGCTGGTGGCGGACGGGGAGCTGCAATACGCCGACGACCTGCCCGCCGCCATAGACGAGGCGGTTGCCGCCATGAAGAAAGTGATTCAAGTACTGTAAGGAGAACGCTATGACCCGAATCTATCTGGTCCGCCACGCGGAGGCGGAGGGCAATCTCTACCGCATCGCTCACGGACACTACAACGGGCTCATCACCGCCCGGGGCTACCGGCAGATCCGGGCCCTGGAGCACCGGTTTGCCCACATCCACATCGACGCCGTATACAGCAGCGACCTCTTTCGCACCCGCGCCACCGCAAAGGCGGTGTACCTGCCCAAGGGTCTGCCCCTGCATACCGACCCAAAGCTGCGGGAGGTGAACATGGGCATCTGGGAGGGCCGCACCTGGCAGCAGCTTCGCATGGAGGACGAGGAGGGCATCGTGAACTTCAACCGCCATCTGGACCGGTGGCAGGTGCCCGGCGGCGAGACGGCGCAGCAGGTCATTGACCGCGTGCTCCCCGCTCTGAAAAAAATCGCCGGAGAAAACGAAGGCAGGACCGTAGCGGTGTTTACCCACGGGGCGGCCCTGCGCATCGTGCTGGGCACGCTGCAGGGGATGGCCCTGGAGGAGCTGGGCCGGACTCCCCACGGGGACAACACGGCCATCTCCCTGCTGGAGTATGACGCCGACGGCTTCACCGTGCTGTACCGGGACGACAACCACCACCTCATCGACGCGGGCTTGTCGACCTTTGCCAAGCAGAAATGGTGGCAGGACGCGCGGATGCTGGAAAACGACTTCTACTACCGCCCTATGACGGACGCCGAACGGGAAACCATGGGCATGGATAACGGGGGAGAGGGGATCGCCGTGTACCATGACGGCGCGCTGGCCGGGGGCGTGCAGCTCCTGCCGGATAAGGAGCCGGGCGTGGGCTGGATCGGCTGGTACGGCCTGCTGCCTCCGTGGCGCGGCCTGAACCGGGGCATCGGCCCTCTGGGGCAGGCAGTGCAGTATTACCGGGCAAAGGGCGTGGAGCATATCCGCCTGCAGTGTCCCGATGAGAAAACCGAGGGCTTCTTCGCCCACTACGGCTTTGAGAAAAAGCCGGAGGGCTGGATGGAGCTTTACATCGGATACGGAGAGGAAGCATGAGAGGAACGGAATTTCTCCCGGTGAGCCGGGAGGATATGCTCCGGAAGGAGTGGTATTACTACGATTTTCTGGTGGTGATGGCGGACGCCTATGTGGACCACCCCAGCTTCGGCAGCACCCTCATCGCAAGGCTGCTGGAGGCGGAGGGCTACCGGGTGGCGGTGCTGGCACAGCCGGACTGGCACAGCGCCGAGGCATTCACCGCCATGGGCAGACCCCGGTTCGGGGTGTTCATCGGCGGGGGGAACCTGGACAGCATGGTGGCCCACTACACCGTGGCCGGGCGGCGGCGGGAGAGGGATCTGTACTCCCCCGGGGGCCGGATGGGCTGCCGCCCCGACCGGCCCACCATCGTGTATGCCAACCGCGCCAGGGAGGCCTTCGGCAGCGATATGCCCATCGTCATCGGCGGGCTGGAGGCGTCCCTGAGACGCTTTGCCCACTACGATTACTGGGACGACAAGGTGCGCCGCCCCATCCTCTTTGACGCCCCGGCGGACCTGCTGGTGTACGGCATGGGGGAGACGGCCACCCGGGAGATCGCCCGGCGGCTTGCCAACAAAGTCCCCGTGCGGGAGATCACCGATGTCCGGGGCACGGCGTACATCGCATCCCAGGCGGACAGGTGTATCTACCGCCCGGTGACTGTCCCCTCCTACGAGAGGGTGCGGGAGGATAGGCGGGAGTACGCCGCGGCCACCAAGCTGCAGTACGACGAGAACGATCCCATCCGGGGCCGCGGCGTGGTGCAGCCCTGCCAGGGGCGGTATCTCACGGCCAATCCCCCGGCCCGCCCTCTGCCCCGGGAGGAGCTGGACCGGCTCTATGACCTGCCCTTCACCCGGGAGGTGCACCCCATGTATACCCAGGGGGTGCCCGCCATCGAGGAGGTGCGCTTCTCTATCACCCACAACCGGGGCTGCTTCGGCGGGTGCAATTTCTGCGCCCTGACCTTCCACCAGGGGCGGATGGTGACATCCAGGAGCATCGAGTCCGTGGTGCGGGAGGCGGAGATCCTGACGAAAGACCCGCAGTTTAAGGGATACATCCACGATGTGGGCGGGCCTACGGCCAACTTCCGCCATGCCTCCTGCCCGGGTCAGAAGAAGCACGGCTGCTGCAAAAACCGGAGCTGCCTGGCCCCGGAGCCGTGTAAGAATCTGGATGCGGACCACTCGGAATACACGGAGCTTTTGCGGCGGCTGCGGGCCCTGCCGGGGGTGAAGAAGGTCTTTGTCCGCAGCGGCATACGGTATGACTATATGCTCCTGGACAGGAATCCGGAATTCTTCCGGGAGCTGGTGGCCCACCACATCAGCGGGCAGTTGAAGGTGGCCCCGGAGCACTGCGTTTCCTCCGTGCTGGACTATATGGGCAAGCCCCATTTCCATGTGTTTGAGAAGTTCTGGCGGAAGTACCGGAAGCTCAACGAGACCGACCGTAAGGAGCAGTATCTGGTGCCGTACCTCATGTCCTCCCACCCGGGCTGCACCCTGGCGGACGCCGTGCAGTTGGCGGAGTTTCTGCATAAAACCGGCCATCAGCCGGAGCAGGTGCAGGACTTTTACCCGACCCCGGGGACCATCTCCACCTGTATGTACTACACCGGCCTTGATCCGAGGGACATGACCGAGGTGTATGTGGCCCGGACACCCCATGAAAAAGCCCTGCAGCGGGCGCTTTTGCAGTGGGGACGCAGGGAGCTGCGGCCTTTGGTCGTGGAGGCGCTGGAGCAGGCGGGGCGGACGGACCTCATCGGCTATGAGGACAGGTGCCTGATCCGCCCGCAGAAGGGGGAGAAATACTTCGGCAAACAGCCGCAGCAGCCGGAGAAAAAACAGCCGGAGCGGCAACCCGGCGCAGGCAATTTCCGCCACAGGCGGGAGGGAACCGCCGGCCGGAAGGGAAGGATGTCCCAGCGGAAGAAGGACGCCTTTGCCAAGCGGCGCAAGGAGAAATGAAACAGGGCGCTCACACCGGTGGGCGCTCTTTGTATATGCCCTGCCCGGCCGCCGCAGCGTCCATGCCTCCGCCGTGACCGGGGGGCAAATCCCGGCGCCATTGCCCCCAAAAGGGCAACGACCGGGCAATTTTCCCCCTCCCGTGTACCACATATACCAAATACTGTGGGGAAAAGGGAGGAGAAGAGAGACAATGGAAAACAAATTACCCTGGTGGGAGGGGCTGGACTTCCGGTTCATCCGCCTGCCCGTGGAGCTGCTGGACAGGGGGCTGTCCCCGGCGGCCATGGTGCTCTACGGCGTGCTGCTGGGCCGATTGTCCCTGTCCGGGAAAAACGGCTGGCGGGACAAGGAGGGAGAGGTGTTCGTGTGCTGCACCAACCGGGAGATCTGCCGCCTGCTGCACTGCGGCCACGACAAGGCCACCAAGGTGCTGCGGGAGCTGGAGGGGGCGAAGCTGCTGCGCTGTGCGCGCCAGCAGGGCGGCCGGGCCTGCCGGCTGTATCCGCTGCCCTTTGGGGATATGCGGAAAAGCCGCCCGGAGAGGGCGGAGGAGCCGCTGTGCAGTGTGCGGGAAAACCCGGGTGCGGAATGCGGAAAAACCGCACCGAGTCATATAGAAAAGAACTATTATAAAAAGAGTTATACTTATGCAGGGTACGGGCAGAGAAAAAAAGAGTATGAAAAACAGCGGGAAAAGGAGGAACGGATTCGGGCGGTGGAGGAATTTCTGCGCTGGTAGAGGCAAAAGCGGGAAAACTTTCCCGTCATATCTTGAGAAACGGGCCGGGGTATGCTATGATGGCAGGAGAGAACACACGCAAAGGAGAGCGAGGATAGATGAAACTCGGAATCGTGGGACTGCCCAATGTGGGCAAGTCTACCCTCTTTAACGCCATCACCAACGCCGGGGCCGAGAGCGCCAACTACCCCTTCTGCACCATCGAGCCCAATGTGGGCGTGGTGGCGGTGCCGGACGCGCGGCTGGACAAGCTGGCGGAAATGTACCGGCCGGACAAAAAGACCCCGGCGGTCATCGAATTCGTGGACATCGCGGGCCTGGTCAAGGGCGCCAGCCAGGGCGCGGGTCTGGGGAACAAGTTCCTGGAGAACATCCGCCGCACCGACGCCATCATCCATGTGGTGCGCTGCTTTGACGACGAGAACATCATGCATGTGGTGGCCGACGCCGGGACAAATGTGCCCGTTGACCCCCTGGGGGACATCGAAACCATCGACCTGGAGCTGATCATGGCGGATCTGGAGATGGTGAACCGCCGGGTGGAAAAGGCATCCAAGGCCGCCAAGGGGGACAAGAAATTCCTCCGCGAGGCGGAGGTGTTCCGGGCCCTGGCGGAGCATCTGGACGCCGGTAAGTCCGCCCGCACCTTCGACTGCGACCAGGACGACCGGGCCATCATCGAAACGGCCGACCTCCTGAGCCTCAAGCCCATCATCTATGCCGCCAATATGGACGAGGCGGGCTTTGCAGACTGCGATCAGAATCCCTATTTTGCCGATGTGAAGGCGCTGGCCGAGAGGGAGGGAGCCCAGGTGCTGCCCATCTGCGCCAAGCTGGAGCAGGACATCGCTGAGCTGGACGACCCTGCAGAGAGAGCCATGTTCCTGGAGGAGCTGGGGGTGGAGCAGTCCGGCCTGGACCGGCTGATCCGGTGCTCCTATGACCTGCTGGGGCTCATCTCCTTCCTCACCTACGGCAAGGATGAGTGCCGGGCGTGGACCATCCGAAAGGGGACAAAGGCCCCCCAGGCCGCCGGCAAGATCCACTCGGACATCGAGCGGGGCTTCATCCGGGCGGAGACCATCAACTTTGACGAGATGATGGCCTGCGGCGGCAGCGTCGCGGCGGCCAAGGAGAAGGGCCTGCTGCGCTCCGAGGGCAAGGACTATGTGGTCAAGGACGGGGATATGATCTATTTCCGGTTCAATGTGTAAGAGCATACCGCCCGCAGGGCGCCCACACGTGTGGGCGCCCTTTTTCCGCGGGCGCGGCGCCGGGCGGGAGGCGCGCGGGGAGGGGGAAATTTCCCCTGTTTGCGGCACTTTACCCGGCTCCGGGCGCAAAAAACACCCCCGCCCATTTCGCAGGGAGCCATAAGACAGTAAAATATGCAAAAAGCGTGCCACGAAGAAAGTCACGCCTTTTGCCTTAGGAGGATAGCTGCAAAGCGGCGCAAGGGATACAATTCCTTGTTCGGAACGCAGCGACGCAAAACGCCCCGGACATTCAGGTGTCCGGGGTGTTCCGTCTCACAGAGCGCACATACGGGAAATACCCGTATAGAAGTGCGCCCTTGTATCTGTTCGACAAATCGGAATTTGTTTAACTTCTTAAATGCTTTTTCTTTACAAACATGGAAATTAACTCTGCTACAATTCCTAAGAGCAAATATCCCAACGCATATAAAATAAA
>SFGJ01000061.1 GCA_004557655.1 Clostridiales bacterium | reverse complement strand
CCTCGGTTGGACGGTGACCTGCATGTTTTTTTCACTTATCCTCCTTTTGAAGAAAAGCCGTGTCCCGTGCAGCAAAAAAAAGAGGCTTGCACCGTTTGTTATAGGCTGCGCAACGGTTCTGTACGGGATTTTGTATCTGCTGGGGCTGCCGGCTGTACGCTGGTGGCTCGGCGATATGAATGTGATGTTTTGCCTTTTATATGCGGCGATTTATGAAAGCTGTATACGCTGCCGGATGATACAGTCCAATACAGGCTATGTCGAACTGTTCGAGGCAACGACACTGGCAGCATGTATCGCAGACCGCACCGGAAATATCGTTCTCCGTTCCCGGGCTGCAGACGAAGATATGGTTTGCCCGAAAAACGGACTTCAGATCATCCGTCCCGACGGAATACGCATTTCTTCGGCACCGATCAGCGGAGGATATGCCGTTTGGCAGGATAACGTGCGCCCGCTGACCGAGCTTCGCGCAAGGTTAAGCGAAAACAAGGCCAAAATAAGAAGCAATAAAGAGAAATTGCAGGAAGCCTATCTCATACAGAAAAAGCTGAATGAGTTGACCGAAAAAAACCGGATTTATGACGAATTGGAAACAAAGTACGGAGAGCAGATAGCCAGGATCGGTCAACTGCTGAAACAATGTGAGGGTGCAGAGCCTGCCGAAATACAAAACCTGCTGAAAAGAATTATTCTGCTTGGCACTTACATCAAGCGCGGCGCTAATCTGTATTTTCTCAGCCTGGAATATGAGCTTCTGCCGCAGCAGGAGCTTCGGCTGACAATAGACGAGGCCGTGCGGGTCATGACCGTTTGCGGCACAGAATGCAGTGTGGCCTATCATACAACAAAACCGATGCTTTCGGCAGAGGTGGCGCGGCTGTTCGACCTTTTGAAAACCGTTGAGGAGGCCACGATAAACGAGCTGCATTCTCTGTTTATCTCCGTGTCCGACAGTGAGATGGATCTGTCGGTGGAGTGTGTTGCGGATCTGTCATTCCTCGTTTCTCCAAATGTAACCGTTAAGCAGGAGGACGGCTTATGGCTTGTTCGCACGATGATAGGAGGTTGGAAGGATGCATAGAATGAAACGCTTAAGCTTTAATGCCATTAAAGAGGGCTTTGACCGGCTTCCCACTGCCGTATGCTTTTTTGATCGCACGGGTAGTATCGTTCTCTGCAACCGGCAGATGTATCAATTGAGCCAATATCTGCTTAACAGCGATATGCAGTATTTGGGCGAGGTCGTGGAAGCGCTCCATCATCTTCCGAATGGTGTTGTACGGATTCCGGACGTAGAGAATATCTTTCGCTTTCCCGACAACACCGTATGGAGATTTGAAAAAACAGAGGTCACCGACAAATACGGGGAGAGGTATATACAGCTCACCGCCGCCGATGTTACCGAGCTGCAGCGTGCTTCGGTGCAGCTCGCCGATGACTGTAAGAAAATCGAGGAGGATTCAAAAAAGCTGAAACAGCTTTCCGATAATGTCGTGGCATTAGCGCGGGAAAAGGAGCGGCTTGACGCAAAATCCGCCATGCACGACAACCTTGCCGCTTGCATTACACTGACGAAGCAGTACATAACAGGAGAATTTGACGGTATTGATGCGGATGTTGTGTGCCGTGAATGGGAGAAGGTCATTGCCTTTCGGGATGTTATCCGGCTGTCGGCAAAGGAAAAGCTGCTTGACAGTGCAAAGACCGGCGGTGTGACCGTGAGGATAAGAGGCGAAGAACCGACGGGCGGTGAGGCGGAGTTGATGTACACCGCCATGCAGGTCTGTTTAACCAACGCCATTCAGTATGCCAATGCGACCGAGGTTTCTGCGAATATTTGGGAAAACGAATACAGCTATACCGTCATGATACGCAATAACGGCAAGCCGCCGGAGAAGGAGATCACCGAGGGCGGTGGTCTTACCAATCTGCGCCACAGGATAGAAAATTCGGGCGGAAAGATGACAGTACAGAGCTTACCGGAGTTTTCTTTGGTGATCGAGATGCCGAAGCATGGAAATTCGGGGGGTAACCTATGGCTATAAGGAAAATATTGATCGTTGAAGATCAGGCACTGGCGAGAACATATCTGTGCTCCTGTGTGGAGAAGTGCACAGATTGCGAGGTCGCGGGCACGCTGACACGTGCTGATGCAGCATTTTGCCGCTGCAGCGAGGGTCACATCGACCTAATTCTCATGGATATATGCACCGAAAGCGACTCGGACGGTCTGACCGCTGCCGAATCGATCAAGAAGTTCTATCCCAGGATAAAGATCGTTATGGTGACCTCTATGCTGGAGGGACGATTTCTCGATCGGGCAAAAAAAATCGGCGCCGACAGCTTCTGGTATAAGGATTCACCTTCGGGTGACCTTGTGAGCGTGATTGAAGGCACTCTTTCGGGTAAACGCTTTTGGCCTGACAGCGTTCCGACTGTCCGGCTCGGCAATACGCTTTCCTGCGAGCTGTCCGACCGAGAGATGGAGACTTTGCGCTTGCTCTGTGAGGGAAAAACCAATGCCGAGATCGCCGTAAAACTGGATGTGGCCGAATCCTCGGTGCGGACCTACATTAACCGAATGCTGGAAAAAACCGGCTACACAAACCGCAACCGCCTGATGATCGCAGCCGTGGGCAAACGGATGGTCGTACCCGGCTGCTGGATCGAGGAGCAGGAAGAAAACCAGTGAAAAAGTGAACAAGACAGCGTGCCGAAAAACCCTCTTCGACACGAAAAATTACCCAGCTTTCAAAAGGCTGGGTATTTTTTTGCGAAAAATGGGCGACTGTTCATAATTTGTTTACAATTAAAGGGGCATTTGTCCTCACTTTCGAGGACAGACAGAGCCGGCGATCCTTGCTACAATAAAGCCATAAAGTAGGGCGGAGCGGCTCCGTCCTATATATCACGAAAAAGGAGGGATGGTTCGATGAAGAAAATCGTGGTCGATATGCAGAATTTTCTGTTTGCCGATTCCATAGCGACTGCTTTCAAGAATTCGGACTATGACATTGCTGTGGTTCGTGCGGAGTCTCCACGAGATACCATCGAACTGTGCCGAGTGTTCAAACCGTTTGTCCTTTTAATGGAGGTTACCGCCTATACCCCGTGGCTGCTTTGCGAGAGGATGAAGCTGCGGGATGAAGTAAAGACGGTGTGCCCGGAATGCAAAATTGCCCTCATTGTGGATTCCAACACCGAAAAACAGGCGGCGAAGGACATCCGAGATGCCAAGAAAAACGGCATCATTGACCAGTTTTTCTACGGGTCGATGACCGCTGAATACCTGATGGATCAGATTTACGCGATGTAAGGACGACATAAGAAAGGTGAGGTGAAGCACAATGAAAAAAAGGAAATGGCTTAGCCTTCTGATGGCAGTGATGATGCTCGTATCAGCAGTGCCCTTCTTCCCGGTGACGGCCGATGCAGCAGATGGCACGGTGGAGGTTTCTACCTGGGCGGAGCTAAAAA
>SFGJ01000060.1 GCA_004557655.1 Clostridiales bacterium | reverse complement strand
GGTATTCATCATAGCCGGGATTGTCGCGCTCGATATTGTCAATCCGCTGCTGAAGCTCGGTTTCCTTTGCGGCGTAGTTGTTTTCCGTCGCCACAAGGTTGCTGTCCTCCGACGTGTAGGACGTTCCAAGAACGCCGTTCATCATGCCGGAAAACATAGCCCCGCAGGAAGAAAGCCCCGCCGATACCATGATGAATAAGAGCAGCGCGGCAACGGCGATACCAACGCCCGCCGGGTGCCTTGCCACAAACGCCGCCGCTTTCCTTGTTTCCTCGGCGGTTTTCTTCGCTGCCTTGCGGGTATTCTCGGCGGCTTTCTTTGCGGTAGCTGCGCCGCCCGTCTTTGCTGCCTTTGCATACTGCCGCTTGATTTGCTGCTTCTGCATGAAACGGGATAAGGGGTTACTTGTAAGCTGCGGGTTCTCATGCAGCGTCTTCTGGTACAGGTAATTGACGTTTGCTTTCTCCGCCGCTTTTTCAGCTTTTGCCGCCGCCCGGTAGGGTTTGAGCTTGTGGCTGCGGTAGCCCTCCCGGATTTTCCGCGTCCCGTACTTTGCGCCTTTCTCCGCTAATTCCTCGGATTTATGCGCTCCCTCCACGCCGGAATTGTCCTTTTCAACGGAATGTATCTTGTTGTGTACCAAAATCCCGGCTTCCTGTGCGGGGCGGGATAAGGGGCTGTGTTTGTCCTTAAATCCGGGCGGCTTGTCCTTTTCCTCAAAGTGCAGGCGGGTCTTGCCTTTCCCGGTGGCTTCGTCAAAGGTGCGCTCTTTCGTAAGTTTCTTTTCTTTGGGGATAGCTGCCTTTGCCTTATCCAGTCGGTCAGCGGCTTTGTCGGATTTCTTGATATACTTTTCAAGCTCCGGGGCAGCGCGTTCCTCGTCGGTAAATTGCAGCCGGGAAGATTTCGTCCCGGCGGTAGCTTCTGCCTGTGCCTTTCGTACCGCTTTTTTAGACGCTTTGCGGGTATGGGCGGCGTCGATATGCTCCATGACGCGTTCCGTTTTGCCCGTGTCTGCTTTGGGGGCAGCTCCCGGCACATGGGGCAAGGGAGAAGTCGGGGAAGCTGCACCTTGTAGCTGCGCTGCGTCCTGTGCTGCCTGTTGCTCCGGGGATTTCTGAAAATCCGCGTCCTGCGTCCGCTTGCTGATACGTTCCGTGTCTCCCGTGGTCTGATTTTCTGCGATAGCCCCGTCGCGGGTCATTTTCTGCGTGATTTTATCACGGGGCTTTAATGGGTCTTTCAAGTGTTACCACCTCCAATCCGCGCCCCTGCAAGGGCGCAATACTCGGCGTTCAGTTCAATGCCGATATAGCGGCGGTCAAGGCTTTTCGCTGCAAGTCCGGTGGTGCCGCTTCCAAAAAACGGGTCAAGGACAACGCCGCCTGCCGGACAGCCCGCCAGTATGCACGTTTCCGCGAGTTTCGGGGGATAAGCGGCAAAATGCCCGCCCTTATACGGTACGGTATTGATAAGCCAAACGTCCCGCTTGTTCCTTGTGGTCGGCATAAGGGCGTCGTCATAATAGCCGCCGCTGCGGGGCTGATTGATACCCTGCACCTTGCCCTGTCCCGGTACTTCCTCGGCGTATTTGTGTCCTGCGCTGCGCCCCTGCCGGTACCGCGCTGCCGTTCCCGGCGCGATCGGCTCCGCAATGGCGGCAGCGTCATAGTAGTATTTCTTTGATTTCGTCAGTAAAAAGATATGCTCATAGCAGCGGCTCGGTCGGTCGCGGCAGCTTTCCGGCATGGGATTTTCTTTCAGCCAGATAATATCACTCCGCAGATACCACCCGTCAGCGCGCAGGGCAAAAGCTAAAAGCCACGGAATACCGATTAAGTCCTTTTGCTTGCAGCCCGCTTTCATGCCTGTGCCGCAGTAGGTATCTGCGATATTCAGCCAAAACGTCCCGTCGTCTTTCAGTACCCGGCGCAGTTCCCGGAATACTTCTACAAGCCTGTCAATGTACTGCTCCGGCGTGTCCTCCCGTCCAATCTGCATATCAAGCCCGTAGTCCCTTAGTCCATAGTAAGGCGGGCTTGTGACGCAGCAGTTCACGCTTTCGCTCGGCAGCTCCCGCAGGGCATAGAGGGCTTCACGGTTGATGATTACGTCCGTTTTCATGGCTTGCTCACTTCCTCCGGCTTTGTCGTAAGCAGACGGTAAAGCTCGGTGTCCGTCGGGAAGCGGTCAATGAACGGCAGCACCACATTCCCGTAAAAGATAAGCCCCTCGCCCGCTTCGGTATGGGTAACGTATTTCATCTGCTGCGGGGAAATGTTGAGCTGCTTTGCAAGGATAGCCCGGTCGCCCTGTGCCTGATTGAGCATGAGGACAAAATCAGAGTTTTCAAAAATATTCTCGACTTCGCGGCTGCTTAAAAGGTCTTTGACGTTCTGCGTGATAGCGGTCGGTATGCCGCCCCATTTACGAAAACGCTTCCAAATCTCCACGGAATAGGCTGCGGTCTGTTCCTCTTTCAAAAGCAAATGAAACTCGTCCATATAGTAACGGGTCGCCTTTTTCTCGGCGCGGTTTACGGTAACGCGGTTCCACACCTGGTCTTGCACAATGAGCATACCTAATTTTTTGAGCTGCTTTCCAAGCTGCTTAATATCAAAGCAGACAAGGCGGTTTGAAAGCTCCACGTTGGTACGGTGGTTAAAGACGTTCAGAGAGCCGGAAACATAAAGCTCCAATGCCGCCGCAATGCGGGCAGCTTCCGGCTCCGGCTGTTTCAGCAGTTCGTTGTAGAGGTCGCCCAAAATCGGCATTTTTGCCGGGTCGGGGTCTGCAAGGAAAGGTCGGTACACATTCCTAACGGCGCGGTCAATGACGGTCTTTTCCACTGGCTGCAAGCCCTCTTTGCCGCCGATAACAAGCTCGCAGAGGGAAAGGATAAAGTCGGATTTCAAGGCAAGCGGGTTGTCGTCCTCGGAGTAGTTGAGGTTAATATCCATAGGGTTCACATACTGGGGCTTGCCGTCCATGCCTTTTCCGGCAGGCGACAGGCGTATCACTTGCCCGCCCAAACGCTGCACAAGGGAAAAATATTCTGCTTCCGGGTCGCAGATAATAATATCGTCGTCAGTAATGAGAAAGGCGTTTGTCATTTCCCGTTTTGCCGCAAAGGATTTACCGCTTCCCGGTGTTCCGAGGATAAGCCCGTTGGGATTTTTCAGTTGCTTGCGGTCGCAGAGTATCATGTTGTTTGACAGCGCATTTAAGCCGTAGTAAAGGGCTGCGCCCCGCTGAAAAAGCTCCTGTGTGATGAACGGGATAAAAATAGCGGTGCTGCTGGTCGTTAATCCTCTTTGAATGGGGATAAGGTTCTCTCCAAGAGGGATAGAGGACATAAAGCCCGCTTCCTGCAAATAGTCAAGGCGGGTCAGAGCGCAGTTGTTTTTCTGTGCAAAGCCCGCCGTAGCAAATACGTCATTATCCAGCTTCCGTTTTGTGTCTGCCATGTTTACCACAAGGAACGTCAGCAGAAACATTCTTTCATTTCTGCTCTGTAAATCCTGCAACAGGTTCTTTGCTTCGCTGCCGAAAGTAGCAAGGTCGGACGGAATTATATCCATGTCATACCCGCTGCGTACCGCTTTTTTCTGTTCCTCAATCTTCATCTTGTCG
>SFGJ01000059.1 GCA_004557655.1 Clostridiales bacterium | reverse complement strand
ATTCATCAGAAGCGATCCTCTTATGAGATGTAGGGTGACATGGCGATGCTCATTTCGTAGCCATAATCTAAAAATATCTACATTTCTGAAAAATGCGCATAAAAGTTACATATTGTTTTCTTATTGTGATCAAAAACAACAAATTAATAACAAATAATGTGAGGGATAAGAATTGGGTTGAAAGGAAATGAATAATTAAAACAATATATTAAGTGTGCTTATACTCTTTTTCGAACTGGTGGCATTTGTTTAAATGCTATTTAAACTGCTTTTCCAGAGTTCAACTTACTGAGTTCCGTGTCGACTAATGTGAGTAAGATCAATCGCATCCAACCTATGTTACTTGATGGAATCGATAACAATATTAATGAATATACAGATTCCGGGAAGGCTGGCTATGGGGGCAAATTATTCTCTTTCTGGCAACGGGTAAATAACAGTGACCATTTGTCGAGAAGCTGATACTGAGCTGAGGGATACTGTATATGTCTGGACTGTAATTGGATGAATTCTATTCAGGGCGGGTCAGGACCAATAAAAAAGCCCGCATCAGCGGGCTTTAATGTCATAGGGAGTCGCGACTCCGTTGCGTATCCTTTTTTGTCTCCTCACCGTCTGGTCGGTGTCCTTCTGAGACTTATAACTTCCTGTTTTTGTTGGTGTAGTCCTTACACCGTGCTGGCGGAGTTTGAATAAATATTGTATCGCTTTGATTTTTAACGATTTTATTTAATTCAGTTTTTGTGCGTATACCTAATCGTATACCAATGGCTGTAAGTTAATGTGAAATGAAAGCGCATTTTTACTTGGATTGATGCTATATCGTACAGGAAAAAAATTTTTTTTCGAAAGAACTGTTCACACTGTTCACTCTTTGATTTTCTCCTTTTATTTCAGAGTGATAGGTGGTGAATAATGGGTGAAGGGTGAACAGTGGATTGTTCACCTTCGGGGAATTCAGGGATAAAAAAAGACCGGCAGATGCCGCAGGGTCGTCACATTTTGGCAGCCAGTCGCCGTAGCTTTCCTCTTTCAGCGTCAGGTTGGTCTGTATCCCCTGTTTGGTATGGCGCTTCTCGTAATTCAGCCCGTATTCCTTCAGCATCACCGGCAGCCCCAGCCCGAACATTTTCAGACTGAGTACATTCCGGTAGCCGTTTGCCTCCATGTAGGCCAGATAGGCGTGATAGAGGTATTTACGGTAGTTACGCGGGATGATACTGGCGTTCCCCATATACATGCCGCTGGTCTGCGGCAGGGTTTCCAGATAGCCGATAAAATCAAACGTCGGGTCGGCATCCCGTTTGATGTTCAGTGCCTCGTCTGAGTTCTGCTGGGACTGAAGCAGTGACCGGGCGAGCATCGGGTCGCTGAACTTCTGCATCAGGTGACGCACGATGACCGCCAGCTCGCGGGTGATTTTGTCCTTAAGCTGCGGGTCGCGCTCCTGCGGGGCTATCTGTTCCGGGAAGTGAATAATCACCCGCCGGCGTGACACGCCGCCGCTGCGGTCGGTGAAGCGCATCGGGTTATTGTTCACGGCCAGAATCACCGCCGGGATATGCGTGGAGTACGCATCCCGGTATTTCGGGTCCACGGACACCGCATCGCCGCCGGTGATGGCCTTGAGTCCGGCACCGTCGCCGCTCCATTTTTCCTGGTCCGGCAGGCGTATCAGTGAGAAGCCAGTTAACGCGGCACGTTCACGCGGGGATTCCAGCGTCTCAATGGTGGCCGACGTGGCGTTATCCTCCCCGGCCAGCAGGGTGGCTATTTCGGCCATGATACTTTTGCCGCTGCCGCCGGGACCGGTCACCTCCAGAAAGAGCTGCCAGTCATAGCGGTTTGCCAGCACCATAAACAGTGCGGCCAGAATCACGTCGCGTTTTTCCGCACGGCCACCGGCGGCACGGTCAAGCCAGCGCCAGAACGCGGGGGCGTGGGTTTCCAGCGTTTCCCCTTCCACCGGTGGGGTGAAATCCACATCGCACAGGGTGCGCATCCAGTGTGACGGACTGTGCGGGTGGAACGTGCCGTTCTGCGTGTCGAGCACGCCGTTACGAAAGCCAATCAGGCGGCGGGAGGGGGCTTCCTGCTGCGGAATAATCAGCTTCAGGGTGTCCACCACGGAGGCCACCTTCCCGGAGGAGAACGGCGCGCGCAGCCGCTGAAACAGCCCGGCCACATCCCGGGCAAAGTCCTGTGGTGGCAGCACCTTCCAGACACCATTTTCATAACGGGACAGAAGCTGGCCGTTGGCATCAACCGCGAGCGCCTCGCCGTAATGCTCATAGATACGCATGGCCTTTTCGCTGGTACTCATGGCGGAAAACTCCGCTTCGCTCATGGTGTCGAACGGGCTTTCAGCCGGTGGCCGGATGGCATCATAAATGGCCTTACGGGTGGCTTCCCCGCCGTACTGCGTGAAGGCATCATTCCAGTCACCGAAGACCGGCGGCAGGGCAACAACACCTTCACACGCATCTGCGGCTGCGGCGGCTTTTTTCTGGCCGTCACCGCTGAGGTCACGGTCAGCAGCAAGGACAATCTGACAGGCCGGATGCTTCTGCCGGGCAAGGCTGGCCAGAGAAAGGAGATTCACGGAAGAAAGCGCCACCATCACCGTTTCACCGGTCAGGTGATGCACGGTAAGTGCGGTCGCGTATCCCTCCGCTATCCACAGACGTTTTCCGGCCTGATTCTGTCCTTCAAGGGTGTGACAGGTGCCCCTGACCTGTCCGCCTTTCAGGGTGCGCTTACGGCCGTCAGCACTGATTAACTGAAGGTTAACCAGTTCGCCGCTGTCGTCATACAGTGGCACCACAAGGTCACCGGCACGCCAGCTCACGCCACCGGCTCTGTGTGTGCCGGTCAGCATCCGGCATTCCCGGCCGGGAAAGCCCTTGCGGGTCAGGTAGGCGTTACCGGTTCCGGGACGGGTTTTCGCCATCAGGGTTTGTGCCAGTGCGGCGGCGTTCTTCCGGGCAGCGTCTGTTTCAGCACCGGCGGCGGCCGTCACTGCCGGGTCAGCCGGGGGCAGGCTGCCGGTCACGGCAGCCACCTTTGTGGCCGCGTCGGACGGGGAGACACCAAACACCTTTTCAACCAGTTTCAGGCCGTCACCGGCACCACACTGATTGCAGTACCAGGTGCCGCGCCCCTCCCTGTCATCAAAACGGAAGCGGTCACTCCCGCCACAGACCGGACAGGGCTGATGACGGTTTTTCAGCACCTGAATCCCCAGCGCCGGGAGGATACGCGGCCAGTGGCCGAGCGCATGGCTGACGGTGGCGGTTACGTTCATTTTCATGGTGTTGTTCTCCTTCAGTGCAGTACCGGCGCTTTTATGTGACGGGCACAGAGTTCATCCATCACAACCAGCCCGAGAAAGGACAGCGACGGCGCGGCCTTCAGGGGGCCGGATTCCATTAAATCTTCCAGCAGGGCACAGGCTATCTGACGCCCTTTTTCCTCACCGTGCTGGCGCAGATAAAAGCCTTCCAGCTCAGCGGCGATGGCCGCCTCCAGTGATTCAAGGGTGAGATGCGGGTAGCGGTGCTGACGTTCGCACACGGTCAGCCAGGCACAGGCGACAGCGCGACGGTAAAGGGCAGCGCGTAAGACGGGCGGTAAGGGTGTTTTCATTTGCTTTCCTCCCTGTGACAGATGACTGCATTCCGTGCCGGTTGCATTAACTGATAAGGCATATCTGCGTCTCCTGAAGACGTGCGTATCCCTGCGCGAATACGCACATTTAATTTTTCGGGTGTCGTTTTTTAATTACAGATAATTGCGGTAACTGTTATCCGGTGTGATTTCCGGGTCAGGCTCCGTGCGGGGAATTTCCCGCCATTCCCGCGCCACCGGTGCCGCCCGGCTGACCGGAACAGGGTCCTGCGGGTAAATATCCAGATATTTCTCCCGCCATTTCTGTAATTCCGGGTCTCCGGCCATTTCTTTCAGTACCGCATGCCGGTTTACGGGGCTGCGTCTGAACAGGTCAGGACGGTCACAGGTAAATTCCCGCAGAAAACGCCCCAGCGGGATGTCTGTGGTGCGCCCGTCAGCGAGGATACGCACAAGGATACTGAATTTACGGCGGTACGGGTTCCAGACAATGTCCGGGCAGCGGTACGGCATTTCCCACGGAATACCGTCTTCCAGAATGCCGACCACGGCCACATCGGGAAAACCGGCAGAACGGTAAATCTCACCGGGCTGGGGAAAATCAAACATGCGTCCTGTCTCCCCGGTCTTTCTGCTGGGCGAGAAAATCGCGGCACAGGCCTTTGGCTTTCAGCTCATTCAGCACAAAATCAATATCTTCATTCAGGTAACTGAAAATATGCGGAATGTAGAGCTGATGCAGGCCGGAGAGTTCACGGTGAATCAAATCACCCCCAACAAACTGGGATACGGCGCTGGCGCGGTTGAGCTTATGGTAAGCCTCAATGCTGAGGTGTTCACGGGCGTCATGACGCGCTGAGACGGTCTGAGGGGCTTTTTTATTACGCACGGGACACCTCCACCACCGGCAGACGGGCAGCAAGGGAGAGCACAACCGGCGACGGTGCGAAGCATACAGATACGGGGATGACGGTCTGTGCGACGGACAGCCGCAAACACAAAGACAAATTCAGGGTGTGAGGGGGTAAGGGTTGTAGCCATGATGGCAGCCTCCTGTGAATAGCAAATAACGCTATCGCCGGAGTTTCCACGCTCGATGGCGATAGCCCAGACGGGGGTGGAAATACCGGCTTCACAGGATACCGGCCAGCCCGGAGGCTGCCCCGCCTGAGCTACCATTGACTCTGCGGCATAATGAGCGGACGCGGGCAGGATGCACGGAATGCCATCTGCACGACTGACCACACACCACACCATAATCTGGCGCTCTGTGGCGTTGATTGCGACACAAAAAAAGACGCATGGCGCGTCATATGTCGCCTGTGAATTGCTCGGGTTTCCACGCCCGGCTGCCGATTTTGCGGCAGCGGAAAAACTATATCCGCAAATGCCGGAAAAAGGCAAGCCAGAAAAAGGGAGTTTTTGCAGAGCGGGCATCA
>SFGJ01000020.1 GCA_004557655.1 Clostridiales bacterium | reverse complement strand
TATGTATACAACTTTGAGAAGGACGATGTTTCCCCGGAGGTGCAGGAACTGAAGCAGCATGTAAAGCGCACCAGCCCCATCGGCAAGCTCATCGACATCGCCACCAACGACCTGATGAAATTCCAGCAGGGCGTGTTCCTGCTGCTGTCGGACTTCAATCTGGTGAACCGGCTGTACCTGACGAAAAACGTCCGCAGCAGCTTCAAGATCACCAAGTACATCCTCAGCAAGGACATCTGCGCCGATCTGGTGGAGATGATCGCGGAGGAGACGCCATGGTACCGCTTTTCGCAGCTGCTGGAGATCAAGGACGGCATCCAGTCCGCCATTCGGCATAATGAAACCAGTCTGTAGAGCAAAAGGAAGCACTCCCGTGTGGGGGTGCTTCCTTTGCAATATTCGAGTCAAATCAGGGCATATAGACGCGGATAATCTCCACCACCTGATTGTTCACGATGTGCGCAGTGCCGTTCATAGCAGTGCAGCCAAAGTCCACGCTGTCCTTCATGGTCAGCAGATCGCCGGCCAGATAGGTTACCTCTCCCTTTTCCAAATCAGAGGAATCCCGATAGACGAACTCATCGCCGTTGACGGGCAGCACCACCTGCGCCACGGAGGTGTACAGGACGTCGTGCTCAGAGCCGCTCTCATAGAAGGTGTCGCCGCTCTCCGACGGTGCCATGGTAATGCCGCCGTTTTCAAGACCACCATTGATATGGACAACGCCATCCGCCTGCTCTACAGCGGCGACAGAGACATCGTCGCCGCGCACTACAATAACGTCGCCCTCCTTCAACCCAGTGATGGACGCCGCGTCGAACAGTTCCTGCTCCCACACAGTCATGTGCAGGGCAAAGCTTCCCTCATCGTTAAGCTCAATATCATCGTTGGTGAAGGACACAGGGAAGGAGCCGTCCTCCAGATTGGTGGGATCGAAGGAGGAGGGGATGGGCAGGATGCGGGTGTCGGCGGTATCGTTGGTGTCGGACGGCTCCGTGGGGGGGCTCGTCCTTGGCGCCGCAGCCAAACAGGGCGGCGGACAGTACAAGCAGGGACAGCAGTACGACCAGAACTTTTTTCAGCGTTTTCACGGGATCTCCTTTCTCATATGCGTGGTGCCGTTTGCGCCGCGCGGGTCATTTGATGTCAAATGTCAACTCCAGTTTGTTTTCCCCGTCAGCAAAGCGGTATGTCATGGCGGTGGTCATTTTCCGTACCATATGCAGTCCCAGTCCGCCAATGCTGCGTTCATCGGCAGACAGCGTGGTGTCTGGCTCCGGTGCGGCGGTGGGGTCGTAGGGCTTGCCGTTGTCGGCAAAGTGCAGCAGCAGTGTCTCCCCCTCCGGCCGGAGCGTCAGGGACGCCTGCGTGGCACCGCTGTAGTGGACGATGTTGGACCATATCTCGTCCGTGGCCACCTGCACGCGGTTCTGCACGCGCAGGGACACGCCGTCTTCCTCCAGCCGCTGCTCCAGAAACGTCTGCACAGCGGTGTAGGAAGCGCTGTCAGGAACGAGGGTGATGGAATTCTTGTTCTGCATGGCAATTCCCCCTTTCGGGTGTTGATCGTCAGTTCTCAATGGTCAGGAAGTCCACAAAGCCGGTGATGTCAAAGACCTCCATCACAGTCTCCGGCACATGGATCAGCCTCATGCCACCCTTGCGGCTCATCTCTTTCTGCGTCTTGAGGATGACACGCAGGCCTGCGGAGGAGATGTATTCCAGATTTGCAAGGTCAAAGGTCAGCGCCGCGGCGGTAGGCAGCAACTTCTCCAGCTCCGCTTCCAGCTCAGGCGCGGTGCTGGTATCCAGACGGCCTGCCAGTGCCACTGTGATACCGGTATCTGCAGGGACTTTCTCGATTTTCAGGTTCATTTCTTTTTCCTCCTCTATTTTATGACAAGACTATTTGCCGCACTGTGCATCCACAAATGGTATCAGTTGTGTACGCAGAATGTCCAGCGCCATGGCACGCTTCTCTTCTCCCCAGCGGTCGCCCTTCAACAGCGAAGTGCAGCAGCGGAACCACGCCAGCGGGTACAGCCACGCGGCGTCGGGGTAGGTCTTTTCGGCCTCGGCCAGCGGGCAGCCGAAATATTTCTCCAAAAACAGGTGCAAGATGTGCGTCACGATATCCTGGGGCAGCTTGTAGAAGCTGTTGAACTCACCCTTGGCCGCGCCGGCGAACTCCATAGAGAACAGGATGCGGGACAGGTCGAACATGGGCGTACCAGTGGAGAACTCGCCCATGTCGATAAGGCAGCACTCGCCATTGTGCACCATGATGTTGTTGATGTTCAGGTCGCCGTGCAGACAGTTCATACGGTCGGGAATCAGGTCCAAGAACCGGTGCAGGTACGCCCGCTCCTCCTCGGTGATGCCGGTGACATTGGGGATGTCGGAGCGGTTGATGTCCTTGAAGGACGGCAGCTGGCCCGGCTCCGCCTCGATGCCGTGGATCTGGCGGCAGACAGCGGCGTACATGTCCACATACTTCTCCAGGTGGCCCTCGTCGCCGCGGATCAGCTCGCCGATGGTCTTGGACTTGATCAGCTCATAGACCACACCGGTGCGGCCGTCGGCCTCTACGATGTCGTAGGAGATGGCGGTGGGTACGCCCATGACGAAGGCCTTCTTGGCCAGGGCCTTCTCCTGCTCAATCTCCTCCTTCTTCACCCGGGGGTAGTACAGCTTGATGATGGTCTCGTCGTCCAGGCGGAATACCTCACCGCAGGCGCCGGCGCCGATGCGGTCGCAGCCCTCCACGCTCAGTTGCCGCACGGCGCGGGAGATGTCCATGATTTCGGAGAAGCCGGTGACATCAAAGACATTCATCACCTCGTCGTTGACATTGACGATGCGGAAGATCTTCCCCTTACAGCGCTTTTTGGCCGCCAGCAGCACCCGCAGGCCGGCTGAGGAGATGTACTCCAATCCGCCGGCGTCGATGATCACGCCCTCCTCGCTGGAGGGCTCTCCGCTGAGCGCATCCTCGAATTCATGGGCATTGCCGGAGTTGATGCTGCCGGTCAACTCCACCACAGAAAGCTGTCCGTCATGTCTGATATTCGTTTCCATTAGTCTCCCTCCGTTATATCCGAAAATATGGCTCGTGTCAACGCTTTTAACTCCTCATACATGGGCAGTCCTTCCAGCGGTGAGAGGGCCTTCGCCGTCTCGCGGAACAGCCACGCCTGCTTGTCCTTGCCGCGGCTAAAGCGGCTCCACACAGCATCTCCCTCCTCCGCCAGCCGGTCGCGGATACTGCGGAGGTTGGCCAGCTTGTCGGCGCACATGAGCATTCGGTGACTGCAGCTTCCGGTGTACAGCGACCGGATAGCCGCCGTTTTGCGCTCCTCCCAGTTTTTGGATTTGTCCTCGCTGTCCTCCAGCACCAGCTCCGCCACCTCCTCGTCAAAGGCGGCGCGGAGCTGCTCCGGCGTGATGTAGGCGTCCTCAATGGTGTCGTGGAGCAGTCCGGCGCAGACCAGTGCCTCGTCGGCACCGTTGCGGGCCAAGGTCATGCCCACCTCAAAGGGGTGGACGATATAGGGCAAGCCGTCCTTTCGCCTTTGCTCGCCGTGGGCGTACAGCGCAAAGAGGAACGCCCTGTTGATGCGGTCGGTCATCGGGTCACCTCCGGTGTGTGCTGCTGCGCGGCTTTGCCGCCGGTCATCAGGTTGTGCTTGCGGGCGGTCAGCAGCAGTTGCAGCTCGGTGCACAGGGTGTTGCAGGGAGCCTCCACCATGTCAAACAGGGCGGACAGCGCGCAGGCCGCCGCCAGCAGATCGCCGCTTATGCCCATTTGTAACAACAGCACGGTATAGCAGGATATCTCGCCGCCGGACACCGGTGGATACGCCACCGAGGTCAAGAACGCCATAACCGCCAGCAGGAGCAGAGCTCCCAGCGTCATGGTGTCGCCGGTCATGTCCCGGATGGCGAAGATCACGAACACGAACTCCGCCGCGATCAGCGGCTTGTGGATCACCGTGCCGATGGGCAGCGCGAAGCGCACCAGCCTTCTGTCCATGCCGAAGCCCCGCTCGCAGGCGTCATAGGCGTCGGAAAAGGCGGAGGAGGAGCAGGCCGAGGCCAACTGCGTCATAAAGGTTGGCCGCAGGATCTCCCACATTTTCCCGACCGGATACCCCGTCCTGCGGGCGACATACACAAATTGCACCGCCGTCACCACGGTGCAGAAAGCTGCGAACAGCAGGATCATCCGCCCGTAGCTCAGCAGGGTGTCCACGTCGGCGGTCAGCCCGGTGGAGAGCATACTGAGAAACACGAAGGCCGGCAGCGCGCGTTCAAAGCCGGTCAGCAGCTTCAGCACGATGGCGCTGCCCTCGTCCACCAGCTGAGCCGTCATGCCCACGCGCCGCTGCAAAAACAGCATGGCCATACCCACCACCGTGCCCACGAACACCAGCTGCAGCATATTGCCGTCGATAAGGGGCGACAGGGCGTCGGCGGGGACGATCCCCGACAGGAACCGGCCGAAAACGGCGAGGCTCCCCTCCCCCTCCGTGGAAAAGCGGAACGGGAAAAACACGGCGCACAGCACACCGGCGCACAGGATGACCACCAGCATACTGAACAGAAAGCGGATGCATGCATAGCGTCCCACCCGATGGAAGGTGCGGGGACTGCCCACGCTGAGCACGCCGCTGATGACTGCCAGCAGCATCATGGGCGTGACCACGGCGGTGAGGAATCTAGAGCACAGTGCCAGCAGCGGCTGCGTCACATAGTTCTGCACCACATCCACGGCGGCAGGCAGCAGCCGCAGCAGCACGGCGGATGCAGCGGCCAGCGCCATGGCGGTGAGCACATGGCGGACGCGGTGGCTCTCCCGTGCCTCCACGGAGATATAGGCGCTGTTCTGCCCGTGGTCAAACTGATAGGTCCAGTCGATGCCCAGATTGGCCAGCGTGCTCTCCACGCCGCTGACACCGGAGACCTCTGCCGCGTCCGGTGGTGTCAGCCGGTAGGGCACGCCGTCCATCTGGAGCATCAGATCGACCCAGCGGCCCTTTTCCTCGATGGACAGTTCCACCCGCAACTCGCCTACCTCCTGCCGCCAGTGCAGCAGGATCTCCTCCGCGCCCAAACGCAGGCGCAGGATGTCGCGCTTGGTAATGTAGGGATAGTCCGCCAGCACATCGGCGATCTGTTCTGATATGTTGTCCACGCCCGCCGCATCCAGCGAATCCGTGTCTCGTAAAATCGTTTTCATGATCCTCACACTACAGCGGTAAAAATTTTTCGTACAGCAGTTTGGCGTATTCACAACTCGTAAATGCCGCGAACTTCTGGTATTGATCGGATTTCTGCGCATCGGCGTAGTCGCAGACGCTTTTGATGATCAGCGGTACGGGGCGTGGCTCGACGGCATGCTCCGCCGCATAGGCAACGGCATACGACTCCATATCCAGCGCGACCGTCCCCTGCAGCTGGGAGCGCACCTGTTTTTCAAGCACATCACGGTTGGCTACCACGGAGGTGCCGCAAGCCATAGGCCCGATATGGACATGACACTGATTCTCTGGTGACGCCGCGGCCGCCTCTACATAGGGAAGGATATCCTCACTTATGTGGATCATAGTGGGGCGGGGGATGAATCCCACACTGCCGTATTGAATATCCGCGCGTTCCATGGGCACAAACTTGCCCACAGAGTAGTTCCATACCAGATTCGCCACATTGACATCCCCGTAGATTTGCTCCGCCATATCGGGCTTGGCGATACCTGCGGCAATGCCCACCATAATGACATAACGCGGACTGTACCGCCCAATGAGCTTGGTGGTCAGAACCGCCGCGGCCACCATTCCCATCTCGCCCTGCCGGGCATACACCACCCGATGTTCCTCGCTGCCCCGGGAGAAGCATGCCTCATAATAGGGCTGGCCGTCCTCCGCAAAGGTGCGCTGTGTCCACTCATACATATGGCGAACAGCGGTCTCCTCTGTGTCTGTGGCAACGATCAGTGCTACGGCTGTATGAAAATCACCCAATGTGATCCCTCCTGTTAATTTAGTCATCGCACTTCAAGAGCTGTCCGTTTCTCTCATCGCCCACTGCACTATCCAATGCGCAGCAGAAGTGCAGCAGATGGTTTAAGGCAGTACCGCACAATGTAAGCTGCGGTGAAGCGACAAGCCGCATTTTCCCTTTTATGTTACTCGCCCTGCGCGGGGACCTCTGCCGCAGGCACTTCATTCTGCGCCTTCAGTTTCTCATACAGTGCCGCGGCGGTGAGCTGGCGGTAGGGCGCCACATAGAACACCGATACGATGCCCAGCGTCAGGGCACTGAGAATATCCCAGGGGATGAAGCTCAGGTCCAGGACGAAGGCCTTCCACTTGTTGCCCTTCATCATGGCCTTGCTGGTAGCAAAGGCCTCCTGCCGGGTCATCTCAGGGTGGTCGGCCAGCAGGTAGGGGATCATGCAGTACTCATACGCCTTGATGAAGCCCGGCACGATCAGCAGGCAGGTCCACAGGAAGGTATACACCGCCTGCAGCAGCAGGGTGCCCACGTTGCGCTTATAGGCGGCATCGAAGCCGCGGCCCAGGTCGCCCACATTGCCGGTGCCTCGCAGGGCGTTGACGCGGAAGTAGGAAAAGCCCACATTGACGGGGTTCAGCAACAGGATGCTCACCGCCAGCGACAGAATCACCAGCACCACGGCCAAGATGATCAGCGTCGTCAGCAATCCGGGGAAGTACTCATGCAGGAATCCCCCGATAAACGCCCACGCGGATCCGGTGTCGCTGCTGCCGCTGCCGGAGGAGACAGCGACGCCAGCCGTGGCCGCGCCGCCGGTGCCGCCCAGCAGTGCTCCAAACAGCACCGTCACCAGCACAGCCTTCCAATAGTTCCGCTTCAGAGCATCCTTCGCCTGCTCCTTCAGTTCTCTTCTCGTCCACATAACTGTAAGACCTCCTAATTTCTTCCTTGGTGTATTCTCTCAGAGGGCATCGCCCGCGGTAAAAACGGGTATCACACGATCACCGATACACGGCAGTTGGGGATCTCCTCCGTCAGCTCCCGCTGCACGGCGTCGCGGAAATCCTCTATCTGCCGGTAGGTAGTCCCCTCGTCGAAGGTCACCGCCAGATCCACCGTCACGGTGGTACCGGTGTAGCGGGAACGAATGCTGTCGAATCTGCGGTAGTCGCCGTTGTGCCGGTTCAGCACCTTCAGTATCTTCAACTGCGCTTCCTCCGGCAGCGTTTTGTCTGCCAGCTCCGTTATAGCGCGGCGAATATGCTTCACGCAGAAGGCCATCATCACCAGCGCGATGACAAGGCTCAATATTGGGGACACATACCATGAGGCACGATGTCCCCGTAGGAGCCACACCGCCAGCAAGGCCAGCAGCGCGGCGCCGTCGAAGGCCAACGCACCGATGTTGCTCACATATTCGCTCTCGGCAATGGTGGAAGGGTTGGCAGCCCGTATTTTTGCCTGTCCCCGCAGAAACCAGAGGTCGAAGAACACATTCACCACCTTCAGCGCCACCACGTAGATCAGCAGCTCGCTGGGACTCTCCGGCGAGATAAGCTGCATGACGGACACCACAGCGATGCACAGCAGACCGCCCAGCTCGATGGCATCGGTGAAAAACGTTGTCAGCGCCTCGATCTTGCCCACGCCGTAGTTATATTCATACCGCAGGTCGCGGCTCATGCGGCGGGACTGCGCCGCCACGATGGCCTCCGACAGCAGGTTGCCCAGCGTGTCCACAAAGTCAAGCCAGACGATCAGCGAGTGGGACACCACAGCGGAGGCCAGCACCAGCACAAAGTTGGGCAGTTCCGTCAGAAACTGCAATCCGGTGATACTCTCCTGTTTTTTGTACGCTTCCTGCTGCACCGTATCCCTCCTTCCGCACCGCATGACCAGTGTACCAAGGATACAATACCACCCAAAGTGCAACAAAAGTGCAACACCTCCCCCCCTGCCGGTTGCAGTTCTGTTGCGGTCATGCTATTATAATGTTCGCCAGAAAACACCGGACGGGAGGTCAGATCATGAGCGACAACACCAACCACGCTGCATTTCCGGAGAAGCACACCATCGCCTATCCGGAGAAATACAAGCCCGACCTATGCAAGGACGGCGCGTCCTCCTTCGCGGGGAAAACGGATCATCACGACTCCCGCTACTATATCTTTAACGACTACTACAACATGACCAGCGACGAGACGCTCCACATTCTCTCCCACTTCGAGACATACCAGCAGACCACGGAGTACACCTGCGGCGCGGCCTGCGCGCTGATGGTGCTCAACTGGTTCGGTCAGAAGCGCTACCACGAGCGGCTGGTGGGTCAGCTCATCGAGAGCTGCGAGGGGCGCGGCTCCACGGTAGAAAACATTGCGGACTTCTTCGACCTCATCGGCTGGAATGTGGAGTACCACGCCGGCACCGACCTGAAATTCGACACCATCGAGGGCTTCGAGCAGTCGGTCATCGACTTCATCGACCGGGGCATCCCCATTCTGGTGGACTGGGTGGACTGGGCCGGCCACTGGCAGGTGATCATCGGCATCGACACCTGCGGCAGCGACACCCCTTATGACGATGTGCTGATCTTCGCAGACCCCTATGACATCACCGACCACTATCAGGACGGCTATTACATTTTCCCCTTCAGCCGGTTTTACGGCATGTGGCGCGAGGGCCCCTGTGCCGACAAGGACGACCCCTACAAGCAGCCCTTCGTCATCGCCTATCCCAAGGACTACGACAAGGGCGTGGCGTGGGAATAAAGCTGCCCCGCCGGACGATCCGCGAAAAAAATGCACCCCTGGGGGTGCATTTTTTCGTTGTGCGGGGAAACTATCAGAAATCCTTGCGCTTGCGGCTGAACACCACGCCGCTGCCCAGCAGGGACGCCACGGCCATGCCGGCGTACAGGGAGATGCCCGCATCGGCAGTCTTGGAGGATTTCACCGTGCCGCGGGTGCCGCCGGAAGATCCGCCGCTGCCGCTGCTGCCGCCACCGGAGGACGGTACAGTATAGCCGATGGCGTAGGTGGAGAACTTCTGGGTATACACATAGATCAGGTGATTCGTCGTATCCAGATAGTAGGTACCATCTGTTGCCGCACCGCTTACCGGTCGGGTGCTGAGCTGTCTAAAGGCCGCAGCGCTGCCGCCTCTGTGGCTGCGGCGCTGCTGATGCTGCGGAAACTCTTTCGGATACTGTCCGTGTGCACTTCCCCATTCTGTGAGGACTTTGTCTCCAAGCTGCGGATGTTCGGATATTCTCTGCTGCCCGTTGCGTTATTTGCCAGCATCGGGGAAACGCTGGCGGTGCGGTTCCTGTCCGCCGGCGGAAGCGCCGGGATCTCTGTCCAGTGGGGCATTCTCGTTGCCTTTGCCGTCACCATGTGCCTTGTAACGGTGTTCCGCTACGGTGTCCAGCTCCAGAAGGAGTCGGATGAGACCCTGTGAGGAGATTGCTCTATGGGACACATTGTATTGCGGCTTGACCGGGTAATGGCCGACCGAAAAATGATCCTGAACGAGCTGTCAGAAAAAGTGGGCGTAGCCAATGTCAATCTCTCCAAGATGAAGAACGGACACATCAGCGCCATACGGTTCTCCACCCTTGCGGCCATCTGCCAGGTGCTGCGGTGCCAGCCGGGGGATATTCTGGAGTACAGCCCGGAGGGCGACGACGAATAAGATGCGGTATCCACCGCCTGACCACCGGGGACGGCTCCCCGGTGGTTTTTTGCGTTTCCTACACGCGACTCAGGTCGGAAACGGACAGGGTGTTCACCCGCCGCAGGGCGATGAGGTTGGTGGCCAGCGAGAAGAGTGCCGCCAGCCCTGCCCCAATCAGGCAGTCAGTCAGATTGGGCGTGGTGTAGAAATTGTCGCCGATCTTCTGCAGGATCTCCAACACACACCTGCCCAGAGCCAAACCGATGCCCACGCCGCCCAGTATGCCCAAAGCCGTCAGCACAATGTTGTCGCGGTAGAGGTACGCCTTGACGGCGCGGATGGAGAAGCCGTTGATGCGCATGACCACCAGTTCGTTGGTCTTTTCGTTGACGCAGACGATGTTCAGGTTCAGCAGCACCAGCAGTGCCATGGTGACGGACAGAGACAGCCCGATGTAAACCACAAGCATGACGGAGCCGGAGAACTCCTGGAACTTGGCGATCCACTTGGCACTCTCGTCCGTCAGGGAAAAGTAGCCCTCGGTGGTCTGTAGTTTCTGCGCTACGGCGTTTCTGTCCGCGGCGCCGTAGCGGAGGTACAGGGTGTTGCTCTGCGCCGCCCAGCCCATTAGGTGCTGGTAGCAGGAGGGGGTCATGACCACCTGCATGGAGGACAGATAGTGCTGGCTGATGCCGGATACCACGCAGTCATGGCTGCGGCCGGCCGTGTCCAGCAGGTGCAGAGTGTCTCCGGCCTTCAGGCCGTAGTGCTTGGCGTAGGTGTAGCTGACGATGACGCCGTCATCCGTCAGGGACAGGGGCCGCCCCGTTCTGTAATCGTCCAGATGGATGAACGCCCGCAGATCCTCGGCATCCTCCGGGACGATGAGATCTGCCTTATTGAGGGTGCCGGTTTCGTCACGGATATAGACGGCCTCCCGCCGCACGGAGGTGTAGTCCGCGCCGGACTCGTCCAGCACCTGTTCCGGCGCCTGATGGCCGCCGGGAACAGCGGTGTCGCTGACAAGGCTGGCGTCGTAGATCCAGATGCGCTCAAAATGGCGGACAGGGGTGCTCAAAATGGAGGATCGCAACGACAGAGACATGACGATCAGCGCCGTACAGCCCGTAATGCCTACCAGCGTGGCGATGATCCGCGCGCCGTCGTTCATCAGGTTGTTGACGGTGGTCTGGGTGTAAAGGCTCATGCGCTGCCAGACGCGCCACTTTTCATAGAAGCGGGTGCGCCCGCCGGCGTAGTTCTCTCCCTTCAGCAGCTCTACGGCGGGACGCCGCAGCAGCTTGCGGCAGGGCAGCCATGTGGCCAGAGCGATGAGTGCCAACTCCACCACGGCGATGACCAGTGCCTCCGGCACGACATACACATTAGTAATGGCGCCGATGACATACAGCTTGGCGTAAGCGTCGTTGACCACGGATTCGATGCCGAAAAAGCCGAGGGCATAGCCCACCAGCACGCCGATGGCGGCGGCGAGGAGGGAGTAGGCCATGTAGTGCGCCAGTATCTCACGGCTCCGGAAGCCCAGCGCCTTCTGTACGCCGGCAATGGTTTGAGACTCGTTGATGCTGCGGGTGATGGAGGTGAAGCACACCATCAGCCCCACGAACACAAACAGCAGTGCCATGGAATAGCACAGTCTACGGCTGGACTGGGCGTAGAACTTCGCTGTGGCAACGCTGGGATTGTCCGTGCGGATCTGTACCGTCCATTGTTCATAGCGGACGAAGTCCTCCAGCTCCGCCTGGGCATCGGCCAGCAGCCGAGTGTTCTCCGCCAGCGTCTGCTCACCGTCGGCGATATCCTGCCGCGCCTGCGCCAGCTTCTGTGTGCCGGCGGCGTAGTCACGCTTCGCCTGCGCCAGCTTTTTCTTCGCGTCCGCCAGCTGCTGCTCGCCCTCCTCGATCTGACGGCTGGCCTCCGCCAGTCGTGCCGAAGCGGCGGACAGCGCCGCTGCGCCGGCGCGGTAGTCGGCGATGCCCTTAAGCCCCTTGTCCAGCTGGGCGAGGGAGTCATCCACCACATCTATGAGCGCCTGCAGCGTCTCCGGTGCCACGGACAGGTCGGGATTCTCGTTGACCACGATGGTCATAAGGAGCGTGAGCCGTGTGTCCTTATCCAGCATCGTATAGGACGCGAGGAGAATATCCGCCGCATCCAGCCGTCCCAGCAGCGTGTTTACGCCCGCCTGATCGGCGGTGAGCTTCAGGTACGGCAGCAGGACATTGACGGTTGCGGTCACGACGGCGTCGCTGCCGTATTTTTTCAGATATTCCTGCGCTTTTTCAACGGCTTTCTTGGCGTCCTGCGTTGTCTCGACGTTGATGTCCTCGGAAACGCCCAGAAGCTCCAGCGTATCCACGAGTATCTGTTTGATTTCCTCCTCGCTGGCACTATCGTGGTCCTCATTATATAGCTCCACCTGCGTCAGCGTGCGCATCAGCAGGTCTTTGATGTCGGCAGCCTTTTCCCGATCCGTTTTCAGCTGCTTTTCCGCTTCGTCCAGGTCGGTGGGATAGCCGTTTTCCTCCAATTCCGCCGTCAGTGTGGCCCGGCCCGCCCGCAACTGCGCCGCGCCGTCGGCATACGCCGCCAGTCCGTCCGCGTACTGTTGCTTGCCGTCGGCCAGTTTCTTTTCGTTTTCCGCGATCTGCTTTTCACCATCGGCGATCTGCACTTTGGCAGCGTCCAGTCTCTTCTCACCGTCGGCGTATTCCTGCTTCCCACTCTCCAGCTCCTGCTGACCGTCCGCCAGTTCCTGCTCCGCATCGGCGATCTGCTCGCCGGCACGGTCATACAGATCGTCACTGCGCAGGGCAGCCCGTTGCGCGCCCAGCGCTTCCAGCTTTTCCTTCAGGGCACCCGCCTTCTGCTGGTACACGCTGCCCAGAGAGTTCAGTGCATCCAGCCCCGTTCCGCGTATCAGCAGCTGAGAAAAGCAGCCGTCATACATTTCCGTGTCAAAGGCGGTCTTGGCGACGAGGACATAGCCGTCTGCCGAACCGTCGCCGATGTCGGTGAAGCCGCGGGAGTAGTCCGTCTCCGTGCGGGTAAAGGAGGGGTGCTCCACGATGGCGGTGATGGTAAATTCGCTGTTTTTCAGGCAGGGCTTTCCACCCCGCAGAGCGCTGATGGGGAGGGTGTCCCCAAGGTGCAGTTCCAGCGCCTCGGCCAGCAGCCGCTCCACCGCCACCTCGTCCGCCGCGGCGGGCAGCTCACCCTCCAGCACCTCGGCGTGATCCATGGTGTCGGTAAGAGACTGGATATTCAATATGCAGCGGTCGCCGCCCACCTGGGCGGTGCCGTAGGCATTGTAGGCACCCTCCACGGCGGACACGCCGTCCAGCGCGGCCACAGCCGCCGCGTCGTCCTCCGTGAAGCCGTAGGGAAACACCATCTGCAGATCGTGGTACCGGTGCTCGTCCAGATAGCGATCCATGGCTTGGCTTAGCGCCGGCTCGTTCCACTTGATGCCCAGAAAAATCGCCACGCCCAGCGACACGAATACGATGATGGAGAGAAAGGATACCCATGTTTTACGGATGTCCCGAAGCAGGACGATCCACCGTGTCTTTTTCATAGTGCCCCCTTTACCAGACCAGCTCGGCGGCCTTGACTGGATGGCGGTTTACCATCACCTCGTCGATATAGCCGTCGCGCATGCGGATCACGCGATCTGCCATCCGGGTGATCTCCTCGTTGTGGGTGACCATGACTATGCTGGTGCCGCCGGACACGACCTTTTCGATCAGCGTCAGCACCTCGATTCCGGTGGTGTAGTCCAGCGCCGCCGTGGGCTCGTCGGCAAGGATGAGGCCGGGGCGCTTTACCAGTGCGCGGGCGATGGACACCCTCTGCTGCTGGCCGCCGCTCATTTGGGAGGGATAGCTGTTGCGGCGGGAACTGAGACCCACCCATTCCAGTGCCTCCTCCGGGTCGCCGGAGTCCTCCTTCAACTCGGCGATGAACTGCAGGTTCTGCAGTGCCGTCAGGTTGGGCATCAGGTTATAGGATTGGAAAATAAAGCCGATGTGCTGGCGGCGATACTCGGTCATGACGTCCTCCGGCGCGTGAGAATAGTCCTCGCCGCGAAAGCGGAATTCGCCGTCGGTCAGGTGGTCCATGCCGCCGATGATATTCAGCATGGTGGACTTACCGCAGCCGGATTCGCCCAGCACCACCAGCAGCTCGCCCTCGTACACATCCAGATCGATGCCCTTGAGCACACGGGAGATGGTGTCGCCGTTTTTGAACTCCTTGATGACCTTCCGCAGGGACAATATCACCGGCCGGTTCTGGCTGATGCCCACGTCCAGGCCGCTCTCGTCGATGGCGGTGGCCGCCAGCATGCCCATGATCTCGCACACGTCGGCGTCCTCACGGGAGAACGCACCGCCGTCCGCCCTGTCAATGAACTGGATGCAGCCCAGCGTCTCGTACCGGTTTTCCAGCGGCACGCAGATCAAGGATCGGATATGCTCCGCCGGGTCGCCCTCGGGCAGAAACAGCGCCTCGCCGGTGCTGAACACCTGCCCCACGAGGCCCTCTCCCGAAGCGACCGCCCCCTCGACGAAGGTATGCGCGCCCTTGGCATAGGTGGGGTGCAGCAGCTTGTCGCCGTCCTTGTCGAAGTACCAGATGACGGCGGTCTCAGCGCCGCTGACCTCCCGGATAATGTCTACGCACTTGTGCAGGGCATCCTCGATGTCGGACGCGCCGTTGATGACGGACTTGATGTCGCCGATGGCCTTAAAATGCTTAAATAATATATTGTCTACCATGTTCTTTCCTCTCTGATAAATAGTAGCCGCCTCGCCTGTGTGCAGTCCACCGTCACGAGAATATCATCCCGGCGGAAGCGGAGGCGCGGATCTCATCCTGCAGCGATCTCCGACAGGGCGGACAGCAGGATACCTATCAGCACCAGCGCGAGGCACAGGTACTGCCAACCCGTCAGCCTTTCCTTCAGAAAAAGCCGCGCGCCCAGGATGGTCAGCCCGCAGTAACCGGTGGTCACTGCGGGCGTCAGAAGCGGGCCGGCGACTGTCGCCATGGCGTAGAATACATTTCCCGTTGTTTCTGTCAGTGCCGCGCCGCACTTAACAAGCTCGTCCTTTCTGAATGGGTCATATACGGTTTTCTTCACCGTCAGCATATACAGCCACGATAGGACCCCTGCCAGCGCAAATAATAAACTCTCGCAGATCAGCAGATCGAACTGCCCCATAAACGCCTCATCCCCGCCAGCCAGCACAACGCTGTCAAACACCATCGCTCCTGCGTCCACCAATGTATAGAGGATGGGAAATATGAACGCCAGTGCACCCAGCGGATGCTTTCTCTGTATCTCCGGTACATTCCGTTCGCTGCTTGCCATGCGATGCTCCTGCACACCCAGCAGTATCACTCCCGCCGTCACAAAAAAGATGCTGCTCACATTCCACGGCGTGATGCGTGCCCCCTCGCCCAACCGTCCGGTAGCGGCAAAGTACACCAGCAATATTACCGCTGCCACCGCACCATCCACATTCTCCAGGGGCGAAGCCACGGATGCGTCCAGATACCGAGCACCGACCGTTCCGCACATCAGTGCCGCCACATACAGTGCCGCCATGGGGATGTACTCCCTGTAGTATATGATCAACCCTATCGGAGACATCTGCATTTCCGACAGCGGCAGCAGAAGCACGGCTGCAATCGCCATGATGATGCCCAGCCATACCATGATCTTCAGGTGGGACAGCTTATCCGTCAGTTCTGATCCTTTTTTATAAAACAGATCTGTTGTGCTCCAGCAAAGAATGCACAGCAATGTCAATCCAAACCACTTCACGCGTTGCTTCTCTCTCTCGTTTCTGTTTTTGCCCGCTCCGGTATTCGCTTCTTACATATACGCCACATCCAGATAGATAGGACGAGCACCGAGCTTCATCTCGCCGCCCATATCCACGGTGTACAGAATGCTGCTGAACGGCACATGACGCAGTCTGCGAAACGCCTGATAGGTGGGATTGTTTTCCGCAAGTCCCACCATAACGACCTCGTGTCCCCGGGCAAAGGACGAAGCCGATCGGATGAAGTGTGCCCGCCCTGCCGTGTCTACCGCCGGGTCGAACAGCAGCATGGACAGGCTGACGCTGTCCACCGTCTGTCCTGTCTTGGGAACCGCCGGATATCCCAACAGCCGCGTGGGTAATCCGGGCAGAATCCTGAACGCGCCACTGTACCCGCATAGGTAATAGTTTTTGTTTCTGTGATCATCTAGCAGCGCACAGGCCGCCAGAATACGGCCCCCTTCCCGCCAAACAATGAAATCCTCATCGGTAAGTCCCGCCATATTCCGGTTCAGGGGCGCAAGGTCGTACATCGGCAACCAGCGAGCGTAAAAGGCATCCAGCTCCGCCGCGCCGCCCTTTTCCAGCGGCAGCCCGCTTTTCCTGCCGGGAGAGATCAGAAACGAGGTGTACAGCCCCTGCTTTTCAAACCGGGGAAGGGAACGGTGCGGCTTTTCAAACAGATGCTGCACCGACATGTTGTGCCGCAGCACGGCGGCATAGCATATATCCGCTTCGCCCTGTATTTCCTGCCGAAGACGGCGAAACGCCTCCGGCAAAACGCGCAGCCGCTTGTGGTATTCCGGCAGCAGCTTCAATCCGTTCAGATACGCGCCGCGGCACATTTCGCCGCCCAGATACACGCGATGGAAGGACGCTGCGCCCATACCGACCGTCCTGTCGGCGAGCCTGTCCTTCAGCAGCAATACCACCGCGCCGTCATCCTCCTCCTGAAAGGAACGGTACGGATCATTACCGCGGCGGAACTGCAGATCGATGGCGGTATGGAAGCGAATGCTCTCAAACATTCTTCGTATGTCCTCGCTGTCGCCGGGCGCTGCTTTGACGATCTCAAATTGTTTCTCTTTTACCAGCATGTGGTCACCTCAACAAAAAATACCGACGATCACCAAAAGACTTCCGACGATCGCGCAGATCAAAAGCGCCCGGCTCTGTCCCCAGCGCCCCGTTACCGCAGAGCAGCCCGTCAGCTGCACCGATCTACAATAGGCCGGGACCAACAGTATAGAAATAAGAAGCGATACGATGCCTCCGGCGACCTTCGCCATATCCACGAAGGACGATGACGGAATAAACGCTGCCAACAACGCCGGCAGCGTGACCGCCGCAAGGCTTGTACGCCGTTTCATGTGGAATTGCCCGGAAATGATACCCGTCAGTGAAAAGGCCAGCACAAAAAATGACGTGAGTAGAGCCAGCAGAATAAACAGGTCGGCACAAACACCCGCCACCGGTCCGAGGGCATTGCGCAGTCCTACGCCTGCCATCTCCGTGACCTCCTCAGACGCAGCAATGGTGGACACGCAGATCAGCAGGCAGACCATCAGATTGGCAAAAAGCCCTCCCAAAATGGCTCTTTTTATCCGGCAGGCATCGTTGCGCATACCCCGCGCCAGCTCCGGCACAGCGAACAGCGCCGTCAGCGAGAACATGAGCATACTGAATGCGCCCAGTGCGGCGCGCAGGCTGCCGCACTGGGGAAGCGTGCCCTCCGCTTTTGTAAGGGCAAATGCAGTTATGACGGCCAGCAGTACGCCGATAGCAGCCACAAGCCATTTTTCACTCATTCCGACAGCGCGCAGCCCCAGCATTACAGGAAGGGCGGCAGCGGCAAAAAACAGCAGCTTTCCCGCTGTCACGGGAACAGGCAGCAGGGCGCACAGAACCTCTGCGCCGCCCAGTATGTACGCGGAGATGTTGGCCGTCAGCATAAGTGCTGTCAGGACAAAGAACAGCAGTTCCGCCTGACGCTTCCGTTTCCCCGGCGGCAGCAGGCAGCTGAAAATGCGGGGAATCTCATGCTCGCCGGAGTTGATCACCATGTCTGCCGTCAGGCAGTGCATGACGGCACTCAGTGCGAAGGCCGCGGCAAAAGCCAGCAGTCCGCCTATCACTCCCGCGCTCTTGATCAGACAGGGGATCGCCATGACACCGCTGCCGATACCGGTGCCGCAAATCATTGCCGCGCCCTCTGCGACCGTCAGTGTCCTCCCTGCACCCTTCACTACCGTTCCGCCTCCGCGCCGTACCATGTAACGCACAGCATAGTAATGTCGTCGGACTGCTCCGCGCCCTGAACGAAGGCGTCGATGTGGGCGCGGACATCGGTGCACAGCGCCTGCGGCGTGCCGGTCTGCTCGTTGAGCACCTGCTCCAGCCGTTCCTCGCCGTACAGCTCATTGGCGGCGTTGGCAGCCTCGGTGACGCCGTCGGTGTAGACGAACACCTGCGCGCCGGGACTCAGCTGCACCTGGTGCTTCTGGTAGTGCGTGCCCTCCATCCCGGCCAGGATGAAGTTGGGCCGCGTCCGCAGATAGGCAAAACTGCCGTCCTTCTCCCGCAGCAGCGGTGGGTTGTGACCCGCGTTGACATACTCCAGCAGCCCGCTCCGCAGATCCAGAGACCCCAGCCACGCGGTGACGAACATCTCCGCGTCGTTGTTCTCACACAGGCCGTTGTTGGCCTCGGTGAATACCTCCGCGATGTCCCGCCCGCTCTCGGCCAGGTTCCGCAGCAGCGTCTTGGAGCGCATCATGAACAGCGCGCCGGGTATGCCCTTGCCGGACACATCCGCCACCAGGAAGTACAGGTGGTCGCTGTCCGCCAGATAAAAGTCGTAGAAGTCGCCGCCCACCTCCTTGGCCGCGTCCATGGAGGCGTAGATGTCGAAGTCCTTCCGCTCCGGATACGGCGGGAACACCGACGGCAGGCTGGAGCACTGGATCTGCCGTGCGAATTCCAGTTCCCGGTCGATGCGCTGCTCCGCCTCCTCGATGTAGTGCTTCAGGGTATCCACCGTGGCGTTGATGTCGTCGGACAGGGACGCGAACTCCTGATTCTCCCGGACATTGACATGGACGCTGAGGTCGCCGTCGGTGATCTGGGACAGGGAGCCGTTGATCTTGTGGATGTTGTCCACGATCAGCCGCTTGATCAGGAAGTAGATGTGGGTGAACAGCGCCGCGAACACCAGCAGTTCCATGAAGATCTGGATGGCGATGGCGATATTGCGGGAGAACATGGCCTCGGTGACGGGGATGGTGGCGATGAGATAGAATCCCTCCGTCATCCGCAGCATACAGTAGGAATCCGTGTTGTTGATCTTGGTCTGGAAGCGGGTATCCGGCTGTACCTCCATGCTGGCCGCTGCGTCGCTGACGGAATATGCGCTGCGCCCGGCGTAGCCGCCGTTGTCGCTGACGATGGTCAGGTCACTGTCGCAGACGATGATACCACCGGCGCGCCCGATGTGGCGGTTCTTCACCGCCAGACGGATCTGATCGGCGATGGCACTCTGGAACTGGTCTGCATCGTAGCCCACCTGGACGAAGCCGCCCTCCGACATGGCCACACCGGCGTATTTCCGGGAGATGCTACTGTCGGCGGACAGGGGCTGGTAGCTCTGGACATAAGTGCTCTCCCCATCCAGCAGGCACAGAAACTCCGCCGACTGGGTGCCGGAGGCCATATCAAAGCCCACGAAGTCCGCCAGCGTGCTCTCGGCGATGATGCCGTTCTCGTCCACGATGTTGATGCCCACCACGCCGTAGCTCTCCGCCAGGGCGTTCAGCTCGTCCCGGGTGCTGTCCGCCGTGACCTTCCCGGCCACGGTCTGCGCGATGCGCAGCAGGTTGTCGTCGGACACATCCCGGACATCCTTCTCTACATCATCCAGATTCAGAGCCAGCAGCTGGTCGGCGTTGGCGTAGGCGATGCGAGTCTGCAGGGCGTCGGTAAAGATGCAGGTGACAGCGAAAGCCGCGATGACGCAGATCAGCAGCAGGAACTGGAACATCTGCGACAGTTGGTAGGCACCCTTGCGGCGTATGACCCGCTCCTTACCGATCATGGCCACCAGCAGTAGGGACAGCATCACGGATACGCTGTTGCACAAGATCATGGGGGCGGCGCACTTTTCCACCACCTGGAAGGCGGCGTAGATGTCGCTCATGTTGGTCAGGAACACCAGTAGCATGTGCAGCACCTCAGTGGTCATGCCGATGGCCAAGCCATAGAACCAGCTGGGTTTCTTGTTGTCGAACATGAAGCGGCGGCAGCCGGCGCCGAACAGACCAGCCAGCACCGTGCCGATGGTACAGGCCAGCTGGCTGAAGGCCCCGGCGCCCCAATAGGTGGCGAACCAGCGGTATGCACCGCCGATAACGCCGGCGATGATGCCCGCCGGGCCGCCGAAGAGCAATCCGGCGGTCAACGGCGCGGCGTTGCGCACGTTCAGCACCGCGCCGTTGACGGAGATGCCCGCCTCGGTGGCCAGCACGGCGACGAGGCCGAACAGCACGCCGATGATGGCCTGCTTCACGCCGTAGCTGAACTTTTTCGTCCACGGTTGACGCTCCGCCATGTACAGAATCACCGACAGCGCCACCGGCAGCAGCGTCATAAATGTCAGTGCCCCGATCTGAATTGCAGTTATCATCGTCATTGGGATCATTCCTCCTTACCCTTTGCTGTAGCGTCCTTCAGCGCCGCCTCCACCGCCGCAGCGGTAAGCGGGAACGGGATCAGTCCCGCCGTCTCGCTCTGTATGTGCGGCGGCAGGCCTCGCAGGGCATCCGCCGATCCCATCAGATAGGCGCGTACAGCGGGCTGCTCCTGCCGGACAAAGCGGATCAGCTGCACGCCGTTCATGCGCCTCATCTCTATCTCCGCCAGTAGCAGATCCACCTTGTTGTGAAATGCGCATTTCCCCGCCATCAATGGATCTGCGGCGCGGGTGATCACCGCGCCGGGAAACAATCCCTTCAGGATGCCCTCCAGTGTCGTCAAAAGCACCTCATTGCTGCCAACCACAAGAATATTCATCAGCTTCCGGCCCCCTTCTCTTCTGCGACGGAAAAAAATTGCACACTCGTTTCATTGCATTTCTCCGTTTTTATGCTACAATATACAAAATACAAAGAATCTGTTTTTCAGCCAAACTTTGCGTGTATCATAGTACGCTTCCAAGCGCAACAAAAGTGCAACAGGCAGAAAGGTGTCTCCCCATGTCACTATTCACATACTACTACGTCAGTGCCGCGCTGGAACTGTTCGCTGCGTTCATCACGGTGGTCATGCTGCTGATCCGTCCTCTTATCCAGAAACAGCACTCTACCGCGGACGCCTTCCTTGTGGCATTGCTGTGCGCCCATGCCCTGTCATTGCTGCTGGACGCGCCTATCTGGATCCTGCTGGCAGAGCCGTCTCCGGAGCGAGTGCCGTTGATCAAGGTGCTGACCTTTCTTACGGATCTCTTTCTCATCTCCGCCCAGGCGCTGTACGCATGGTGCCTGACGGCGTATATTTCGGAGCGGCAGTACATATCCCGCCGCCCGGTTTGGTACATCACCGGGTTGTCTGCAGCAGCAGTGCTGACATGCCTGCTGTCCGCCTTCAATGAAATGTACATTGGCTATGACGCCTCCGGAGCGGACTTTACCGGTTCGCTGTACTGGCTGTATCTGCTGTTCACTGTGCAACTGCCCGCTTCCACGGCACTGCTGGCCTTTCAGCACCGCCGGATACTGGGGCGGCGGGATACATGGGTATTCGCTTCCTACGGCTTGATCGTAGTGGTCAGCGTCCCGCTCCAGCTTTTCTGGGCCATCACCCCCGTCTACCTGGCAGCGGATGTGACAGTTCTGCTGTTGGCCTGCACGGTGATCTATACAGCGCAGGTACGCCGCACCGCCCAGGCAGAGAAAAAACTGGTGGAGCAGGAACTGTCTCTGTCCGAAAGCCGCAATGCGCTGATGCTTTCCCAGATCCAGCCCCACTTCCTCTACAACGCGCTTACTGCCATCTACTGCCTCTGCGACACCCGTCCGGAAACCGCCAAGACCGCCGTCAGCGATTTCTCCCGCTATCTGCGGGGCAATCTGGACTCCCTCAAAAAGGAGGGCCTTATCTCCTTCTCCGACGAGCTGCGCCACACCCAGGCCTATCTTTCGCTGGAGAAGCTGCGCTATGAGGAGGCGCTGGAGGTGGCCTATGACATCAAGGTTAGCGACTTCCTGCTGCCGCCGCTGACCATTGAGCCGCTGGTGGAAAACGCCGTGAACCACGGCATAGGCGTTTTGCCTTCCGGCGGATGCGTGATCATTTCCACCCAGGAGCTGCCCGAGTACTACGAGGTGCGCGTAGCGGACAACGGCGCGGGCTTTGACCCCGATGTCATCCCCGCTGACGGACATGCCCATGTGGGCATATCCGCCGTCCGCAGCCGCCTGCGCATCCTGTGCGGAGGCACGCTGGACATACGAAGTGCCCCCGGTCAAGGGACTGCCGCCATCATCCATATTCCGAAAGGAGCATAAGCTATGCGGATTATCGCCGTTGACGACGAACGTCTGGCGCTGGAAGCGCTGGTATCCTCCATTGTAAAGGCCGTTCCGGATGCCGCTGTCCACGGCTTCCGGGACCCTGCCGAGGCCATGGATTTTCTCCGCAGTCATATCTGCGACGTGGCGTTTCTGGACATCCGGATGCGGGGCATCAGCGGCCTTGAGCTGGCCCGCCGCATCAAAGAGTTGCACGGCAGCACTAATATCGTCTTTGTCACCGGCTACTCCGAGTACGCGCTGGATGCCTTCCGCGTCTACGCCAGCGACTATCTGCTCAAGCCTCCCACCCCCGGCACCGTGGCGCAGGCACTGCAACAACTGCGCACGCCCATCGTGCCAGAGCCCAAGCACCGCATCCGCTTCCAGTGCTTCGGGGATTTCGACGCCTTTGCCGACGGCAAGGCACTGACCTTCCATCGGGGCAAGGCCAAGGAACTGCTGGCCTATCTGGTAGACCGCAAGGGCGCCGGCGTGACCATGGGCGAGCTGTCCGCCGTCCTCTGGGAGGAGGGGCCGGACACCCTGTCCCGCCAGAGCAACCTCCGCAATCTCATCAGCGACCTGCGGAAAACCCTGTGCGATGTGGGGGCAGAGGGTATCCTCCTGAAAACGCGCAATGCCATCGCCATCGATGCCGATGCTGTAGACTGCGACTATTACGACTTCCTGCGCCACATCCCCTACGCCGTCAACCGCTATCAGGGCGAGTATATGTCTCAGTACTCATGGGCGGAGTTGACCGCCGCGTCCATCGTCTCTGGATAAGAACGCATAAGCCAAAAAACAAACGCTTACCGGCGCGGCACATCGCGGCGGTAAGCGTTTGTTGCGCTTTTGTTGCAGTCGGGCGGGTATAGTAATGTTGCTCTTACCGGAAAACGACAGCGAAAAATGGCGCAGGAGGCCCTCTCAGCCGCTTCGCGCAAAAATACAAACAGGAGGACAGTATCATGTCAGAATTTTTGAATGCGGTCCGCTTGGCGGCGGACGGCAGTTTGGACGGCGTCTCGGATGCCGTTATCCTTGCCATGGGCGTGGTGGGCGCGCTTTTGCTGGTAGCATCCATATTCGCCCTTTTCGTGTCCATCTATTTGGCCATCCGCTACACCCGGTACAATCGGAAGCAAAGCAGCTGCGGCATGACCGGCGAGCAGGTGGCTAGAGACATCCTCGATCAGAATGGCCTGCAGAGGATCAAGGTCTCCAAGACAGGCTCCATTCTGCTGGGCAACAGCTACAGCCATTATTTCAAGAAGGTGCGGCTGAGGCGGCTTACATGGAAGAAGCAGAGCGTCACATCCCTTGCCATGGCGGCGCAGAAATCCGCTCTTGCCGTTCTGGACAAGGAGAATGACCCGGATATGCAGACCCGCGTCCGCCTGACGCCCGTCATCTACATCGGGCCGCTGGCCTTCGTCCCCATGGTCATCATCGGCGCGCTGCTGGATCTGTACATGTTCAAAACCACCAACGGGATGTACACCATCCTCCTGACTGCCATCGCCCTCGTCTTCTACCTGCTGTCCTTCATTATGTCCATTCAGGTGCTGAAAACCGAGAAGAAGGCGCAGCAGCGCGCCTACGATATCATGAAGGAAAATGGCATGGCCACCGACGAGGAGCTGGCCATGTGCAAGAAGCTGTTCCGCCTGTACAACATCGAGTACATCAACGACATGGTCATCTCGCTGCTGGAACTGGTCTATCGGGTGCTTCAGATCATCGCGTATGTCCAGAATGCATCCTCGTCCTCCAGCCGTTCCTGATATTGCTATGCAGAAGCGGGCGTATAAGAGGAAGGACACATGGGTCTGCGGCATTATGATCGACCTGAACGGCTTCAAGGCGATCAACGATACCTACGGGCATGCTGAGGGCGACACCGCGCTGATCCTTGCCGCCGGTCTGCTCAAAAATGCCTTCGGCGAATATGGTGTGGTGACAAGGTACGCCGGTGATGAATTCGTCGTCATACTGAACACCGCGGACGAGCAGCTTGTCCAAAGCCTTATCGCGCGGGCAAAGGAGAATTTTGAGGAGGTCAACGGGACGCACGACAAGCCCTACCGTCTCTCCGCCTCCATGGGCTACGCCATCGCCGACCTGCACACCGAGACCATTGCCGACTTCATGAACCGCATCGACCGCCAGATGTATCAAGACAAGCTGGGCTATTACGCGAAAAACGACCGCCGGAAGGGCCAGCCGGCCGCCGCGGACAATGACGCCGGACAGTAAACAAAGAAAGAGATGTGACACATATGATGTGGTTCGCCCTGATCGCGGCGCTGCTGGGAATGTCCGCGCTGACCATCATCCAGACGCCCCGGGAGTGGCTGAAGCGCCCCCTCCCTCTGGC
>SFGJ01000058.1 GCA_004557655.1 Clostridiales bacterium | reverse complement strand
AACGGGCTATATCATAAAGGAACGGGGACACCCCGAAAAACACAGGCGAGAGCGCCGTTTGCGGCACAGACGGACAGAGAGCGGAGAAAGCGGGCGGAGATGAAAAGCATTCAAAGAGTTTTCGGAAGCAGTTCCGATTTACACCCCGTTTTTCTCCTATTTGTGAGAGGGCGTTTTCGGACAGCGCAAGTGCCGGACTGCCCTGTCAGAAAACAGGAAAGGAGTTTTGCCACATTCTACACCAACCGACTGCAAAATTCAATGCGGAAAGGAGCCGCCGCATGAAAAACGAAAGCAGGAACAGGGAACTCCACGCACTCGACGGCGGGTGCGGACAGTTTTCAAGGCGCATCGGCTCCACCACCTACCTTGTGACCGTCCGTTTTAGCGGAAAGGGCAAGGAAACGTTTGAGGACAAAATTCTGCGCCTGATCGAAAAGGAGGCGAGGAAAACTGCCTGACCCCGTATGTGCCGCAAAAGAGGCGTTGAGCCGGAAAGAGGGAAGCATGAACAACGAAAAACTGACAATCCTTTATGAGCGGTTGAGCCATGAGGACGGGCGGGAAAACGAGAGCCTGTCCATTGAGAACCAAAAAGCCTATCTGGAGGAATACGCCCTCCGAAGCGGCTTCAAAAACCTCGTCCACAGGACGGACGACGGCTGGAGCGGGACGCGCTGGGACAGACCGGGCTTTTTGCAGATGACGGAGGATATTTCGCGCGGCAGCGTGGGGCAAATCCTGATAAAGGATATGAGCCGCCTGGGACGTGACCATCTGCGCGTGGGCTTATTTCTGGAACAGCTTCGGGAAATGAGCGTCCGGCTGATCGCCGTTGCGGAGGGCATCGACACCGCCAAAGGCGAGGACGATTTTATGCCCTTTCGCAATATCCTTGCAGAGTGGCACGCAAGAGACACCAGCCGCAAAATACGGGCGATATTCGATGCGAGGACGGCGGCGGGAAACCATGTGACGGGCGCACTGCCCTACGGCTACCTCCACGACCCGAAGGACCGCCAGAAATGGCTTGTGGACGGGGAAGCCGCACCCGTCGTAAAGCGGATATTCCAAAGCGTGATTGCGGGAAAGAGCATTGCAAAAATCGCGGAGGAACTGACCGCCGAGCGGATACTGACCCCCAACGCCCATTGGAAAAGCATCGGCGAAAGGACGAGCCGTGGGGCGCACAACGCAGACCCGTATAAATGGTCGAGCGCCACCATCATCAACATCCTCAAGAAAGAGGAATATATGGGCTGGAAAGTCCTCAACAAGACGGGGACGGACAGCTACAAATCCAAGCAGCGGAAGCCCACTCCCGATAAAAAGCGCATCTTCAAGGACGCACACCCGCAAATCATAGACGAGGAAACATGGAATATCGTTCAGCGGCTGCGGGGAACCAAGCGGCGGGTATGCAAATACGATGAAGATACCAATCCACTGACGGGCGTTCTCTATTGCGCCGACTGCGGCGCAAAGATGTATCACAAGCGGGGAACCTCCGGGCGACCCGACCACCCCCACCATGAGTATGTGTGTTCCGGCTACCGCCACTATTCCAAGTCCTGCACCTGCCATTATATCCGCGTGGAAGTCGTGGAGCAGCTGATACTGGACGCGATACGGCTGGCAAGCAGATACGCCATTGAAAACGAAGCCGCATTCATTCAGCGTGTGCGGGAGGAAGCGGCGCTGCAACAGGAAGCGGCGGTCAGGGAGAGCCGCAGAAAGCTGACAAAGGGCAAACGCCGCCGCGAGGAAATCAGCCGCCTGATCAAAAAACTGTACGAAAGCTACGCCGCCGATAAAATTCCCGAAAACCACTTTTCCGAACTGCTGACGGGCTATGACGCCGAGCAGAAAAGCCTTGATGCGGAGCTTGAACGGCTGCAAGCCGAGATAGACCGCTACAACACCGACAGCGTGAGAGCCGACAGGTTTTTGGAGCTGGTAAAGCGGCACACGGAGTTTACCGAGCTGACACCCACCCTTTTGAATGAATTTGTGGAAAAGGTGGTCGTCCATGAAGCCGTCAAAATCGAGGGAAAGCGGACGATGCAGGTGGACATCTACCTGAATTTTATCGGCAAATTCGACCTGCCGGAGCAGGAAGCGGCACAGGCGGCAACGCCCGAAAAGAAAAGGAAGAAGAAGCTGCGCCGCGAGATGAGCGAGGAACAGCGGGAAATCCTGCGCAGGCGGGACAAGGAGCGGTACGCAAGGAAAGTAGCCGCAAAGAAAGCCGCTGAGGAAGCGGCAAGAGCGGAGATCCTCAAAGGCACAGCCTACGAGCTGCCGCCGCAGGAAAGCGAAATGCAAAGAAGCGCATAACCGAACATGGAAACGAAAAAACGGCTTGCCAACCCAAGGGCGAGCCGTTTTCCCGTTCCCGAAAGGGGCGTTTCTCCATCGCTTCCCTTCCCATCCCATCCATTTCAAATCCAACAAACGAAAGGAGCTTTTACACATGGCAAAGACCAAAATCGAAAAAATCGCAGGCATCGAGGAAGAAATCCGACAGCTTGAAAACAAGCGCAGACAGCTTGTGCAGGCGCAGAAAGCGCAGGAGCGCAAGGACAGGACGAAACGCCTTTGCAAACGCATGGGGCTGTTTGAAAGCCTGCTGCCCGAAAGCATATCTTTGACTGACGAGCAGTTTCAAATCTTCCTTGAAAAGACCGTCCTCACCGAGCAGAGCCGCCGCATATTGGACGGATTGACCGCACGGCGCGTAGCGGACGGGGACGCGGACGAGGGCAGCGGAGCAAGGGAACGCGGCTAACGCCGCCATCCCCCTACCCGAAGGGCGCACTTATATACCACATAACCGTGGTATCGTGCGGTCTTGCAGACGGCGTTTTGCGCCTGCCGGCACAAAAGGAAACGGCGGGTAAACCCGCAGAAAGGAGCGCGGTGCATGGCGATTTACCATTGCAGCATCAAAATCATCTCCCGCGGCAAGGGCAAGTCCGCCGTTGCCGCAGCCGCCTACCGCAGCGGTGAAAAACTCGTCAACGAATATGACGGAGCGATTCACGACTACACCCGCAAAGGCGGTATCGTCCACACCGAGATTTTACTGCCCGACAACGCCCCGCCCGCCTTCTCTGACCGCTCCGCTCTGTGGAACGCGGTTGAGAGAATCGAGAAAGCAAAAAACGCACAGCTTGCGCGGGAGATTGAAATCGCCCTGCCCTACGAACTGACGCGGGAGCAGGGCGTTTCTCTTGTGCGGGAGTATGTGAAGGACAACTTTGTGGCGGCGGGAATGTGCGCTGACGTTTGCTTACACGACAAGAACGACGGCAACCCCCACGCCCATATCCTGCTGACCATGCGCCCCATTGAGCAGGACGGCGCATGGGGCGCGAAGCAGAAAAAGGAGTATGTTCTTGATAAGGACGGAAACAAAATCTACGACCCGAAAAAGCGGCAGTACAAATGCAAATCCGTTCCCGCCACCGACTGGAACGAGCAGACCAAAGCGGAGGAATGGCGGGCGGCGTGGGCTGAAATCTGCAATTCGTATCTTGAAAAGGGAAATCATACCGAGCGTATAGACCACCGCAGCTATGAGCGGCAGGGAATAGACCTGATCCCCACCGTGCATCTGGGCGTAGCCGCCTTTCAGATGGAGAAGCGCGGGATACGCACGGAGCGGGGAAACATCAACCGCGAAATCGAAGTCACAAATCAGAAGCTGCGGCAGTTGAAAGCCCGCATTTCCAAGCTGCAAAGCTGGCTGAAA
>SFGJ01000057.1 GCA_004557655.1 Clostridiales bacterium | reverse complement strand
CATGACGCGGCGGCAAAGGCGGTTAAGGAAGTGGAACAGCGTATGTCTGATTTGTCGCTGCTTATCAAGCACACCACCACATACCGACAGTTAAAACCGATTTACGATGAATACCGAAAATCGCCGGACAAGGAAAAGTATCTGCGGGGGCATGAAAGCGAAATTATCCTGTTTGAAGCTGCGGCAAGGGCATTAAAGGAAATGCAGATAAAGAAGCTGCCCGATCTCGCCGCGCTGCGCAAGGAGTATAGAAGCTTAAACGACAGGAAAACCAAATTGTATGAAGATTATCGGCAAGCCAAGAAGCAAATGCAGGAATACGGCGTTGTCAAAAAGAACGTCGATAGTATTCTTTACCCGTCCCAAAGCAGGGCGCGGGAGCAGGAGCGATAAGGCGCAAAACATGGGGTGGCAAGTGGAATGTTAAGGGCTGAAAACGCCTGTGTTTCTGCGGCTTCCAGCGCATGAAAACGACATAGACGATAAAGTATATTCAAACCCGCAAAAACGGCTTTCTAATTGTCCACGCAAGGACAAAAAAAGAACAGGGGCGCGGTGCCGGAAATCGGCAACCGCGCCCCTGTTCTCTATGGGCTATTCCTCGTCGGTCAAGATAAACTCCCTTTCGGAAAACTCGCTGTCCGTCATGGCTTGCAGCTTGTTCACCGCTGCGGCGGCAAGCTGGCGCATATCCTCGTCCATGTAGGGCATGGCGGCAAGGATATTTTCAAGCGTTGTTTCCCGGCTGTCCTCGGCGTAGATCGCAACAATGTTTTCTTCCTCAATGGTAAAGCGGGTATTCATGCTATCAAACCTCCAAATCCTTTTTATGCTCTTTCTGTTTATCTTTCGGCTGCTGCGCCGCCTGTTTCTTGTATTCGTCCAGCTTCTTCAAAATGGACGGTTTTTTCTGCGGCTGTTCCCGTTTCTCGGCTTTTACCGCTTTTGCAAGGTCGGTAACGGAAATCGCTTCCCCCGCCTTTGCCCGCTGCTCAAAATCTGCAACGGTGGGCGTTTGCGGCGTATTGTTGATAAGCCCGTCAAAATTGTTGTCGTTCTGCTCTATGGTGTCCTCGACGTGCTTTAAGGGATTATCCCGCTGCGGCTGCTCGGCGGCTATGGCATAAGCCTGTGTGCCATTCCCCATAATGAGATACTTCCCGTCCTCCGACGCATGGTGAAAACCAAATCCCGCCGCTTCGATCTGTTCACGGCTCATATCGGTAATATGAAAATTGCCCCTCGGCGTTCTAACGGTTTCACCCGTCAAAAGGCTGTCGGGGGTCGCTTCCGGCTGCTGCTTTTCAAGCTGCCCGTCCTTGTAGGAATATCCTTGCGCCGCGATTGCTTCAAGGGTCTTGCCCGTAACGTCGCCATAAATCCGCTTGTCTGCGTCAACCAGCATTTGCAAAGTGTCTTGTACGGTGTCGGACAAGGCTTGCTGCTGTTCGGGCGGCAGCTTGTCAAATACGGGGGTCTGCTGCTCCTGCAAAAACTCCGGCACTTGCTGAAAACCGATACTGTCTACATAGTGGGCGGTGTCCTCGTCGTTCTGATGAAGCACAACAATGTCGGAAACGGAAAGGCTATGCCCCTTAAAGTCGGCGGGGTGGTCGATATTAAACCTTTCCCAAATGTCGCCCAGCGTCATATCCTTTGTAAGCGGTGCAGTATAGACGAGTTCATAATTTACCCGGTCAATGGTAAGTCCAGCCGCTTGCAGACGGTCATAAGGCTCAAAGCGCAAGTCCCTTGTTTCGTCCCCGCGCTTTAACTGATAAATGGAAAAGGTATCGCCCTGCTCCTGCTCGGCTTGCCGCTGCTGCTGCAACTCGGTAAAATGCCCCTCAATCTCGGTAATGAGTTCCTTTGCGGTGGTCTGTATTGTTTCAAGGGACGCTTTTAACTCGGTCATTTCCTTGCCGCTGCTCCAACCAGCCACATAGCCGAAAGAGTAATCGGAAGTATCAAGGCCGAAATGCTGGCAAACCGTATAAGCGACGCTTTCCGCTTCTACCTCGCAGGTATGGCGGTCAACGCGGTTTTGCTGCTCCGGCGGGGCGTTTAAGTCTACGTCGTGCAGCTTCGCATGGGCGATTTCGTGAATGGCGGTCTTTACCGCCTGTAATTCACTCACGCCCTCTTTGATTGCAATACGCTTGTCGGTCAAACTGAAATACCCATTTGCGCCGTTTGTGATCTGCTCAAATGCAATCGGGACGGGGGACGCTTTTTCAAGGGCGGCGAAAAAATCCTCGTACTGCTCCACATCGGCAAGCAGCGGTTTAACGGAAAGGTCGGGAAACTCCTTGCCCTCGGTCTGCGAAATATCAAAGACGGTTATAACCTTAAAGGCGGGGACGGTGATTTCCTTTTCTTCCTTTACCACTTTTCCCTCGCGGTCAAGCATGGGCTTTCTCGTTTCGGGGTCGATTTTATCAACCAGCTTTTTCACCTTGTAGGGCGCGGGGGCAAAGATTTTAATGCCTTTCTCGCCTTTCTTTACATGGCGGTCAAACTCCTTTTCCCATTGACGGAAGCCCATTACCAAATTGCCGCCCTGCATAGCAATTAGGATAGTGTTATTCAAACTATAATCATGGAACTTTGACATAGCGGTTAGAAACTCTTTGTAGCGGTCGCTGTCAAAAATCGCCTGTACGCCCTGTTCCAAACGCGCGGTGATCTCCTTTACCTTTTCGGCGGGCTTTTCGGAAGTAAGGATAATGGGGACGACGGGGCGGGGCTGCTGCGGCTCTGCGGCCTGTGCGTCTGCTTGCTGCGTTTCGGCTGCGTCCATATAGGCTTTGTCCTGTTCGCCGCGCTCCGGCTGCGGGTAACTCATAATGCGGTATTCTTCCGGCACTTCGCGCCCCTCAAACTGCCGTTCCCACTCGTCGCCGCTTTCCACGATATAGCCGTACTCGGTAAACGCGCCTTTTTCCTGCGCGGCAGCGTTCCTGCCAAAAGTAGAAAGGTCAATGCCGCCTTTCCATTCTTCGGGCATTTGTACCATGCCGGATTGATTTAAGTAATAGTCGCCCAAATCGTGGTAGTTATGTACTTCGGGGATATGGACGTAAAAATCCACGTTGTAGGTGAAGTCAATTACCTGTCCAATATTTGCAAGCCCGTTTTTCTGCTGCAAAGCTGCGTTCAGCTTGCCAACCTCGGCGGGGTCAAGCTGTTCGAGCCGCGCCGCAAGAAAATTGAGTTCGTCCACGTCGGCGGCGCATACCATTTCATAAGGCAAGGCAATATGTTTCTCCGGGTCGTCGGAATAGCCGCGAATGGAAAAATCCTGCGGGTTGTCGGCGGTAATGCCGACGTTCCGCATAGCTTCGTGCAACTGCTCCTTTGTGGCGGGCATATCCAACCAATAGCCGCCGGGGTCGCCCGCGTCAAAGCGGCTGCGGTTGCCTATCATAATAGAAAACTGTTCGCTCATGTGTTCACGCTCCTTTTCCTGCCCGGTATTTTCGGGGATAGCTGCCGCCTGTTGCTGCTGCGGGGGTTCTTCGCCCTCTATGGTGTAGTCCGGCATGAGCATACCGTTTACTTTGAAATAGTCGGCGTACTCCTGCGGGATAGGCGGGGAGATTTCCGTAAACAAGCGGTCATACGCTTTGATACGCCCATTCAGATACTTTTCCATAGCTGCCTTGTCGGTGAAAACCTTTCTATCTTGTCCGGCAATCTTCGCTTGGGTTCTGCTTGGGCTGTTGGTGCGCACGCTCCATGTAAGCGTCCATGAATACGGGATAGATTTCTGCGCTTCTTTGTCGTAGCGGGTATTCTCGTAAATGTAGTAATTCATCTGATATACCCGGTTGCTGCGAATATGGCGGTTATGCTCGGTGGTCTGCCACTCGTTAGCGGTGTGCTG
>SFGJ01000056.1 GCA_004557655.1 Clostridiales bacterium | reverse complement strand
CCACAGGGTGCTGCGGTCAGAGAAAGCGGGCGGGGCGTGTGCCGGGAGCAGTATTTCCGAATGGACAACGCCGCCCTTTTTCGTGTAGTCGTGGGTCAGTCCGTCCCACTCGTTCGTCAGCTTTTCGCCGCTTCGGTAGGCGGCTGCGGCTACGGCGGATTTGCCTTTTCCCCGGCTGACGATCTTGGCGGCAAGGCGTTCCCTCGCGGCAAGTGTGCAAAAGGGTAGACGGCGCAAGCCGTCGCAGGGAAAATGCAGTTTTCCCTGTTCGCGGCAACGCCGCCAAACTCGGAACACGGCAGGGCTGTGTGGAGAGTTTCAGCCCTCGGCAGAGCGCACAACGCCCGTCAGGGTGTATAAGTGCGCCCTTGTTGCCAAGGGATTATTCAGCTTGTCGTTTCCTCGGCTCGTTTTCTCAAAAACTCCCGCGCCGGTTCACTCGTCAAGGCAAGTCGGAAAAAGGTCTGCGCGTCCTCGTCCGTCATGGTGATAAGCTCCGGCACGATGCTTTCAATAAAGCCGCCCCGCGAACACAGGCGGTGGTTGCGTGCCTTGCGCTTCTCAATGGCAAGCCTGCGGTCAAGCATCTTGCTTCGGTTCTCATACTGCCGGATTTTCTTCTGCGTGAGTTCCAGCTCGGCGTTGCATTCCTCGATGGTCTGCGGCGTTTTCTTCTTCGTCATGGGTGGTCGCTCCTTTCTTGATTTTGGGTAAAAGAAAAGCACAACCGATTTTTGTCGATTGCGCTTTGAGAGAGTATGAGCAAGTTTATTTTGATTTCTTTAACAATCGAATTTACTTCCTTTTTACTGCGCCACAGTGAACAGCGCAAAGAAATACCCTTTCTTCTCCATAAGCTCGTCGAAGCTGCCCGTCTCGTCGATGCGTCCGTCCTTCAGGACGAGGATGCCGTCATAGCGGCGGAGCAGGGATTCCTCCAGCGTATGCGTCACGATGATGCGGGTCATACCATGCAGGTCAAGAATATCGTTTGTGACCTGATGGGCCGTCTGTGCGTCCAGCGAAGCCGTTACCTCGTCAGCCAGAAGGACGGAGGATTTTTTCAGTAGGCTTCGGGCAATGGATATGCGCTGCTTTTCGCCGCCGGACAGCCCGCTGCCGCCCTCGCCGCAGAGATAGCCTTCTCCCCGTTCCGCAATCAGCCCCGTTAGATGGGCGTGGCGAATCGCCTCGTCAAGCTCCTGCTGTGGGAAACTGCGGAACATGGAAACATTATCCTTTATGGAGGCATTGAACACGAACACATTCTGCTGTACGGCTGAAATCGTTTCATACAGCGATTCCGGGGCGATGCTGCGAAGCTCCGTTCCGTCAAGCAAGATGCTTCCAGCATATTCCCTGCTCCCCGCCATCAACAGATGAAGCAGCGTTGATTTTCCGCTGCCGCTGCCACCCACAATAGCATAGGCTTTGCCGGCCTTAAACTCGGCGGAGATCTCGTGCAGCACATCCTTTTCTCCGTCATAGCTGAACGACACCTGTTCGAGACGAATGCCCTTCTCCAGCCGGGAAAGCGCCGCGCTGCCGCCAGAGGCGGGATTCTTTTCCAGTGCTGTCGCCAGCTTGCCGATCAGCCCCAGCGCCGCCTTGCGGCTTGCCAGCAGCCCCGGCAGCTCCGCGATGGGCTGAATCATAAAGTTCATCAGGTTTACGAAAATGATCACAACGCCGGGGGTCAACCCATAGCCGGACAGAGCGAGGTACGCTCCAATGAGAAACACGCCGAGCTGCGCAAAAATGCCCGTCACAGCGCCGATCATACCCACGAGGATCTTGATCCTCCGTTTGCTGAACTTATCTCCCTCCAAAGCCCGGTTGCTTTCGGCAAAGAGCTTATAGACCTCCTTCTCCGCCTTGAAGCTCTTAACGACCGAGAATCCGCTGAGGCAGTCGTGCAGCGCGGCGGTAAAGTCCTTGTTTCGCTCCGACACACGCTTTTCAGCTTCTTGCAGCTTGTTTCCCGTCAGAAGGGAAGCGACCAGCGGCAAAATCGTAATGCTGATGGCGATGGCGGTCATAACCGGGGAGTACCACAGCATCATGGCGAGCGCGCCGATGAATGTCACGGTTTTTGTGATCAGGGAAAGCTGTTGCGCAAGATAGTCCGCCTCTATGCTGCCTGCGTCGTTGGTCAGAGCCGAAAGATAGGCAGCCGTACTCTCGTCCCGAAAGGATGAAATGCTCTTTTCCGTGAGCTTCTGAAAGGCGAAATCTTTATACTGCCGCATGGCTCTCTCAATAAAGCGGGGCTGTGAAATATAGTCCAGCAGAAACGCCGCTACGCAAAGCAGCACAAACCCTCCGCTGATTTTTGCGAGCGTTCCGATGGCAAGCGCACCAGGAACACCGGATGCCGCATCGATAAGCTGCTGCATGATCCACGAAAGAATCAAATTGAGCGAGCCTGAAACCAATGCGCCGAAAACAGCGACGCAGAGAACAGGGATGTTCCGATGATAAAACTGCGCTGAGAGTTGCTTTTTCAGCGGTTTATTCTTCATGGTCATTTACCTCCCTCCACATAGTGGATAGTATATCGTCCCCGATGGCAGCAAGCGTGTTTTGAATGCCCATCATTGCCGTTGCGCCGATATTATCGTGTGCGCTGAAAGGTTTTATGTGGTCAACAAAGAGAATGGCCTCCGCTTTGTAGTCCGGCGCTGCATCAAAGCGTTTTGCAAGCTCTTTCGCATGGCACAGGGAATGACGGGCGGCGCAGCGGTCATCGGCTTTCACCTGCGTATAGGCAAGGCATACATGAAACACACTGTTTATCTTGTCGAGGAAGCTGTTCTTGTCCTCATTTCTCAACCCGGAAAGAACATGATCTCCCCAAAGCAGGATTGCCTGTGCCGAGTTGTAATCCTCTTGCTGAAAGAACACGTTTATGTAGCCCATAATGGTGCGTATGATGGCTGTGGTGTTTTTCAGCAGTGATTCAGACAGAAACGGCACAGCTTCATCCGGCCGCTTCCGGTTGGTCGCCAATATCAGGCCAATCACATCGCTGTACAGGCCGCCTGCATTGTGCGCCTTCAAAAGATTTACGGCTTTTTCGCCCTCGTCCAGCATCAGATATACATCTGCCATTTCCCCATAAATCGTAAGAACGCTGATCTGCGGGTCTGTGTTCTGCGGCAGCAACAGGCGCGATTGCTCCAAGAGTTCCAAGGCTCTCAGCAGCAAACTTTGATTTTGAAGCTCCACGCCGAACACACAATACAGCTCGGCACTTTCGTGAACGACATTGAAGTCGTGTGGGTATTTTTTTAGCGCTTTTTCCGCTTCCGCAAGCCCCTTTTGATTTTTTTCATGAAGATATTGTTTTAGCCTTTCCACGCTTGCCTGCAAGCGATTGTCCTTCATCTCATAGCCCAGCAGCACGTCCACCGACGTGTCAAAAAAGTCCGCCATGGCCATGATCATGGTTAATTCGGGCTGGGAGAGCTTTGCTTCCCATTTATAAACCGCGCCGACCGTTACGCCCAACACCTCCGCAAGCTGCTCCTGTGTAAGAGATCTCTGCTTTCGGAAAGCGCGAATATTTTCAGCGAGCTTTATTTCCATTCGTCTCACCCTTTCTGCCTTTATAAATTGATTATAGCAGAAAAATATGACGAAATGAACATACCGCCCATACGAATTTGATTTTAATTATTATACCATCGGTATGTGTTTGGCGTCGTATCATTCCTGCTGCCTCTGCCTATGAACACCGCTCTTTTTCGCCGCTTCGCTTGCCGCCTTGCGGCGTTCCTCGCTGTATGGTGCGGTCAGCCGAAAGGAGAACCGCCCCTTGCGGATTTCAAATTCCATGCAGCCCGTGTCCGGATCTGCGTCGGTCTGGCGGCACTCGCCGGGGTGAGCTGAGGCATAGGCGGTCAGCCTGTTCCTGAGGTCGGTGTTGTGGGTGCGGATATAGATGGTGGGTTCTTTCTCGTCAAAGTAGATTTCGGTGGTCTTTTCCTGCTTCGTAAGCCCTGTTCTCATGCAAGCTCCTTTCTGCGCCTCTGTTACGCAATAGGGGTGTTTTTCGGGTGTTTTCTCCGTTTCTGCGCCTCTGTTACGCAATAGGGGTGTTTTTCGGGTGTTTTCTCCGGCTCTTGACTTGGGGAAAACGGCGATTTTTCAATGGAAAACGCTCCGGCTATACATTCCTCGTCCGAAGCGTTTCTGTCGTGAAATATTCGATTTTTTCGGCTCTTGACCATCAATCATAAATCAGCTCATACTTCACGATTTCCTCTGCCTGTGCCTTGCAGGAGTTCATCAAGCCCACCCATTTCATGGGGTCTTGGGCTTTCAGTTCTTCCGTTGCTCCTGCGCTCTTTGCAAGCTCCGGCATCATCAGGTCAAGGCGGCTTCTTGCGGCTTGCTCGATTTCGGCGCAATGCTCGTAGAGCGTTTCGGACAGCACCAAATGTGCGTAGAGTGCAGGGCGGTGTTCCCTGAGGTACGCCTTGCGCAGCATACCGTAGTGACCGAGCCGGATATTCGGCTTTTGAAGTCTGATGTCGGGGATGTAGTAATCTCCGCACTTGATGTAATTCAGTTCCATGGTCAGGCTCCTTTCCTTTTGTGGTATTCCTCCCTGCGCTTGGCAAGGGTGGCTTCATAGCGTTTGATGGCTTCGGGGTCTCCGGCTTCCGCATCGGCTTTCATTTTCCGATAGCATCTGACATTCGCTTCGCTCTGATACTTTTTCATTTCAGCCAGCTTCCTTGCGGCTTCCTCATCGGTCTTGGCAAGCTCCGCAAGGGCTTCACGCTCCGCCTTGCGCTTGGCGGTTCTCGTCCTCGTATATTCAGCCTTGCGTGCTGCCATCATTGCGGCATATTCGGGGTCAGCCGCCATTTTTGCTTCCTCACGCTCCTTTTTCCGCTGTCTGGCTATGGCTTCCTTGGCTTTCAGAGCTTCCCACGCTTTAGCGGCTTCCGGGTCTGTTTTGGCGGCTTCTTTCAGCTCCTTTCGGGATAATTTCTTCTGTCTATTGTCTCGCTCCGCCCGTTTGCGCTCGGCTTCCAGCAGCTTTTCACGCTGCAAGCGTTCCTTTTCCTCCATTTGGGCGATATGGGCAGGGTCGGCTTCCCTGGCTTCCTTGATTTTCTGCTGTCGGCGGTGGTTTCGCTCACGCTGCATGGCAAGTCTGCGTTCGTATTCGGCAACCGCTTCCGGCTCTCCGGCTTCTGCGGCTTTCTTCAATGCCGCTTTTTTCTGTTTCTGAACCTCTGCGGCTCGCTTGCCCTTTTCCTGCTTCTTCCTCAACTGCTCGGCTTCAATAGCGGCAATCCGTTCTTCCTCGGAAACAGCTTCAACAGGCGGGTAGTAGTTGCCGATGAAATTGAAATGAATATCAATGTTCTGCTGGCGGTAGATAGTCCGTCCGCCTGTGGCTTCGTGAACCTCAATCCTGTCAATGAACGCATAGAGCATGGTATCGGTCAGTTCCTCGCAGTCCCGGTATTTCCTGACCAGAGCGATA